>JAKOZM010000444.1 GCA_029779995.1 Actinomycetes bacterium
GCGTGGACATAGAGGTGATCGCCCACGATGAGCGAGTCGTAGTTGATCATCACCTGGGTCCGGCGGATCTGGGCCTTGCTCATCCGCTGCACAAACCTGTTGGACCCCACCAACCCGCCGGGATTCTCCTCAGCGCCGAAGGCCACGAAAGTCACAGTGAAGGGCAGCGGACCTCGCTTCGCAACCCGCTTGGCCACCTCGAGCATCACGCTCACACCGCTGGCGTTGTCGTCGGCACCTGCCCCCTCCGGGCGGTTGTCGTAGTGCGCCCCGATGATGACTCGCCGCGATGTCGTGCCAGGCAGGGTGGCGATGATGTTGCGGGAGGTGTACCGAACCCCCTTGCGGGTGAACGCGAACTTCTGCACGCGGGTGTCGAGGCCGTAGTTGTCGAACCACGATCGGATCTTGGCACCGGCTCTTCGCTCCCCGGCAGTGCCCTGCACGCGGGGCTCGGTGGTCAACTGCTCCACGATTCCCAGCGCGTACTGACCCATCGGTCGCGGGTGCTCGGTCGCGACCGCCGGGGTGACCCCGATCAGCAGGACCCCAACCACGCACATCACACGCTTCATAATGTCCACGCTACTCCCGGCATTGCGGCCTCCCGGTTCATCCCGACCACAGCGGGTACCTGACCACCATGGAGGAGACCGTCGACCATGCTGAGATCCGCGAGTGGGCCAAAGCGCGTGGTGTCGTGCCGCGGCGACACGGCCAGGACCTCTCGTTCACGGACGGCGTCCAGATCAGCTGGCAGGAGTGGTTCGAGCAGTTCGACGCCAGCGGTCTGCGGCTGAGCTACGACGCGACCAACACCGCACCCCGCAGCCTGGTCTACCGGCTCGCCTGACGAATGCCGCCCGTGGCTTGTTTACTCCTTACGGTCCCTAGTTGCAGGGAGGTCGACCGGTGCGGGAGATTGCATCTGAGTGGCACACTGGAAGTGTGCAGCCGCCTGAAGCAGGCTCCGGCGATGGGCTGACGGTGGCCTCCACACACGCAGAAGCACTTGTTAACGGTGCCCCCGCGACCGGAGACGATCTCGCTGACGACCGGGACGTGGCCGCCGAACTCAGAGATGGCCAAGCGAATGACCGAGACCGTGCCTCGGATGAGCAGGACGTCATCCATGGGCGCCCAGGGCGAACCCGCGCGGTGCAACGTGCGGCGGCTCGCCAAGATCGCGAATCTGCGGCCGAGGATCGGCGCTGCGCAGCTCTTGACCGTTCAGCAGCCGCCGCGAGTCTCGCGCAAGCCGCAGAGCGGATCGATTCCTTGCTGCATGACTCACTCACTGGGTTCTTTCCGCGCGGCGCCGGATGGACGGAACTCGAGCGCATGGCCGAGCAATGCCAGGAAACCGGCGAACCGTTCACGGTCGCCTTCGTCGATATTGATGGCCTGAAAGCGGTGAACGACGCAGCAGGTCACGAGGCGGGCGACTCACTGATCCGTGTCGTGTCGGACGCGATCAAATCCGTTCTGCGCGACTGCGACATCGTGATTCGCTACGGCGGCGACGAGTTCATATGCGGCATGCCGGGCATATCCGAGGTGACGGCCTGTGAACGCTTCGCGGACATGCAAAAACAACTGGCCGAAGGTGGCAGGGGCATGGCATCAGTCGGGACAGCTCAACTGCAGCCCTGCGACTCGTTGCAGGACGTCATCAGTCGCGCCGACACCGCGATGTACGCGTCGAAGTCGGATCCAGGACTGCGTCGCCAAATCACGGCCGGTGACCTCAGGCCCGGCCCATCAGTCTGACGAGCGCGGAACGCCGCCGAGAGTGTTCCCTGAGCAAGGGATCGCGCGGGCACTGTGCGAGGGTGGTTACCCGCGCCATCCAGCCAAGGCCGATCCCGGGGCCCACGTCGAATGTGTGCCGCTGCTGATCCGCTCGGGCAGCGTGACCCGGGCAACGGGTCCGTCCGCGACATTTGCGGCGTCGAAGACCAGTGCCTGGGACCGGTTCTGGGGCATGTCGATGGTAAAAGTCACCAGGTAACCGTCGTCCTCGCCCGTCGAACCGACCCTGGGTGCCATCGCCGTCTCCGAGCAGTACACCCCATCGGGCAGCATGAAGGCCTGCTCCGTGCCGGCGTCCACATCGTGCTTGACCAGGCCGTTGAATTGGAACTTCCCGGGGACGCCGGTTGCGGCGTAGGTGTAGCGGTGTCGGCGCCCACCATGCAGACCATTGATCATGCCGAACTCGGTGATGGTGTCGGACAGTCGTTCCTCCTTCACCGCACCCGTGACCAGATTGAGCCGCCAACGGTGCAGGTGGGTCTGCATCCCATCCAGCGACAGGAACCGCGAGATCCGCTCGTAGTACGTGGCATCGGGGCCCACCGCAGGCATGGGGTCATCCTGGAAGAAGCCGTCGAGCACGATCTCGTCGCCGTCCTCGTAGGCGTTCACCCAATGCAGCACGTAGGTCGGGTCCGCCTCGAACCACTGCACGGTGTCGCCTCGGCGACCGATGACGCCAAGCCGCGTGGGCAAGTCCCGGCGGAAGGTCGGCGCGTACACACCCCGCGGGATGAGATCGGGCTCCCAGAACAACGGGCAGTCGTTGAGGATGGCGTAGTTCTCGGTGAAGGCCATGTCGTGCGGGATCCGCGGCCCGGGCAGTTCCACCGGCACGTAGTGCACGAGTGTGTCGGTCTCGTCGACCACCCCGTAGTTCAGGAAAGGCTCCTCCACGGAGTAGTTGAAGAACATCAGCTCGCCGGTGTGCTCGTCCAGTTTCGGGTGAGCGCTGGTGCCCCGCTCGGGCACCCACGGGGCCTTGCCGTGCGGGTCCAGTGTCACCGGGTCCATCCGGTAGCCCTCGCCACACTCGAAATGGGTCGACAGCGCGAAGCCGTTGTGCACCACAACGTCGGTGCTGGAGGCGTCCTTGAGCTGGTGCCGGGCACCCCAGCCCCGACGTCCGGGGCGCTCGGCCAAACCGGCCCACAACGGCCCGCCAGCCTGCTGCTCAGCCAGCATGGCGTCGGTGCGGACGAACTTGTTGCTGTAAAACGCTTGCCCGTCGCGGAAGCCGATCGCATGCAACATGCCGTCCCCGTCAAACGGGTGGTAACGCTTCATCGCCGGATGCAGCGGGTTCTCAGTGTTCCGCAGGTACACCCCGTCGAGGTCCTCGGGGATGTCACCCTCGACCACCATGTCCGTCGCCCGCCACTCGGTGTTCTGCGGGTGCCACGGACCAGTGCGATACGGGTGGTCGTCGTCCTCGGGAAGAGTGCTGAGCAGGCGGCCGACGATCTCGATGTCCATGTGGCTCAGGGTAGGTCCCCAACCGCCCGCTGACCATGGTGGTGGTTGTCGCGGCGAACGTGTCGACGCGCGTGGGCGATGGCGGCGGGGGTCGAATCGAAGAGGTGGTTGTTGGTTCGGAGATCGTCAATGATGCCTGTGGCCTCCAGCTGTGGCAGGAATCGCTGCGGCAATCCTGACACCAGAACCGTCGTTCCCCTGGCCTCGAGGCCGCGAATCGTGTCACTGAGCACCGCCGCCCCCGTGGCATCCAACGTGCTCATGTGCGACATGCGCAGGATCACCACGCGAGTGTCTGTGATTTCGGCCAACTCCATCAGGGCACTGTGGGCGCCCCCGAAGAACAGCGGACCATCCAGGCGATAGGCGACGATGTGCTCGTCAAGTAGCGCCCGCTCGCTTGCGGTGTGGGAATCCGCTGCGTCGCTCAGCGGCATTTCCGTGAGGGAGGTGGATCGAGCGACCTGACGCAGTGCCGTGGCGCCGGCGACGACGATCCCGAGGATGACGGCCGTGGCCAGATCAAGCGCAACGGTTGCCACAAACGTCACGATCAGCACGATGGCATCGCTTCGGCTTGCGCGCAGCAGGACTCGCAGACTCGATACTTCCACCATCCGGGCGGCCGTCGCTATCAGGACGCCAGCCAGGACGGCCAACGGGATCAGGGCCACGACAGTCCCCAGGGCCACCACCACCAGCACCAGCACCAGCGCGTGCACGAGCGCAGCCAGGCGCGACACGGCGCCGGTTCGCACGTTGACGGCCGTGCGGGCGATCGCAGCGGTTGCCGGGATTCCACCGAACAGCGGGCTTGCGATGTTGGCCAGACCCTGTCCGAAGAGCTCTCGGTCGGGATCATGGCGTCCTGACACACTCATCGCGTCTGCCACCGTTGCTGACAGCAGACTCTCCAGCGCGGCCAGCGCCGCCACGGCGAGCGCGGGAGCGGCTAACACCCGCAGGTCTGACCACCTGAAGTCCGGCAGTTGGGGGGCGGGTATCGCCGACGGAAGGGTACCGATGGCGGCCACCGGGATGTCAGCCACCTGCACGAGCACTGTTGCCCCTACGACTGCGATGAGAGCCACTGGCACAGCCGGTCGCACACGAAGCCGCGCTGCCCCAAGGATCACAACGACTGTCCCCATGGTCAACAGCAAGGGGGGCCACTGCGGAGCGGACAACCACGCCCAGAGATCATCGATGGCGCTGAGTACGACCTGCTCGCCACCGCCCTCTTGGCCCAAGGCAGCCGGGACCTGCTGTAACGCGATGATGACCGCGATCCCCAAAGTGAATCCCTCGATCACCGGCAGCGGCACGAAGCGGATATACCTCCCCAAACCAGCGAAGGCCATCACGAGAAGGAGCAGTCCCGCCATGATGCCCACGACGAGGACACCGTTGGCCCCATAGGCTGCGACGATCGGCACCAGTACCACTGTCATGGCCCCGGTCGGCCCTGAGACTTGAACGTTGCTTCCCCCGAACACGGCCGCCACGACCCCTGCCACGATCGCTGTCACGAGTCCCGCCGCCGCGCCGAGGCCGGAGGTGATCCCAAAGGCGAGCGCCAGCGGCAAAGCGACTACTCCAACAGTCAAACCGGACTGTAGATCACGGGCGGGTGCAATCCGCATGGCGCTGAAGTCACTTCGTTGGGGCAGCAGCGATCTCGTACGCTGCCACGTCCAGATAGCCCCTTGCCGCAGATCCTGCGCCCAAGCGCCTATCACGGCACAGGGGTGATGTCATCAACCAAGCCGCCCTGGTCGGCGGCCTTGGTCTGCAGGATCTCCCTGGCGGCGGCCAAGAGTTCCTTGACTGCGGGCAGAGCCAACGAGTAGACGACTTCGCCGCCCTCGGTTCGTCGGGTCACCAGACCGGACAATCGCAGAACCGACAGCTGCTGAGAGATAGCCGACTGCTCAGTGTCGATGGCCGCGCGCAATTCGTGGACTGGCTTGTCTGATTCGGCCAGCAGCTCCAACAGGCGGATCCGCACGGGGTGACCCAAGGTTCGGAAGAACTCCGCTTTCGCGCGGTAGAGGGGGACAGGCACCGCAGTGACCGCCTTTCACACTTTCAAATATCTGCAATCCTGCATATCCTACCTGTCTCCGGTGACCACGAAGCTGACCGAGGTAGCCGTACTGCCCCCGATGTTCAGTGTGGCGACCCGCGAGGCGCCGGGCACCTGGTAGCCACCGGCCGTACCGGTCACCTGCCGATAGGCATCCAGAACCATGCGGACACCCGTCGCGCCCACCGGGTGACCCACTCCGATCAGGCCGCCGCTGGGATTCATCGGAATCCGCCCGCCGATCTCGAGGTCACCGTTCTCGATCGCCTCCCAGCTGCGGCCAGGCGCGGTGATCCCGAAGTGGTCGATGGCCATGTACTCACTGGGTGTGAAACAGTCGTGGGTCTCGATCGCTTCGATGTCATCCAGTTGCACCTCAGCGCGCGCAAAGGCATCGGCGATGGTGGCGGCCACGTGCGGCATGATCAGCGGATCCCGCTCGGCGAGTTTCGCCGCCAGACCCAAACCGACGGTCCGGTGTCCCCACCCGCGGACCACGGCCGGCGCCTCGCCCCGCGTCAGCACCAGTCCGACGGCACCGTCGGTCACCTGACTGCAGTCGTTGCGGTGGAGCCGGCCCTCTACGTGCGGGCTCTGCGGGTGGTACGTCCAGTCCCTGGTCTGGGCCAGCGGGTTGCTGCGCGCATTACGCAGATTCAGCTCGCCGATCGCATGCAGGTACCGGTCTTCGAGGCCGTACCGTCGGTCGTACTCGTCGGCCAGTTGGGAGAAGGACCAGGGCCAGCAGTACTTGGCATCCATCGCGTCCCGCCCTACCCAGGCGGCTGCTCCCATGAAGTCGGCGGCATTGTCCCCCGGTACCGTGCGCTCGAGTTCAACGCCGAGCACGAGCGCGGTTTCATACCTGCCCGCCTCCAGGTCGGCCATGGCCGCGAGTATCGCGATGCCACCGGAAGCGCACGCCGCCTCGTGCCGTGAGGCCGGTTTGCCGGCCAGTCGCGGCTCCACCGTGGCTGGCATCGCACCCAGCTGACCTTGTCCGGTGAACAACTGCCCGAAGGCGTTCCCGACATGGATGACGTCGATCTCTTCTGGTTCGACGGCGGCCGCCTCGAACGTGCCCGCGAGGGTTTCGGCCACGATGTCGGCGGTGTCGAGTCCTTCCCGGGTCCAATTGCGCGCGAAATCGGTCTGGTATCCCCCACGAATGCCAATCACGGCCCCAGCGTATGACTCCTGCGCCGAGAACGGTGCTGCCCGGCGTTGCAGATCGCGGTCAGCCCGCCCGTTGGCCACGATGAGGGGGTGTACATCATCGACTGGGTCCGCACCCCGCGCGGCAGGTCCCCGCTCACTCCCCTGGACATGGTCACCGGCTTGCAGGGGGCGCTGGTCGAGCGCGGTCTGGACTCCGGTCACGTGGAGGATCTTGTCCTGGGTGTGGCCTCGCAAGTGGGTGAGCAGGGAGCGAACGTGGCGCGGACCGCAAACCTGCGCAGCGGGTGGCAGACACCGGGGGTGACCCTGAACCGGTTCTGCGCCTCAGGCATCGATGCTGTCGCAACGACGGCGGCCCGCATCCGTGCCGGTGACCTCACCCTCGCGGTGGCCGGAGGCGTCGAGAGTGTCAGCCACGTGCCCATCTTCAGCGACGAAGGTCCACTGTGGCGCGAGCCCTATAGCGTGCACATGGGAATCGCCGCTGATCTCAATGCCACGCTCGAGGGTTTCTCCCGCGAAGAGTTGGACGCATACGCGGTCGAGACACACACCAAGGCCGCGGCCGCCTGGCGTGACGGCCGCTTCGACCGCAGCGTTGTGCCGATCGGACTGACCCGCGATGAATTCATCCGCGAAGTGACGCCCGAGCGGCTGGCAACCCTGCCGCCGGTGTTCGCCGACCGGCCCGCCGAGGATGCGATCGTAATGCAGCGCTACGGGGCGATCGAGCACTTTCACACCGTCGGCACATCACCGCAGATGGCCGACGGTGCGGCCCTCATGGTGCTCGGTTCTCAGGACGGCCGCGCTCGCATCATCGCCTCCGCGGTGGCCACCTGCGACCCGGTACTGATGCTCACCGCCGGCCAGACAGCGATGGAGCAGGCCATCGCCCGAGCGGGCTTGCGACCAGCCGACATCGACGTGTTCGAGTTCGCCGAAGCCTTCTCCGCGTTGTGTCTGCGGTTCCGCCGCGCCCTCGACGCGGGACCCGACCGGATGAACCCCAACGGCGGGACCATGGCGATGGGGCATGCCTTCGGCGCGACCGGCACGATCATGGTCGGTCAGTGCCTGGATGAGCTGGAGGATCGCGATGGCCGGTACGGGGTGGCCGGGGTCAGTGGAGCGGCGGGGCTCGGCGTGGCGGTGGTCATCGAACGGCTGTGACAGCCGACCTGCCACGATTGGGGACACTGTGAACGAAACCGAAGCGATGGCTCTCGCGCTGGAGCTGGCGACCACACCCGGCGTGCCGCTGGGCCCCAATCCGCGGGTGGGGTGTGTCCTTCTGCGCGACGGGGAACTGCTCGCACAGGGTTATCACCGCGGAGCGGGCAGCCCGCACGCGGAAGTGGATGCGCTGGCTCATTGCGCCGACCCAAGGGGCGCCACAGCGGTCGTCACCTTGGAACCGTGTAACCACCACGGACGCACCGGACCGTGTTCGTTGGCCCTCATTGACGCCGGAGTGACCCGCGTGGTCTTCGCCCTGGCCGACCCAAACCCGGTGGCCGCCGGGGGGGCCGAGACACTACGGGCGGCGGGGGTCGACGTTGCGGGCCGGTTGCTGGAGGACAAAGCGCGGGCGGTGAATCGGGCCTGGTTGTTCGGGCTCACGCATGCCCGGCCATGGGTGACATGGAAGTTCGCCGCCAGCCTCGACGGCCGCAGCGCAGCCTCGGATGGCACCAGCGCGTGGATCACTGGGCCAGAAGCCCGCGCGGACGTGCATCGACTGCGTGGACAGTGTGACGTCATCCTGGTGGGCACCGGCACAGTCGCCGTTGATGACCCTCTGCTCACCGTGCGCGATGGCCGTTCCCACCAGCCGTTACGAGCCGTCATCGGGCTGCGGACTCTGGATCCGGAGCACAGGGTCTTCAACCATGACGGTGAGACCGTGCTGCTACGCACCCGCGACCCGGCCGAAGCGCTCGCCGAGCTCTATGCCACGGGCCGGCGGCACGTGTGGCTGGAGGGTGGGCCCACGGTGGCCGCCGCCTTCCTGCGCGCCGG
>JAKOZM010000447.1 GCA_029779995.1 Actinomycetes bacterium
CGACAGCCCCGCTGCGCCCAGTTGCCCCACCAGCGTGTTCTCCATGGCAAGGAACGACTGCAACTGCGCGCTGTCCTGGTCACTCAGTCCTCGGTTGTACTTGCCGCGCTCTCGCTGCTGGGATGCAAGAGCGCGATAGCTTTTCCCAGCGCCTCGATCACCTCTTTCGAGGTATCCAAGTCCGCGGCCAACTTCTCCCGCCGGCGGTCCTGGTCGGCCACCTGCTCACGCAACCGGTCGTTCTCCTGCCTGAGCCGGGCAAGCTCACGGTTGACATCCGGGTCGTTCATCACACCTCCCCGAGGCACCAGACCTATCTCCAGAGTCCCTGCATACAACTGCTTACGCCACTTACGCACCAGCCAGGAGGTGATCCCGTGCTCGGTCAGATACTCAGCTTTCGTGCCATGCGCACATCCCAGATACGACAGCACATGCTCCCGCTTCTGCTCCGGGCTCAAGAACTGGACACTCATCGTCGCGATCACTGATTCCTTTCGGGGAACAAACCAACTCACACTCAGATTGACAGGTAGGGCTTGGCGCGTTTGTGAGCCCCGGCACCCTGGGCGGAGGCTCTCGAACGTACCCACCGCTGAGTTCTGGTTCTGCGGCTGCCACCGCAACCACGCCCACCACGGCAGACTCCAGTTGACCATCAACCCCAAGGGCAGCAGCACCCTCACCCGCCGACGAAACGGAACCCGACCCTGACCCCTCCGAAGCGCCAGTTACGCCGCGGGGCCCGCCACCAACCCACCGTCGCGTGCCTCCAGGCACAGGCCGTTGTGCAGCACGGATTCACCGTCGTACTCCACAGGGACCTCGACGTCGTCCCACGCGGCGATGACCGGCCCGGGGGCGGGGATCGGCAGGGTGGGCTCCATCATTTCGACCAGCGGATAGCGATCCTCACCCACCAGTACCTCCAGTCGGGGTGAGCGTACCGACACCCACTCCGGCCGGCAGACCACCCGCACGCCGCGGGCTACGACGCGCTTGGCACGCACCCGCACTCCGACGATGTCGTCGACGACGATGGGACCGATGAACCAGTGGCCGTTTACTCGCTCGGTGGGCACCACGCCTTCCAGTCGCGCCTGCGCGAGGGCGACGGACAGTTCGGGTTCTCGCAGGCGCGCCGTGCGGGAGGCGAGTCGGGGCCATGCGGCCAGCGTGGCCTCCAGGTCGACGGGGATGAACTGCTCGACGATGCTGGCGGTTCCCAGCACCCAGCCGCGCTGGCGCTCCTCGGTCATCCGGGGCAGGTAGTTCGGCCCCAGGTAGCGCAGCAGTTTGCGCCGGTACATGTCCAGATTGATCTCATCGGCGAGTGGGCCGGGCAACTGGCGCACCGAGCGCATGATGCTGGCCACGCTGTGGGCGTGCGCGGCCGGGTCGCGCGGCGAGTAGGAGATGTTGGTTCCCTCGCGGCCCATCCAGTGGTAGCCGAGGCGTTCCCCGAAGCGGCTGATGCGGCCGCCGCCGACGTAGGCCTGGGCGACGAGTTGCCCATCCTCCAACGGCACCTTCTCCTCGGTGAACCGCAGGCCGAGACCCTCGAAGTAGGAGCGCCGGAACAACTTGTGCGGGGTCAGGGACGTGAACGCCTCCCGCAGGTCGAGATCCACGTCATTGCGCAGCACCGGCTCCCGGGAACTCCAGGCATGGGTGTCGGCGGCGACCGCTGGTATCACCACGTCACTGCTGTGCTCATCGGCGAAGCCCACGAGGTCGGACAGCAGCGTTGGTTCACACCAGTCGTCGGCGTCGGCGAAGAAGAGGTAGCGGCTGTCGCTGGCGGCGATCCCCACGTTGCGGGGCCGGCCGGGCCAACCGGAATTGACCTGATGGATGACGTGGAACCGCGGGTCGCTGCTGACCACCTCGTCACACAGACGTTCACAGCCGTCGGTGGAGCCGTCATCGAT
>JAKOZM010000448.1 GCA_029779995.1 Actinomycetes bacterium
TCGGCATTGGCCAAGGCTGGCAGGCCGCTGACCATAGACCTCTCGTCGTAGTCGCGCACGGCATCCCGCACCAGCCGGTCCATGACCGCGGGGTGTCGAGTGGGATCCACGCCGGATCGGCGGATGAGTTCACGAACCTCACCCTCGACCTGACGGAGTGCGTCAGCCACCGCATGCCCCTTCCCCTGTGCCCTGGGGCAAGAGTAGTGAGCCTGCGAGAATCCGCATCCGGAGGCCATCCACCCTGTGGATAACCCTTCCCATGCGTCAGCCTGACGCACAGGGGGTCGGCCCGGCCTCAGTCATGGCCGATGCCTAGTGAAGGCAGCCCCTGCTGCACAGTGTGGCTCCTACTTGAGTAGCAACCACGATGCTACTTAAGTAGGATCAGGTCATGAAGTTGAGCGTGAGCGTGACCGCGGAAGATCTCGCAGCCCTCGACCGGTTTGTCGAGCAGGCCGGTCTTGAGTCGCGGTCGGCGGGAGTCCAACAGGCGATCCGACGCCTGCGAGACCGTCACCTGGAGGCGGCGTATGCAGACGCCTGGCAGGAATGGACCGACTCGGGAGACGAGAAGGCTTGGTCTGTCGCATCCTCGGACGGTCTGGCCGATGCTTCGCGGTGAGATAGTCCTCGTCGATCTCGAACCCGCGCGTGGCAGTGAAGCGAACAAGCGTCGCCCGGCCGTGCTCGTCAGTAATGACGGGGCAAACGCCGTGGCGCAGCGCCTCGGTCGGGGAGTCGTCACCGTGGTTCCAGTCACCAGCAACGTGGAGCGGGCCTTCCCATTCCAGGTGCTCCTGCCCGCAGCGGAGACGGGACTGCGGCTGGACTCCAAAGCCCAGGCTGAACAAGTGCGTTCGGTCGCAGTCGAACGCGTGGGTCCTGCAGTCGGTCGAGTCCCACCGACGCTCATGGCGGAGCTCGACAAGGCCTTGCGGCTCCATCTGCAGCTGTGACCCGGGCCGGACAGACACGACACGCGGTGGCCACCGACAGCCCACGCCGCCGACAAGGAACTCGTGCCCGGATCGCCCGTCGCAGAACGTGATACCAGAGGGATCACTCAGACCGGAACAACCACCAGGACGTCACTCAGCCCAGCGAAGTCCTCAGCATTCCGGGTCACCAGCGGCAAACCCTCGGCCACCGCGACGGAGGCGATCAGCAGATCCGCGAACCTCCGGCGAGGCTGGCGCCCTGCCGCCGCCACAGCGGCGTGCACCCTTCCGTAGGCGCGAGCTGCTTCACTCCCGAACGGGATCGGTTCGAAGGCAGCCTCGGCCCGTTGCAGCCGATCCTGTCTGCGTGCTCGCTCCGCCAGGTCCTGTGTCGCGGCCGGACCTGCCGCAAGCTCCGCCATGGTGATGGCGCTGACTGCGACTGTCAGCGGTAGGTGCTCGAGGTCGATCCTGTCGAGATCGATGACGACCGACGTGTCAAGCAGCCCGCTCCCCAGACGCTCAGGCACGGGGCTCAACACCCTGATCGACGGCGTTGTCGAGGTCGCGGAGGAACTGTTCGCGGTCGATGCGTGGGGCGTGGCGGAACATCTCGCTCACGAGTCGGGTGTCGACCATGCGATGTCGGCGGAGGGGCCGCAACTCCCCCACGGGGACTGAGTTTCTTGTCAGCACGAAGGAGCGACCTTCGTCAAGCGCCCGCATGATGCGGCCGCTGTCGTTGCGCAACTCCCGTTGGCTGATGACCTCGCTCACGTTTCGAGCGTAGCACGCCGTGCTACGTCCGAAACCGGACTCGTTCGACAGGTCTGCCGTGAGCGCGCGATCACCGCTAGGTCCTGACCTGTCACGGACCAAGGAGGGCGAGCGGGACCACCCCCAGCCCATCCGAGCGCCGGTATGCCGTCGGACCGGTAGTGACGATCACGCCATCCACGAAGCAGGGGCCCACCTGGTCGCGCAGCCACCGAAGGTTCTCCCCGTCGGAGTCGTCGACGGCCGCCGCGGGTGCGCCGGCTTCGAGATCGTCGCCAAAAGACGGCTGGTCGAGCCCTACCCCAAACCCACGATCGGTGGCCCGCTTGATGCGGGACCTGAGCTACACATTGAACCGGAAACTCCACCACGTTCCGTAGCCGACGAACATCACCTCGCCGTCGGTCCGGTGTGCCACCGACTCAGGTATCGGCGAAACCCTCCAGCGGCAGGGGTGCCACGACCAGGTCCGCTCGCTGGCGGGGGTCGAATCGCTCAGCGAAGTCACGCTCGTTGGGCACCCAGATCTCGTCCCACAGTCGGTCGTTGTCCCGCTTGAATCGCGCGTCTCGGGCCTTGCCCCAGGCCGTGGCGGTCTCGAGCTCGACGTCGCACCAGATCGCCAGATCGAGCACATCCTCGATCTCCGGGTGCAGCAGCCCTATCAGGTCCACGACGAGCACGTCCCCGCTGGGGGTCGGCTGCGGAGTTCCCAAGGCACGCAAGCCCCAGTCGAAGGGCCGGAAGGTGGACTCCCGACCCTCCCTGAAAGGGTGGAGCACCTCGTCGGCCAACCGCCTCCGCTCCACGCCAGCCCAGTCATTCGAGCGCGTATGAGAGCGCACCGGGTCGAGGAAGTCATCACCTCTGACTTGGACGGTTCCAGCGACAGCCCTCGTGAGCGCAGCGGAGAGGCTCGATTTCCCCGAGCCACCGAAACCTGAGATACCGACCACGATCGGATGCGCCGAGGTCGCCCTCGCTCGTGCGACGGCCTCGGCGAGATTGTGGAGGGACGTCACGATGGCGCAACAAGGGGCTGAATCGCCGCGATCTGGTCGGCAGCGCGGTCCTGGGCCAGCTCGATCTCGTAGCGCGACTGCAGGTTGAGCCAGAACTGAGGGTCGAGCCCGAAGTACTTCCCCAGGCGCAGCGCAGTGTCTGCCGTGATCGCACGCTTGCCGTGCACGATCTCGTTGATCCGCCGAGGCGGCACGCCGATGGCCACCGACAGCCGGTGTTGGGTGATCCCGAAGGGCTCGATGAACTCCTCCATCAGGATCTCGCCCGGATGGATCGGCGAGTAGAGCTTCACAGTCATCGTTCCTCCCTCAGTGATAATCCTCGATGAGCACGTCCTCTGGCCCAGAGCCGGTCCAGCGGAACGTGATCCTCCATTGATCGTTGATCCTGATGCTGTGGCGTCGCTTGCGATCGCCCTTCAGTGCCTCCAGACGGTTACCCGGCGGGACACGCAGTGAATCGAGCGTTGGAGCCGCGTCCAGCATGAGGAGCTTTCGGTTCGCGACGCGATGGATCCGCGGGTCCAATCGGGGGACAGCTTCGCGCAACCAGACAGGTTCGGGGTCGCGGTCCGCGAAGGATCTGATCACCCGCAAAGCCTGCCCAGCATAACGTGCCGCGTCAATAACGTTAGACGTTAAATCGGAACTCGACCACGTTCCATAGCCGATCCGCATCTGTGGCTACTGATCGGGTTTGATCGCCGTTGACGAGCCGGATGCGCGCGTGTGATCACGCTTGTCCCACCCTGACTGCCGCACACCAAGGCTGATGGAAGCCGTCATGGACCGAGGAGCGCCAGCGGGACCACTGCTAGCCCGTCAAGGCGGCGGTATGCCGTCGGACCTGTCGTGAGGATGACGCCATCCACGAAGCGAGGGCCTAGTTGGTCGCGCAGCCACCGAAGATGCTTGCCGTCGGAGTCGTCGACGCCTGCCGCGAGCTTCGCCTCGATCCCCACCACCCCACCATCGGGCCGGACCACGACGAGGTCCACCTCGTGGTCGCCGTTTCGAGTCCTCAGATGCGCCACCTCCGCCTCGGCTGCCTGGGCCGCCACACGCACGCAGAGCGCGGCTAGAGACTCGAAGAGCATGCCCAGCATCGAGCCGGCCTGGGAGCGCAGCGGCTCGCCATCACCCCCCAGCAGCGAGTCGACGCCCAGACCCATGAGCCGCGCCGCCAAGGCGGGATCCGCCAGATGATGCTTCGGCGCTTGCCCCAACCGTGTCATCGGGCTGCCCGCGGGGCTCCAGGCTGGAACAGGGTCGAGCAACCACAAGGACGCCAGCACCTGTCGGTAACTCTCTGCGGTCGCACGAGCCGGCTTGTCGCTGTGACCTGGCGTCGCGGCATCCAGGATTTGTGAGTAGCTCGCCGTGCTGGAGCTGGCCGATGCGTAGGCGCGTAGCCAGGCCATCATTGCCTCGGGTCGACGGACGGCCAGCCCCTGCTCCGGCACGTCGCGCTCCACGGCGTTTCGGAGATAGGAGTCGAGCTGGAACGCCCGCGCCCGGTGGCTCAGGCCTCTCATCCCTGGGAAGCCTGAGGCGACGATCTCTTCGACGTAGTCGGACAGGGTCATCACGGACTCGCCCTGCACGACGGCGCGCCCACGCAGGAGATCCGCAAGACTCACAGTCGATGCCGTCAGCCCTCGTTCCGAGAGCGTCATCGGGCGCATCCGCAGACGGCCGATGCGACCGGCACCCGAGTGCTGAATCGCTCCATCCTGGGGACTGGCGCTGCCGGTCAGCAGGAACTGCCCGCCCGTCGGATCGTCATCGACCGCCCGGCGGACGACATCCCAGACCTCCGGCACCTTCTGCCACTCGTCGATGAGCAGCGGCCGGGGGCGTCGCAGGAGGATGGCCGGATCGGCCACGATGGGACCCCGGACTGCCTTGGAGTCCAATCTGGCCACTGCGGCCACGCGTTGCTCCGCGGTCGTGGTCTTGCCCACAGCCTTCGGCCCATCCACCGCGAGAGCCGCCAGTTCCCCGAACAGGTCGTCCAGCTCCTGATCTACGATCCGACGCACATACTCCATGCGTGAACTCTACATATAGCAGGGATCTAACTAGGCGATCCGCAGGAACACATCTGTACAACTCGCCGACGGTAGGCACGACGAGGCCCGCTGGACCTCACGCACTCGCACGCTGTTCGGTCTTCGTTGACCGCGAGTGACTGGGCACGACCGCTCCGAGATGTCGGACCGGAACTACACATTGAAGCGGAACTCCACCACGTCGCCGTCGTTCATCACGTAGTCCTTGCCCTCCATGCGCACCTTGCCGGCTGCCCGGGCCGCCGCCATCGTCCCGAACGCATCGAGGTCGGCGAAAGACACCACTTCGGCCTTGATGAACCCGCGCTGGAAGTCGGTGTGGATGACCCCGGCCGCCTGGGGCGCGGTCCAGCCCTGACGGATCGTCCAC
>JAKOZM010000452.1 GCA_029779995.1 Actinomycetes bacterium
TGGACCGCCAGCAGGGGCAGCAGCAGTAGTGGCAGCATCGTCCAGGAATACGGATAGGCGATGGCCGTGATGGCGATCAGTGGGGACAGGGCCAGTACCGCGACGGTCGAGATCGTGTAGAACCAGAACTCTTCGGAGAAGTCCTCCCACCACGAGGCATCAGTGGCCAGTCCAGCCACGAGGGCCAGGTTCAGGAGGTGATAAACGATCCAAGTACCCACGATCCACCAGAGATCGCTGGCAGAGAGATCGGTGTGCGGGTTCTCTGGGGTCGGTTGTACTCCGGCGACGACCATGACCAGCCAGGCGGCACTCAGACTGCAGGTGTATTGCCCCACGTTGAACAGTAGTTTCCAGAGCGGTTTGCGCTGCAGCACCTCGGAGAAGACCGTGGAGAAGGCGAAGAGCAGGACAGCCGGATACAGCCCCCACAGGTACATCGCCGCGAAAACGAACGCCAGCGAGATCGACACCGGGTTGCCGACCAGGCGCGTCATGACGATTGGACGCAACTCGCTGAGGCCAACGATGATGGCGATCATCACCAGGGGCTCGGCCATCGCCAGCAGGGCTCCGGTGCTGACGTTGAACGCCGAGACGACCAGGACCGCCAATCCGAGCCATGTGCAGAGATGCCAGGTCGCGGCGAACCTGCTCGGACGCAGTAGCGAGGGGTATGTCTGCGTCGCTGGTGCCACTACGCGTCCCTCCCTGGCCAGATCTCAAATCTAGCGGCGGTCACGCCGAAACTCCTGGCAGAAGGGCGCTCAGATCCCCCGATGGGTCAGGGCACTGACACCACGACGTTGCCGTGCTTGCGTCGGCCATTCACGTGGCGATAGCGGCGACGACGTCCGCCAGTGGGTACGTCCGGTCGTTCGCTGGTTGCAGGGCGCCACCAGGGAGCAGAGTTGCCAGCGCTTCCAGACGGAAGCATCGCGCGACATCCCCGTAGCGCTGCCACGCGGGCGGGGTGTGAGATGTGGCAGTGCCGGTCAGGCGCGACGCGCCTTGCGGCGACGGCGGCGACGCATGACCCCCAGGCCGAACCAGACCATGGCCCCGAAGGCGGCCACGACGACCGTGTAGAACCACACGGGCCAGGTGAAGTCCCAGAAGAGGAACTCCAGCGTCACCGATTGCCGATTCTGAAATATGAAGAGCAAGAGCACGACCAGCCCGCCGCCGGCCGCCAATGAACTGGCACCCAGTGCTCCCTTGGACTCTGTCGGTTCGATCGTCATGGAAGCCCCTCGGGTCGACGCCGGGATGCCCCCGGCTTTGGCCGAACCTAACATGATCAACAGACATCTGCCCCTCCAGACATGCGGTCTCCAGCGCCACTTCGCACCCTCTGAGCTCTCTTGCGACAGCCTTTCCACGTCAATATCGCGGGCCATCGGCGGTCGGAGTTTCGTCAGAATCCCGAAGGCCATACTCTGACCCAATGCGCTGGCCCGTGATCGTCTGCACGACCGTTCTGCTTGCCGCGTGTTCCGCCGGCGGAGATCCGCAGCCTTCGCCGACACCGACCGCGCCGGCAGCGACTGCGTTACCAGCGAGCACGACCGAGGCCTTGAGCCAGCAGTTGACCACCACAATGGTCCGCAACGATGTGCCCGGCGGCGCCGTCGAGGTATGTATCCCCGGGTACGAGGACTGGGCAACGGCGCAAGGGGTCTCGGACGTGGAGAGTCAGACTCCCCTGACGACCGATGCTGTGTGGCCGATCCGCAGCGTCACGAAGTCAGTCACCGTGACGCTGATCCTGCAACTGGTGGATGAAGGCAAGATCTCCCTGGATGACACGATCGATCAGTGGGTGCCAAACGTGCCCAATGGCGACGAGATCACGTTGCGACAACTCGCGGATATGAGCAGCGGCGTGCCCGAGTACACCACCCAGGCGTGGATCGACGAGTACATCAAGGACACGCAGAAGGCCTTCACGACCGAAGAACTGATCGACTTTGCCGTGGCGGAACCTGCGCAGTTCGCCCCCGGCGCGCAGAAGGTGTACACCAACACCAACACCCTGCTGCTCGGCCAAGTGGTGCAGCAGGAGTACGGAAAGCCGTTCGGGGAGGTCGTGCAGGAGCAGATCATCTCGCCCCTGGGTTTGACGGGAACGATGTACCACACCGAGGTCAACGACTGGACCGGACCGACCGGCTACCAGGGTGGTGAGCCGCAGGAGAACAACTTCACGGTCCTCGGGCCCGCCGGGGCCATGACCTCGACGTTGAGTGACCTCTGCAAATGGGGCCAGGCATTGGGAAGCGGCAGCCTGCTACAAGCTGGGACTCAGGCCGCTCGCGTCCAAGGCGCCCCCCTGGACAAGGGCCCTGAGTACGACTTCTACGGGCAGGGCATCGGTGGTCTGGAAGGCTGGATCGGGCACACGGGGGAGGGCTTCGGGCATACGGTGCTCGTCATGCACAATCCTGATTCAGGGGCGACCGCGGTGGTTGCCATGAATATCTCCAATGCAGGCAAGCACGTCCCCACCCGCTACTTCCGCAAGATCGCCCCGCTTCTGGATGAGGTCCCGCCCGCTGGCTGACTGGCGGCCGTTCACCCTGCGTAGCCGCTGACAGCCGCTAGCGTGGTGGTTATGAACTCCACATCCCGCACGAAGGACCCCAAGTCGGTCGACGCGGGACGTTTGGCAGGTCTACGCCGCTACAACGTCATCGTCGGCATCATCCTGCTCGTGCAGGCCGTCGCGGTGGTCGCGTTGTCCAACGACTTCTCGCTGCCGGTGACGGCGTCGTATCTGGAGGGGCCGCCAGGAACAACTCCCGGGGCGCCGGTGACATTGCTCGATACCCCCATCGGTTTGGCGGTGGCTGGCTTCCTGGCACTGTCCGGGCTGGCCCTGCTGCTGGTCGCCACGGTCTGGTACTCCGGTTATGCGCGAGACCTCGCGCACCAGCGCAACCGGGCACGCTGGGTGGAGTACGCCCTGACATCTTCGATGATGATCGTGCTGATCGCCCAGATCACGGGCCTGACGGATGTGGCCGCCTTGGCCGCGATCTTCGCTGTGAACGCGGCCATGATCCTCTTCGGGTGGCTGCAAGAGGTCTACGAGTCGCCCGGCGGTGGCTTCCTCCCGTTCATCTTCGGGTCCGTGGTCGGGATCGTGCCGTGGCTGATCATCGCCTTCTTCGTCGTGGCTCCTGGTTCCACATCGTCGGCCGAGCCGCCCGCCTTCGTCTACGGGATCATCATTTCCTTGTTCCTGTTCTTCAATGTGTTCGCCCTCAACCAGTACCTGCAGTACAAGCAGGTTGGGCGCTGGGCGGACTACCTGAACGGTGAGCGCACCTACATCACCCTGAGTCTGGTCGCCAAGTCTTTGCTGGCCTGGCAGGTGTTCGCGGGGACGCTGGCTGGGTAACGCACTGACGGCCTGGCGGTGCTCCTCACGGGCAGGCCGGCGTGACCTCGATTGTTGTTGGTGGCGCTGCCCGCGTGTGCGGGGAACCCATTTCTAGGGGTCGTCGGGTCGGCTGGTGTATCGCTTGCCGCGGGGGCTGATCCAGATGGTCGTGTTGTTCGGTCCGCGTTCGACCCGCCAGCCGGTGTGGGTTTTGATGCGGTGGTGGTATCGGCATAGCGGCTGGAGATTGTCGGCGTCGGTGGGGCCCGCTGGCCAGGGGACGATGTGGTCCAAATCGCAGTTCCGGGCGGGCCGGCGGCAGCCCGGGAACCGGCAGTGCCGATCCCGGGTTTTCACGTACCTGCGCATCTTCAGGGTGGGCATATACCCTGCTTGTAGCTGGGGCAGGGTTAGCCGGATGATCGCCGAGGGCAGTTCCAGGCGGCGCAGCAGATCATCCGCATGGGCATCAGCGATCGGCCCGTACCCTTCGATCTCCGCCCCGTCATCGGTCATGATCACGGCGATCGGGACCTGCTCAGCCGGAGTGATCCCCGTCAACAGTTCGATGAACATGTCGGCCCGGATGGCCTCCCGGTTGCCGTGAATGTTGTTCGACCGCACCCGGATCGAATCCATACACGCCGTGGCCTCCTCGGCGGTCAGATAGGCCGACAGCGTGGCCATCCCGTCCGGCTCCGGGATCAGGCTGACCTTGCGACACGTGCGGGCCTTCTTACGCCTGCGTTCGGCGGCATCCGGATCGATCCGGTCCACCTGGCGCGGTAGCCAGCCCCGCACCTGGTGCCGCGTCCGGGTGGCCGCATAGTCGATCGCCCGCTCGACCAGTTCCCGCCGGGCACCCGGTTCAAGTCCGAGGGTGGATGTGGCAATCTCCCGGGCCTTCGAGAGGTCGATGCGGCCCGTGGCCAGCGCCTTCAGCAGCACCGGCAGGCCGGACACCACATCCACCGCCACATCCACCATCGACGACGCCGCACCAGGCGACCAGACCATCGCACACGCCACCTCCGGCGGCGTCGGATCCACCACCACCCCGTCCGGATCGGCCCCCAGCTCAGACTCCACGAACACCTGGTGGAACGCCTTCAGTTGCTGGGCGTGGCAGTACCCGATCACCGCCTCAGCCGCCTTCGCCCGCTCCAGCGGATCTTCCCGGGAGCGCATCGCCTCCCAGGCATCCATCACCCATTCGTTCATGCCCACACCGTACGAGAGGGCTACGACAAACACCTCTGACCAGGAACTACGCGGTGGATAACCTAGCCTTCGTTACCCGCAGCCCACCGTGGTGGCTGCCGTGTCGATCGTGGAACTCACTGAATCGACCGCTTGGGTGACCGCCGCCGGTACGTCCGCGCTCTCCTTGGCTGCTGAAAGCGACTGGGTGATCCCGTCGAGGCCCTGTGAGATCCCGACCAGCACTGCGCGCTCCGCGATCGGGGCGTCTTCGATGGCCTGCTCGATGTTGGCCTGTACCTCGGCCACCTGCCGCTTGGCGTCGCCGACGGTCTTGGGCGCTGTCGTGGTCAGGGAGGAGAGTCCCTTCTGAGCCTTCGTGAGCCCCTCGCACACTTGGGCGGTCTCCTCGCTGGACGCGCAACCACTCAGCACGAGCACTGCCACGCCTGCCATCGTGCCGAATCGATTCATCTTCATTCCGCAAGATTACTTTCGAGCTCGTCGGCCGCCGATCATGACTGGCCTTGAGACCGATTCGAATGCCCCCGCGGGTCTACAGTTCAAGGAGGGCGAGGAGGGACTCATGACGGCGGCACCGGAAACCAGCAGCCACCTGACACCGACCGGACTGGGCAGTCGCACCTGGTGGGCCCTCATCATCGTCGGCCTGATCGGGCAGGTGGCGTGGGTCGTCGAGAACATGTACCTCAACCTGTTCGTCTACGAGACCATCACCGACGAGCCGACCGTCATCGCGCTGATGGTGGCCGTGAGTGCCATCTCCGCCACAGCTGCAGCTTTTGTCGTCGGCGCCTGGAGCGACCGGGTAGGTAGAAGACGGGTATTCATCACGGCGGGCTACGCCTTGTGGGGGATGTCGACGATGTTGTTCGGGTTCGCCACCGTGGACACTCTGGCCACTTTTGTGCCGGTTGCGACCGCAGCGACTGCGGCGGCCACAGCTGTGATCGTTATCGACGCGATCATGAGTTTCCTAGGTGCCGGAGCCAATGACGCCTCATTCAACGCTTGGGTCACCGACACCACGGACGAAGGTAATCGTGGCCGCGTAGAGACCGTCCTGACGGCCATGCCGCTGCTTGCCATGTTGCTGGTCTTCGGAGGAATGGATGGTCTGACCAAGGACGGGCAGTGGTCGGCCTTCTTCGTGATCACCGGTGTGCTGATGATCGCCGCAGCAGGGGTGGCGTGGCTGCTGGTGCGCGACTCCCCGCGCGAGCAGGTGCAGCACGAGACGATGTGGCGTGCCATGGTGCACGGCCTGCGCCCATCCGCGGTGCGTGCCGATCCCGATCTCTACCTCGCGTTGACCGCGTTGGCCCTGGTCGGGATCTCGTCACAGGTCTTCTTGCCGTACCTGCTGATCTACATCCAGAACTACCTGCAAATAGAGGCTTACGCCCTGGTCCTGGCGGTCGTGCTGATTGGTGCATCTGTCGTCGGTGTCCTGGGCGGCCGGGTCATCGACCGCGTCGGCAAGGTCAACGCCATGTTGCCTGCTGCCGGTATCTATCTGGCGGGTCTGGCGCTCACGTTCGCCGCCCGCGGCATGCTGGCCCTGATGGGGGCCGGCCTGGTCTTGATGGCGGGATTCCTGTTGTCGCAGGCCGTGATCGCCGCAGCCGTGCGCGACTACACGCCGCCGGATCGGGTCGGCACCGTGCAGGGCCTACGCATGGTGTTCTTCGTCGCGCTGCCCATGGTGATTGGACCCGCGATCGGGGCGGCGGTCATCAAGAACGCCGATGCGACGTATGTGAATCTGGGTCAGATCAAGCAAGTTCCCACGCCGGGCATCTTCTTGGCTGCGGCCGTGGTCGTGCTCTTCGTCGTGCTGCCTGTCGCGGTCCTGCGGCGACGACAGAAAGCGGGCGTGGCCTACCAGCTCTCCGAGCCACAGTGACGCCGGCTGTGTCCAACGGATCAATGCACCCCCGATTCGACCGTCTGCCGTTGGGCACTGTCCGCCCGACGGGTTGGCTTCGCGATCAGTTGCTGGCGCAGGCCCAAGGCGTCACCGGCCGTCTGGAGCAGGTGTGGCCGGACGTGGGGCCGACGTCGGGGTGGCTCGGTGGTCCCGGCGAGTGCTGGGAACGGGGACCCTACTATCTCGGTGGACTTGTGCCGCTCGCGGCCGTGCTCGATGACGACTCCCTGCGGGAACTGGCGCAGAAGTGGATCGAATGGACCTTGGCCAGCCAGCGCGAGGACGGGTTCTTCGGCCCGCAGACAAACCGGGACTGGTGGCCGCGCATGGTCATGCTGACGGTGCTGATCTCCCACCACAGCGCCACGGGGGACGAGCGGGTGCCGCCCTTTATCGAGCGCTACCTGCGCTACGCCCACGCCGAGCTGCCCGCTCAGCCGCTGGAAATGTGGGCCCACGCCCGCGGCGCGGAGATGATCCCGGCGGTGCTGTGGTGCTATGAACGGACGGGGCAGGCGTGGCTACTCGACCTCGCGCAGTTGCTTGTCGCACAATCCCTGGACTGGGCTGGTCTGTATGCCGACTTCCCCTTCACCGAACCTGCCGCGGCCATGCCGCTGGGTCGGCTGCTGCGCGCCTATCTCCCCGCTCGTACAAAGGCGGAAGACCTGATCCGGCGGGTGCGGCCCGCCAAGCGCACACGCACCCGAACCGCCACCAAGATTCAGTCGTCCAATGCATCGCCTGCGCTGCGCTTCTACCACTCGACGCATGGCGTCAATCATGCGATGGCGTTGCGTGGTGTGGCGTACGCCGCCCAAGTCACCGGCGGCGATCCCGGCTCGGCAGCCCTGCTGGCCGACGAAACGGTGACCCGCTTCCATGGCAGCCCGGTGGGAGTCGTCACCGCCGATGAGCATCTTGCGGGCCGCTCGTCCATCCACGGCATCGAAACCTGCTCGGTGGTGGAGACGATGCGCTCGTGTGAGGAACTTCTGCGAATCACTGGCGACGGGTATTGGGGTGACCGCCTTGAGCAGGTCGGCTTCAATGCTCTGCCCGCTGCCTTGACCGCCGACCTAATGGGCCACCAGTACTACCAGCAAGTGACCGAGATCGAGGTGTCTCGACGACGACGGCCGTGGTTCAACGGCGGTTCCGACGGCACCCTGTTCGGCCTTGAGCCGACGTACGGCTGCTGCACCGCGAACCTTCACCAAGGGTGGCCGCGCCTGGTCGAGACGGCCGTGATGCGTACCAGCGATGGGCTGGCACTGGCCGTGCTGGTTCCCTGCGAGGTCAGAGCCGACGTTGCGGGGGCTGCGGTGCAGGTCGGGGTTGACACGTCGTACCCCTTCGACGACGAAGTGAGGGTCCGCATCGGCCTGAGGAAACCCGCCTCGTTCACGCTGCACATACGGGTGCCTGCCTGGTGCGAGGACGTCACCTTCTCAGTGAACGCAGATCCGTGTGATCCCCCGGTCGAGCACGGTTTCGCGGCGCTGCGACGGGAATGGACCGACGGCGATGTTGTGACGATGGCGTTGCCGTTGGCGCTGCGTCACGAGGACTCAGTGATGCGTCGTGGTCCGGTGGTCCTCGCGCTGGCGTTGGCCGAGGACTGGCGCCCAGTGGGCAGCCAGCATGGAGTCACCGAATGGGAAGTCCGGACGAACTCGCCGTGGGCGTTCGCCATCGATGAGCTGAGCCGCGCGCAGGTTCACCGGCGCCCGATCCCCGCGGTTCCCTTCGATCACAACGCGCCGGCCGTCGAAGTGACGGTGCCAGCTCGGCCGGTCACCAACTGGATCGAGCACCGCGGGTCAGCCGGGCCAGTGCCGGAGGTGCTCGTGCTGGGCGAGGCGTTGCCCGTTCGGCTGGTTCCATACGGCTGCACAGCGTTACGGGTCACCCGTCTGCCGGGCTGACGTCGAATTGGCCTTCCGCTTCCAAGGTGATCTGTGCATGCTGGGGGAGTGTTCCCGCTGATCATCGCCGCCGCGAGTGTCGGGATCGCTGTTTCTGTTGCGCCTACCACGGTTACCGGCTGGTCGAGCACGCCCCTCAGTGTCGCGCCTGGCCGATCAGTGGTCGACCAAGTGCGAGTGCATGGCGTAGGCAGACATCGTGTGGTCCTGCAAACCTCTATGGTCGGTGCGCAGCGCTGGCAGCGGGTATGGCAGCGCGCCACCGACAAGCGCGGGCGACTGAGGGTGCGGTTTCCGGTAATGACCGAAGGTGCCCGGGACTTCCGGCTGAAGGTGCCGGCGACGCGCAAGTCCGCCAGGACTGTCACGGTCGCGCGTCGGATCACGGTGCGCCCGCGGCCAGCGGCGCCGGACCCGAGCAGTTCACCCGGGCGGCAGAGCGCCACGGTCTTCGTGGCCGGCGATATTGGTTTGTGTCCACCAACCGGGACCCCGGACAAGACAGCGGCCCTGATCGACGCTGTTGCCGCAGCCGTCGTGGTGCCCGGAGACCTCGCGTACCCCGCGGGGACGGCGACCGATTTCACCACCTGCTACCACCCGTACTACGGCGCGTTTCGTGATGTGACATTCCCGGTGCCCGGCAATCACGAGTACGCCTCCGGTGCCAGTGCGTACTTTGCCTACTTCGGAGACCGGGTGGGCACGCAGGCGGCACCCTGGTACGCGGTGAACGTGGGGCCCTGGCGGTTCTACATGCTGAACTCCAACTGCGGCTCCGTGGGCGGCTGCGGGGTTGACTCACCGCAGTACCGCTGGCTTGCGGCGCAATTGGCGCCGAACCCACCGCAGTGCACCGCCGCGGTCTGGCACCATCCTCGTTGGTCAAGTGGCCAGCACGGCCCCTACGCTGGCACCTCGGACCTCTACGAACTGCTGGTCGCGAGTGGCACGGATCTGCTACTGACCGGTCATGAGCACAACTACGAGCGCTTTGCTCCGATGACTGCCAACGGCTCGGTCGACCAGGTGGGCATCCGGCAGTTCGTCGTCGGGACAGGGGGCCAGACGATGCGCTCGTTCGCGTCGACGGCTGCGGGGTCCGAGGTGCGGCTCAACCGCAGTTCAGGTGTATTGAAGTTGCAGCTGGCCGCGGGCCGCTACACCTGGGAGTTCCTGCCGACGACTCCTGGCTCGGACACGGACTACGGCACCGACACCTGCCACTGATCGCCACACCCGAATTCCTACGCGGCTTCGCGCACATCCCGGTGGAAACGTACGGTTCCTTCTGCGCGGGGCAGCCAATCCGGCGGAGTATCCAGTCCGATGCCGAAGGAGCTGATGTACACCGGACCCCAGTTACCCAGCTCGAGGCGGCCGGTCCTGTTGTCCTTCTGTAATCGACCGGTCGCTTGGATCTCGACGGGGCCGGTGTAGTCCGAGGATTCATCGTGAGTGAGGCAGTCGAACATGTCGTAGATGCTGTGCTGGAGGAGGTGAACGGAAACCTCAGCCCGGAATGTGAGGCTGATGGTGCGGTTGACCACCTTGTACTTCCGCCCCATTGCCGCAGTGCGTAGTCCGTTCAACTGGGCATTCACAGGACCAGCGAAGGAGATCGTCTCGACATTCCTGGTCTCCTCACACCCCGGCCCCGCCGGGTAGGTCTGGATGTAGCGCATAGTGATCCGGCCGTTGGGGCGCTTCTTGGCGGAGTGGAAACCTTGGGCATCTCCGGAGTTGTAGTAGAGGGCTTTCACATTGCTCACGGACGCGCTGTAGGTGAAGTCCAGCCCGCCGCCCTGGCTCCAGTCGTTGTGGAATGCTCCAGTGACCTGCAGGTCAGCGCGGACTCGCGCCGGACCGGGTGAGCGTGCTGCAAGAGCCGGCGAGGAGCAGGTCAGCGCCAGCACGGCCGCACAGCCCCCGCTGAGTATGGGAATGAGCATGGCCGTCTCCTGGGTGTCTCCCGGAGCCTACCTGTGAATGTTGATCTTGACGGGTCGGCCGAACGGTTCGACTTTCGTCACGAGCGCCCCTGCCAGTGCGCCCGAATTGTGACCTTTGGAGCGAGCCCACGAGAGTAGCCTGGAGTCATGAGGGGGATGTCCGCCCTTGTCCTGGCCGTAGCGCTGGTGATCCCGGCATACGGGTCACCCGCCAGCGCCGCCACCGAGCGGCCCACGCTCCCCGCGCAGGCGGGCAGCAGCCACTTCCTCGTGCACTATGACCCCACGACCGCCTCCATGGACTACGTGACCAGCGCGCTGGCCGACTTCGAAGAGTCCTACTCAAAGCTCGTCGCTGGCGGCGCAGGCACTCCCAACGCTGGCCTGCGCCCACCGGTCAACGATGCCCCCCGCGGTGGGGACGGGCGCACCGATGTCTATCTGATGAGCCCGCCGGGGCAGTCCGACAGTTGGGTGGGTGGGCAGGAATGGCCCGACAACGGCACCTACGCTGACCCGCTGGTGGACAGCGGTTTCCTCTTCATGACCCCCACCTTGTCGCGGGTCGGCTTCCGATTCCGCAGTGCTCATGAGTTCATGCACGTCATCCAGGATGCCTACATCGATACCGCCGGACTGTTCACGGAGAGCACCGCAAACTGGGCCTCCGACTTCGCATTGCCGGACATTGAGCCCGGTGACAGCCAGTTCGACGTCCCGTTCCTGCCCCTGGATTGCTCATATCTGGATTGGAAGGGGGAGGCCTGCGGGAACGGCTACCGGCAGTGGCTGTTCTTTCAATGGCTCTGCGAGCATTTTGGTGACGGCTTCATCCATCGGCTCTGGACCGTGCACGCTACCCAGTTCAAGATCTCGGGTACCAGCCCGTCGCTGGATTGGCAGATCATGACCAAAGCCATCGCGGATGAGCCAGGTGAGGCCAGTCTGGCGTCGATGTACACCGGCTACGCGGCAGCGCTGTGGGACCCAACGCTGTGGCGCACCAGCGCGGTGAACACCATGTACGCCAAGCACGGTGGCCCCACTGCGACAGATGTGGGGGTCACCCGGGCAGTGCCATCGACCGGTGCCCGGAGCGCCGCAGTCGACCACTTCGCGACCCGTTTCATCCGCTTCCAGCAGACGGCTGCATCCGGCCCCGGTGATGTGCTGCGGGTATCGGTGACAGCACCGCCCGGTGCGGATCCACCCCGGTTGCTCTCGGCCGGGGGCCCTGGTTTGGCTCGTAAGGTGGTAGGGCTCAACCCGGTGGGAGGTGGCCGGTTCGAAGCAACGACGTCGCTGGATGCCGCCAACGTCAATGACGTCGTGCTGCCGCTGACGAACAACACGGCGACAGACAATCTGGCGTTCACCTATAGCGCAGAGCTCATTCCCGGTGGACCCGCGGCTGCGCCGGCAAACGATGAGCGCGCAAATCCGCTCACAAT
>JAKOZM010000463.1 GCA_029779995.1 Actinomycetes bacterium
ACCAGCGCCCCCGACCCGGCGACATCGTCCACCACGCCGACGATGAGGTGACCGCCGCGCGTGTTGGCGAGGCACACGACCGCGTCAGCCAGGAGCTCGAGCGTCTCCTTGAGCGTCCGGGCCTCTTGCTTGATCTCCAGGGTTTCGGACTCCAAGTCGCCCGCCCGGGCACCAGCCGAGATGTGATCAAGGGCGTCGTCAACCGTCACGCCTTTGATCCTAACTGAGAAAGCGTTAAGTGATAGCGGCCTCTCAGTCTCACTCAGTCTCCCCAAAAGTGAACGAGCCCTGGGCAGGGCGGGGGCCGCTGGTCGCGGTCCGGCGCGCTGCAGCGTCAAGGTCGCTCCACGACGTGCCCAGCCCGTTGAAGAGCAGGGCCGATTGGGTCCAGCCGCGCCGCTCACACACGTTGTAGAGCAGGTAGGCCAGTTCCTTGCACGCGTCGAGGTCGACCCGCAAGCCCACCGTCGCCATGAGCGTCGCCGTCGCAGGTGCCCCCTGTTCGGCGAGCGTCTTGGCGAGGTAGAGGGTCGCCTCCCATACGCTCGTCCGGTCATCGAGCAGGGGGTCCCAGGTGCCCGGCAACTGCGCGGGTGCGATGAGCCTGGCCTTGCCAGCCACCGCGCGGAAAATCCCACCACGCTGCAGCCCGTCGACGGACGTGTTCGTGGCCCTTGACAGGGTGTCGGCGGTGCCCGACTCCGCGTCGCTCCACTCGTATTGACCGAACCACTTGACGCAGAAGCGGGTGTCGGCGTCGAAGTCGCCCTCCTGTTCGGAGAGGGTCTCGTCGAGCACCTGATTGATGAGCGCAAGGGCCGTGCGCACGCTCATCGCCGACCCGTCCGCCTCCACGACCTTGCTGTATGCCGTGAAGACCGCCATCCCCGGCCCAATCGCCGCCTGCGCGAGGTCGACGGGGGCGATGCTCCCCTGTTGGAGCTCGCGCAGTGCTCCCGGCAGCCGGTCCTTGAGAGCGGCCAGGAAGCCGCGCCGGGTGGTCGCCTCGGCGTGCTCGGGCCGTGGGCGACAGGCGAGGACGACAGAAGAGGCGAGGGCGTTTGAGCCGATGCCGATGGTCCGTCCACTGCGCTCGGTCCGCATCGGCCAGGTCGCAGTCACCGTGAGCCCCGCTTCCAAGAGGCCATTGAGCATGGTCTCCCAGCCGGTCGAGGCAGTGCCATCAGTATCGGACTCGGCCTGTTTGAAGGCGTAGAAGATCGTCAGCGGGATGTCGGGAGCATGGTTCTCGCGGATACGGGTGAAGGTGCGGACGAAGCCGCGCTCGAAGTGTTCCTCGGCCTTCGCCTTGCTGCCGCCGAACCGGTAGGGCGTCGCGACGAGTTCCTCCGCTTTCGGCGTGAGGACTGTCGCGGTCAGGTCAGGGTAGAAAGTACCGATGGAGCGCCGGAGCCAGACGTAGAAGAAGTCAGAAAGGTCCGCGTAGCCGATGTTGTCGTAGTAGGGCGGGTCAGTTGAAACTGACACCAGCCCGGACACGGCAGAGGCCGCGTCCCGCTGGCTAACCGACCCACCCAACTGGGGCGTAAGG
>JAKOZM010000480.1 GCA_029779995.1 Actinomycetes bacterium
AGGGTGTACATCACTGTGTCCAGATCTGGACACACCTTCAGGCCGTGCAGCCAGATGTCGTCCGCGGTGTTGCCGACCACGGTGATCTCGGCGTCGGGGTAGGCGATCTTGAGGCCCTGCAGGAAACGAGCGGCGCCGACGCCGCCAGCCAGCACTGTGATGCGCATGCGCGAAACGTTACCGGGGCCGGGCCGGCGCACCCGCCGGCAGTCGGCTCGGGCGGCAAGGTATTCATACGTGGTCGTCGCGATGAGGTGCGGATAAGAACAGCTACTCGGAATCGTGGAGGAAGGCGGCCGTCGTGGTCACGCGGGAGCGGAACGCCTGCGTTCGGCGCGACCTTTTCGGACGTTGTTGGGCCAGAACGCGATGGGAAAGCCCAACGTCCCGGGAAAAGGTGACGTGCGGTGCCACGTCCGCCTGGTTTGCCCCGGCGGGTGGTCAGGCGTTCGTCTGCGGTACAGCGGTTCGTCAGTTTGGGCCGCGACCCGCCGAACGGATGTACGCGGGGCGAACGCCTGCGGTCTGCGCGACCTTTTCGGGCGTTGTTGGCCCAGAACGCCATGCAAAAGCACAACGTCCCGGGAAAAGGTGACGTGCGGTGCCACGTCCGCCTGGTTTGCCCCGGCGGGTGGTCAGGCGTTCGTCTGCGGTACAGCGGTTCGTCAGTTTGGGCCGCGACCCGCCGAACGGATGTACGCGGGACGAACGCCTGCGGTCTGCGCGACCTTTTCGGACGTTGTTGGCCCAGAACGCGATGCAAAAGCACAACGTCTCGGGAATAGGTGACGTACGGTGCCCCCCGCCGTGCGGCGCACCCGCCGTGCGGTCCGGCCTGCTGGCTTAGGCTGGGCCAGTGAGTCTGCGGCGTGCTCTTGCGCGAGCCCAACGGGGCGCGACGCTCGATGTCGACGAGGTGACGGGCCTGCTCGGTGCCCGGGACGCCGACCTCGTGGCACTGTGTGAGATTGCTGCTGACCTGCGCAACAGGCGCACGGACACGGTCACGTATTCACCGAAGGTCTTCTTGCCGGTAACGCACCTGTGCCGGGACCGCTGCCACTACTGCACCTTCGCCACCGACCCGGCGTCACTGCGCCGGGCGGGCACGCCGCTGTTCATGGAGATCGACCAGGCGGTGGCCGTCGCCGCCCAGGGGGCCCAAGCGGGCTGTGCCGAGGCGCTGCTGACCCTCGGTGACACCCCGGAGGACCGCTGGCCCGCAGCCCGGCAGTGGCTGGACGAACGCGGCTACGACAGCACCATCGACTATGTGCGGGCCGTCGCGATCGCTGTCCTCGAACGGACGGGCCTGCTGCCCCATGCCAACCCGGGCGTGCTCACCTGGCAGCAGTTGTCCAGCCTGCGTCCGGTCGCCCCCAGCATGGGCATGATGCTGGAGACGACCAGTCGGCGGCTCTTCGACACCCCCGGGCTGGCCCATTACGGCTCCCCGGACAAGGACCCCGAGATCCGGCTGCGGGTGCTGCGCGATGCCGGCCGCCTGGCGGTGCCGTTCACGACAGGGCTACTGATCGGGATCGGGGAGAACCTCGCGGAACGCGCCGAGTCCCTGCTGGCGCTGCGGACTGTTGAGCGGGAGTTCCATGGCCTGCAAGAAGTGATCATCCAGAACTTCCGCGCCAAACCGGACACCGCCATGGCGCGGGCCGAGGATGCCGCCGATGAGGAGTACCTGGCCGCGATCGCCACCGCGCGGATCGTGCTTGGGCCGCGGGTCCACTTGCAGGCGCCGCCGAATCTGACCGATCCACAGCGCCTCGGTGACCTGCTCGCGGCGGGCATCGACGACTGGGGCGGGATCAGTCCCGTCACCGCAGACTTCGTTAACCCAGAGCGGCCCTGGCCCAGTATCGAGGTGGTCCGCGAGGCGACGCAGGCCGCCGGCCTGCAGTTGCGCGCCCGGCTGACGATCCATCCCGAGTTCCTGGCCCGCGGGGATGCGTGGCTGGACCCCCGTCTGCGGCCCTTCGTGGACGCACTGGCCGATGAGCGGGGTTTGTTGCGTGCGGACGCCGTGCCGCAGGGTCGGCCGTGGCAGGAGACGCTGGATTACGCCGACTTCGCCCAGGGCGGAGAGGGTCGTACGGACCTCGCCGAAACGATCGACCGCAGTGGTCGGACGACCGATGCCCGCAGCGACTTCGACACCGCGTTCGGGACCTGGGACGCGATCGCAGTGCGAACCACCGAACCTGTGCACGTGGGCGACTTTGACGAGGCGCTGGCCCTGGCCCGCAGCGAGCCTGCCGAGCTGGCCCATCCACTCAATGAGCCGTTGGCACTGGCGCTGTTCGCAGCCGAGGGGGACCAGGTGGACGCGATCGCGCAGGTCGCCGACGCGCTGCGTGCTCGACGGGTGGGTGACACCGTCACCTACGTCGTGAACCGCAACCTGAACTTCACCAATGTCTGCTACACGGGCTGCCGATTCTGCGCGTTCGCGCAGCGGGAGTCCGACGCCGACTCGTTCACCCTGAGCCCCGCGGAGATCACGGGTCGGGTCCAGGAGGCCCTTGCGGCCGGCGCCACCGAGATCTGCATGCAGGGCGGCATTCACCCGAAGCTGCCCGGCAGCGCCTACTTCGACCTCGCGCGCACCGTCAAGGCGGCCGGAGACATCCACCTGCACGCATTCAGCCCGATGGAGATCATCAATGGTGCGACCAGGACGAACCTGAGTCTGCGGGAGTTCCTGACCGAGCTCAAAGCCGCTGGTGTCGACTCCATCCCGGGGACCGCCGCTGAGATCCTCGACGACGATGTGCGATGGGTCCTGACCAAGGGCAAACTGCCGACCTCCGCCTGGATCGAGGTGGTGACGACGGCGCACGAAGTGGGCCTGCCGTCGAGTTCAACGATGATGTACGGCCATGTGGACACCCCATTGCACTGGGTGCGGCACCTGCGCACGCTGCGCGAGCTTCAAGCCCGGACCGGTGGCTTCACCGAGTTCGTGGGCCTACCCTTCGTGCATCACAACGCCCCGCTGTACCTGGCGGGGAAATCGCGCGCGGGATCGACGGCGCGTGAGGATGTTCTGGTGACCGCGATGGCCCGGCTGATGTTGGACGGTGCGATCGACAACATCCAGGTGTCGTGGGTCAAACTCGGCCCCATCGGTGCCGCACGACTGCTGCAGGCCGGTGCCAACGACCTCGGCGGCACGCTGATGGAGGAGACCATCAGCCGCATGGCCGGCTCGGCGTACGGTTCCTCGGTGACGGTAGACGATCTCGAGGCCATGGCCGCCATGGCTGGACGCCCGGCAGCTCAGCGTTCGACCACGTATGCCTGAGGCACCTCAGCCGTCGTCGGGTTGACGGACCAACCGGGTCACTTGTCCGCTTTCGCCGTTTGCACATGGTTTGTCACGGCGAAATGCCCTTACCACCTCCCTCGAACGGACCATTCTGGGGATTCCGGTTGAGTCGATACTTACGAGCATGTAATTTCAAGCGTGTCGTCCTTGAATCCAAGGATCCGACGAAGTAATCGCAGTCGCGCCGGGAAACGCGGAAAGTGGAGGAAACAACTATGCAAGACATCGTTCGATTGCCATTGACGGAAGTGGAAGAACTCAGCTGGCAGGAGCGGGCTTTGTGCGCAGAGACCGATCCCGAGTCGTTCTTCCCCGAGAAGGGTGGCTCGACCCGCGAGGCCAAGCGGATCTGCTCCTCATGTGAAGTTCGTCGGGAATGCCTGGAGTACGCCCTGGCCAACGACGAGCGGTTCGGCATCTGGGGTGGCCTCTCCGAACGGGAGCGCCGACGCCTCAAGCGTGCCGCCGGCTGACCTGCCCGCACCACCGCACTACACGCACGACTTCCCCACTTCCCCGCAAATTACACAGACTTCGTACAAAGGGTGGCTCGCCATAGCGTGGTGAGCCACCCTTTGTCGTACCCGGCGTTAGAGTCAGCCGTATGTTGACGCGGGTTGCCCATCGCGGGACGGGTATTGACCACGATCCCGGACCCACGGTCGTCTGGTCCGAGCCGCGGACGCTGCAGCCGCGAACCCGGCGCCGGGATCGTCGCAGCCGCGGCATCAGGGGTCCTCTGGCGCCGCGCGCCGTGCCCATCACCCGCAGTCGGTCGATCCGTTTCGACGAGCAGGTGCTGAGTGCGTGGGATCTGCTCGTGGCAGTCCACCCGCAGTTGCAGTTCATCGACATCGCTGTCAGCGATGTTCCGGAGCCTGGGGACCCGGCACTGAGCGTGTTCGACCCGGCCGATGCCGGGGTACCGGCCCGGATCACTGTCTATCGATGGGCGCTGGAGGTGCGCGCATCGACGCCCGGGCACCTGCGCGATCTCATCAAGGACGTCATGGCCGAGCAGGCGGCCGCTTTCCTGGGCGCCGACGCTCACGCTGTGGACTACGGATACCCGCGTGTCTGAAGAGCACCTGGACCCCGGTTACCGTGGGGCGATGAACACCCGCCGCTGCTCCCGGCCGTCCTGCCAGCGGCCCGCAGTGTCGACCCTGACCTACGTCTACGCCGATTCCACTGCGGTTCTCGGTCCGCTGGCGACGTTCGCAGAGCCGCACTCCTATGACCTGTGCGAGGAACATTCCACCCGGTTGACCGCGCCTCGAGGCTGGGAGGTCGTGCGTTTGGACCCGGACCCCAGCGCTCTGGAGCCCTCCCAGGACGACCTGCAGGCACTCGCCGACGCGGTGCGCTCGGCCGCCCGGCCCAAGAGCCCCGTCGCCCAGCCTGTTGAGGAGCCTGGGCAACTCACGGTAGGCGGCAAGGGACACCTGCGCGTCCTACGTGCTGTCGAATAGCGTTGGGGTATGACTACCCGATTCCCCGCTGAACTCGTCAACGCCCTCATCAAGGCCTACGACGTGCGCGGCCTGGTCGACGAGCAACTGACCCCTGATTTTGTGCGGGCGGTGGGAGCCGCGTTCGTCGAGGCGCTGGGGCTGCGCGAGGCCGGCACCATCGTGGTCGGAGAGGACATGCGGCCCTCGTCACCGGCCTTCGCGCGGGCATTCGCCGAAGGGGCCACGGCCCACGGGGTGGACGTTGTCATGATCGGGCTGTGCTCCACGGACGGGCTCTACTACGCCTCCGGGGCCCTGGACCTGCCCGGAGCGATGTTCACGGCCAGCCACAACCCGGCCGCCTACAACGGCATCAAGATGTGTCGCGCGGGTGCCGCCCCTGTGGGCCAGGAGAGCGGACTGGCCCAGATCGCAGGGCTGCTGATCGACGGCATACCGGAGTACGACGGGACTGTCGGGCGGATCACCGAGCGGGAAATGCTCGACCAGTATGCGGACTATTTGCTGAGTCTGGTGCCACCGATGCAGCGTCGGCTGCGCGTCGTGGCTGATGCGGGCAACGGAATGGCCGGTCTCACCGCGCCCGTGGTCCTGTCGAAGCTTCCGGTCGACCTCACCGCCATGTACTTCGAGCTCGATGGCATGTTCCCCAACCATGAGGCGAATCCCATCGACCCAGCCAACCTTGTGGATCTGCAGGCGAAGGTGCGCGAGACCGGCGCGGATGTGGGGTTGGCCTTCGACGGTGATGCCGACCGCTGCTTTGTCGTCGATGAACGCGGCGAACTCGTCAATCCCAGCACTTTGACGGCCCTCATAGCGACGCAGGAACTGCGACGCGTCCCGGGCGCCCCAGTGATCCACAACCTCATCACCTCGCGGGCGGTTCCCGAGATCATCGCAGAGAACGACGGCGTGCCGGTGGTCACCAGGGTGGGACACTCCTTCATCAAGCAGACAATGGCCGAGACGGGCGCGGTGTTCGGCGGCGAACACTCCGGGCACTTCTACTTTAAGGACTTCTGGCGTGCGGACTCCGGGATGCTGGCGGCGCTGCATGTGCTGTCGAGCCTGTCCAACGCCGCGCCAGGCACCACCCTGTCGATGCTCCTGTCCCCCTACAGCAGGTACGTGCTGTCGGGTGAGATCAACACCGAAGTTGCCGATCAGCAGCAGGCCATCGCCGCCGTCCGGACCCACTTTTCCGACCGCGACGTCACCTTCTCGGACCTTGACGGCCTCACGGTGGACGGTGGCACGTGGTGGGTCAATGTGCGTCCCAGCAACACCGAGCCCCTCTTGCGGCTCAACGTCGAGGCGCCCACCGCCGAACAGATGGCCGCCCTGCGTGACGAGGTGCTGGCCATCTACCGGTGAGCCCCGACACGAGCGATGATCTGGCGCGGGGAAACGATGCGCTCACCCAATAGTCTGGGCGGGTGAGTCTGGATCCCGTACTGCTTGATGTTCTCGCCTGTCCCTGTCCCTCGCACGCACCCATCGAGGAGGTGGGCGGGGGAATCCGGTGTACGGTCTGCGCGGCGGTGTTTCCGGTTCGCGATGGCATCCCGGTAATGCTGCTGGATCAGGCCACCCCGGGGCCCTCAGGGGTGGTGGGGAAGCCGGCCGAATCGTGAGCCTGGACGACACGCTTCTGGACGACCCGGCCGCCCTCGTGGAGGTGGACACCGGTCGGATGCTGGCCAGCACCGCCTCGTCAGGCGCTGCCATCCGGGTGGCCCTGAGTGCCGACGCGGACGAGATCCTCGCTCCGTTGATCGCGCAGGGCCGCCCGCGCAGCCTGGTCGTCGTGGGGGCAGGCGGCTCCAGCGCACCGGGTGAGGTGCTGGCCGCCGTCGCCGGGCGGGGCTCGCCGGTACCGGTCTTCGCCCTCGGCGGCCCTACGTTGCCCGGCTGGATCGGCCCGATGGACCTGGTGGTGGCGGTCTCGGCCAGTGGCCACAGCGCGGAGACCCTCACGTTCGTCACCGAGGCTCAGCGGCGTGGCAGCGCAGTCCTCGGCATCGGCGCGGTCGACTCCCCGCTGCAGGATCTGTGCAGCACTGCGCGCGGTGTCTCCTTCTGGCCGGTGTCCCGCCTGAGCCCTCTGCGTGATGTGCAGAAGGCCCGCTCGCTGTTGTGGGCTCTATCCGCGCCGCTGGTCCTGCTCGCCGGGGAGATGGGCCTGGTGCAGCATGCCCGCCACGGTCTGGCCGGTGCCGCCACCCGCTTGGACGAGCGAGCCGTGGACTGCGGTGTGGAGCGCCCGCTTGTGGACAACCCCGCCAAGGAGTTGAGCATCCATCTCACCGGTGGTCTGCCGCTGGTGTGGGGAAGTGGCGACGTGGGTGCCGTGGCCGCGCGCCGCCTGGGACGGCAGCTCGCTGAGAACGCCGACTGGCCCAGTGTTGTGGGAGTGCTGCCCGAGGCTGTCCGGACCCACGCCGGGCTGCTGCGGGGCCCGTGGGCCCACCCGGTCGATGAGACCGACATCTTCCGCGACCGCACCGAGGAGGAGGGTCCGCAACCACGACTGCGGACTCTGCTCGTACGCGACCCCAGCGAACACCCGGACACCACGGCCATCGCCGAGGCGGTCATCCAGACCTGCGATCGCATGGATGTGCCCTGCGTGGCCGTGATGGGTAACGGCGGCCATGCCATCGAGGCGCTGGCCGACCTGATCGGCCTGCTGGACTTCGCCAGCGTGTACGCCGCCCTGATGCAGCGGCGCGACCCGTCGCGCAGTGCCGAGGACATCGACCCCCGGTTCGGCCGCCACCAGTCGGGGGGCACCTCGTGGAATGTGTAAGGGGCTATCTGCAGACCTACGACTGGGGTCCCGTTGACGGTCTCGCGGCGTGGACGGCGGCCACCGGCGGCCCGCAGGCCGAACTCTGGTTCGGCAGTCACGGCAACGGCGCCTCGCCACGCCGCGATGGCAGGGGGCCGGCCACGACCCCGCTGACGATTCTGACCAAGATCCTGGCGGCGGCGCTGCCCTTGTCGATTCAGATCCATCCACCTGCGGCGATGGCGGCCGACATGTTCGCCGGCCAGCACGTGGACTCGCAGGCGCCCCGGCTGGTGTCCGATCCGCACGGCAAGGCCGAGATCCTGATCGCTTTCGAGCCCTTCGTCATCCTCGAGGGCTTCCGCGACCCGACCCTGAGCGCGCGCGCCTTCGCCCAGCTGGGTCCGGACATGGCGCCGGTGGCCGAGGCCTTGGCGGGTGCTGACCTGCCGGGCGCCATCACGTGGCTGCTTGCCATGGCGCCGGCTGATGTCCCTGCTCTGGCCAGCCGCCTGCCCGAGGCCTTGGCCATGGCCGGTATGAGCAGTCACACGGTGGACACGATCAACGAAGTGGTGACAGCGTTTCCTGGTGATCCGGGGGTGTTCGTGGCGGCGCTGCTCAACGCCCGCACGCTGCAACCAGGCCAAGCGGTGTATGTCGACCCCGGCACGGTGCACGCCTACGTACGGGGCCTGGGGCTGGAGGTCATGACCAACAGCGACAACGTCCTACGGCTCGGCCTGACCAGCAAGACGGTCGCCGTCGAGGCCGCCCTTGCTGCCCTCGACCTGTCCGCGCAGCCCTATCCCTGTGACCCACAGGACGTCGACGGGGTTCGCAGCTATGCGCCCCCTGGTGCTCCCTTCCGGGTTGAGCTCGTGCGCGACGCCACGGTCGAGACGGTCACCGGCCACGCCCGCATCGTGGTGTGCCTCGACGGGGCGGTGAGCGCCGCCGACACTGTGCTGAGCAAGGGTGACGCGGTCCTGCTGGCCGCCGATGACCCGGCTGTGCCAGTGCGGGTGACCGGGGTGGCGATCGTTGCCCACCACATCACTGTGGAAGACCACGGAGCAGGATGAGCCTGTGAGTACAGAGGGCGGCACCAAGGCAGTCATCGCGGCGATGGCCGCCAACATCGGCATCGCCATCTCCAAGTTCGTCGCCTTCTTGCTCACGGGATCGTCGTCGATGCTCTCCGAGGCGATTCACAGCGTCGCCGACAGCGGCAACCAGGTACTGCTGCTGGTGGGCGGCAAACGGGCTGGCCGCCCAGCCGATGCGGTGCACCAGTTCGGGTACTCCCGGGTCCGCTACGTCTACGCGTTCGTCGTGGCGATCATCTTGTTCCTGGTCGGTGGGCTGTTCTCGCTGTACGAGGGATTCCACAAGTTCCACCACCCTGAGGAACTGCGCGATGTCGGGATCGCCATCGGTGTCCTGCTCGTGGCGATCGTGCTGGAGGGCCTCTCCTTCCGCACGGCGATCAAGGAGGCGAAGAAGTCGCGCGGCGGCCGCAGCCTCTTCCGCTTCGTACGCGACGCCCGGCAGCCGGAACTGCCCGTGGTGCTGCTCGAGGACTTCGGTGCCCTGATCGGACTGATGTTCGCGTTGATCGGTGTCGGTATGGCAACCATCACCGGAGACGGTCGCTGGGACGGCCTCGGTGCGATGGCGGTGGGCACCCTACTTGTCGTCATCGCCGTGTTCCTGGCGTTCGAGATGGCCAGCATGCTGGTCGGCGAGAGCGCCCTGCCCGAGCAGGAGGCCGAGATCGCGCAGGCCCTGGCCGCAGCGGAGTTGGTCGACCGGGTCATCCATATGAAGACACTGCACGTCGGACCCGATGAACTGCTGGTCGCCGCGAAGGTGGCGATCGGCGGCGACGACAGCGCCGCCACCATCGCGGCAGGCATCGATGAGGCCGAACGCGCCATCCGGGCAGCGGTGCCAACGGCCCGCTACATCTACATCGAGCCCGATCTGGACCGCGACCTCCGGAGTTGATCGGCCCACTGGGCAGCCGGACCCGGGCGGGGCAGTGCTGGCAGACTTGACCCGTGACGACAACCCCTGAGGTGGTGCGCAGCCCCTATCCGGGCGCCTCCGACGCAGCGATCGACGCGTGGTGGAGCGGCCTGCCGATCAAGCGGCCGAGTTGGGGGTTCCCCGATTACCTGATCGCGGTCGCCGCCTGGTTCCTCTTCAGCGTGGTGTCGGCGATCCCGATCGCCTTCGTAGCTGATCCGTCGGCGGCCTACGCCTGGGTTCTGGTGATATCGGTGGTGGTGCCGTGGCTGGGGATGGGCGGCTACCCGTGGTTGATCAGCAAACTGCGAGGCAACGGGATCGTGCTCGACTTCGGGCTGCGCTTCAATGGCCGCGACATCGCCTGGGGGGTGTTGTGGGGCGGCGCTGCTCTGCTGGCAGCCTCGATCATCGCCGCCATTCTGGCCGCGATCTTCGGGGACTTCGATTCCAGCGCCGGGGAGTTGGCCACGAGCCTCAATGACTACGGGGTGCAGCGGTTCCTGTTCGCGATCGGGGTGGGTTTCGGCGCGCCGATCGTGGAGGAGCTCTGCTACCGCGGCCTGTTGCAGACCAGTCTGCTCAAACGCGGCATGAGCAAGTGGCTGTCAGTGGTCATCTCGGCCGCCTTGTTCGCCGCGATGCATCTGGAACCCATCCGCTTCGCGCTGCTCTTCGCCATCGGGCTCATCCTGGGGGCTGCCAGGATCCACCGCAACAACACGACCACGGCCATCGTGGCCCACATGACCAACAACCTGCCAGGAGCGATCGGCATCCTGTTCCTGCTGTGATCCCTAGAGTGTGAACCCTTCGTTGCGGACCCGCAGGTCGACGTAGATCAAAGCGATCGCGCCCGAGAGCAGGGGCAGGCTGACCGCGGTCCCGGCGATGCGGCCCAGGCTGGTCAGGAACACTGCCTGCGTGGACAACGCATCCGCGCCTGCCAGCAGGTCGAAGGGCAGTCCGACGATCGAGCCCAGCAGCCGGCTGATGACGATTGCGGCGATCATGACCCCGAGGACGCGCACGGCACTGCCGCGCAGCAACTGCCGAGCCCGCACGAAAGAAGCGGCGACACCCAGA
>JAKOZM010000483.1 GCA_029779995.1 Actinomycetes bacterium
CCCCGCAAACGCCCGGACAGCCTGCTGGCGGACAAGGCCTACTCCCACCCATCCACCCGAGAAGCGCTGCGCGAGCGAGGCATCCCTACCGTGATCCCGCAGCGCAGCGACCAGATCACAGCCCGCCAGAAACGCGGTACCGGCGGCGGCCGGCCACCCAACTTCGACACCGGGATGTACAGGCGCCGCAACGTCGTCGACCGGTGCTTCAACAGGCTCAAACACTGGCGCGGACTCGCCCCCCGCTACGACAAAACCGCCCGCAACTACCGGAGCGGGATCCTGCTGGCCTCGATCGTTCTGTTCTGGTTATGAACGATTACCAGACACGCCCTAGTGAACGGTACGGGCTACACCTTCACCGTCACCGCCCGGAACGCAGTCGGCCCCTCGAACCCCTCGGCTCCGTCAGCGGCAGCCACCCCCACCGCGCCGGCCACGGACGCACCCGCCTTGCCCGCTGAACCGGTGGTTAAGGCGCCGGGCAAGGTCAGAGGGGTCAAGGTCCGGACCCTCCGCGCCAAGGGCCAAACGACCGTGACCTGGAAGGACGCGGTTCGGGCCACTTCCTACCAGGTGCGGATCTCCAGACCCGCCGGTACGAGCTACACGAAGTGGAGGAATACCACCAAGCGGAAGCACGCGTTCAGTTCCGCACTGCGGCCCGGCAAGAGGTACAAGGCTCAAGTGCGTGCGGTGGGCTATAGTGGCCGCGGACCAATCACCACAGAGAGTTTCCAGGCCCGTTAACCGGAAGGCCCGAACGAAGGCTGTGCGAACCGGCCAAAACGGGTGCGAACAGATCCCGGGTGGACCCACAACCTGGTCGTCGTGAACTCGTGGACCAGCGAAGAAGGGCCCTAGGGCAACTTGGTTGAACAGCGAGGCCGCCCACGGTCGCCGATTTGCACAGAAGCTGATCGATTAGAAGACGCGGGGATCTCGGCGGACCTGATGTGCGATGTCACCAGTCGGAGAAGCTGACAAAGTCCGCACTGCTCACCCAGACGGGGCTTTCACTGTTCAAGTAGTCGACGAGCCGGTTGAAGATGCTTGCTTCGAGCTCCGGAAAGATGTCGCCAACGGCATCCTCGGTCTCCCATTGCTCCACGATCCAGACGTATTCACCTCCATCCACTGGAAGCACATTCACGGGGTCCTCAAAGGTCCGGAAGAACTCCTGTATGAGTCTCTCCATGTATTCCGCTAGAGGTTGGGGAGTGGCGATAACAGTGAGGTCCATGCTCGGGGTGACGTAGAGGTCCAACTCAGATACGTCGTCGATGCCTTCGGGTGTAACTGTGACGGCAATATCGTCAAGTGTGAAGCGGAGGTCGCCCCTGACCCGCCACTCTCGTTCCCAGTCCCACTCAT
>JAKOZM010000501.1 GCA_029779995.1 Actinomycetes bacterium
TCCCCGAGATGGTATGCCGTGAAGCCCAGCTTCTCGAGCTCGGCGTCGGTATACATCGGGTCGTGCACGAGGGCGACCCCACCGAGTCGGGTCACCTCGGCGACGGCGGGGAAGACGCCCGAGAACGCGGTCTCCTTGACCCCGCCCCGGTAGCTGGCACCGAGCACCGCCACCCGCTTGCCCGCCAAACCCCCGGCCAGCTCGGCGGCCAGGCCGACCGTGTATGCCGGCATGTCGGCATTCGCGGCCCGCGCGGCGCGGACGACGGTGGCCTGCGGGTCGTTCCAGAGGTAGAGCCGCGGGTAGACCGGGATGCAGTGCCCGCCCACCGACATCCCGGGCAGGTGAATGTGGGAGTAGGGCTGGGAGTTGGACGCTTCGATGACCTGGTGCACGTCGATGCCGTTGGCCGCGGCGAAGCGCGCGAACTGGTTGGCCAGGCCGATGTTGACGTCGCGGTAGGTGGTCTCGGCCAGCTTCGCCATCTCGGCGGCTTCGGCACTGCCCAGGTCCCAGACCCCGTTGCCGCGCTCCAGATCGGGGCGCTCGTCGAATTGCAGCACCTGCTCGTAGAAGGCCCGGGCCCGGTCGGCACCCGCCGCGTCGAGGCCGCCGATGAGCTTGGGGTAGCGACGGAGGTCGGCGAAGACCCGGCCGGTGAGGACTCGCTCCGGGGAGAAGACGAGGTGGAAGTCGCGCCCGGCGACCAGTCCCGACACCTGCTCGAGCGTGGGCTTCCACCGGGTGCGGGTGGTGCCGACCGGCAAGGTGGTCTCGTAGCAGACCAGGGTGTGGTTCTCGGCGCGCAAGCCCCGGCCGATCGCTTCGGTCGCGCTGTCCATCCACCCGAAATCGGGCTTGGCGTCAGCGTCGACGAAGAGCGGGACGACGACCACCACGACCTGCGACTGAGCGACAGCGGCAGTGGTGTCGATCGTCGCAGTGAGTGTGCCGACGGAGACGACGTCTGCGAGGTATTCCTGCAGGTGCGCCTCGCCGGGGAAGGGTTCCTTGCCTGCGTTGACGAGGTCGACCACCGCCGGATTGGTGTCGGCGCCGATCACCTCGACCCCGGACCGCGCGAATTGCACTGCGAGCGGAAGCCCGATCTTGCCGAGGCCGACGACCGTCACCTTCACTTGTTTGCCAGTCCTCACGTCACGTCGTTCCCGGCCGACGATGATGCGGTCCGGGTGGTCATCGGCGGGCCGGTGGCACCGCGCACCGCCTACTTACTTTACCCGAGGCACCCGAGGTCACCCCCGAGCTACGACCGCCCACGCTGTTGCGATCAGCACACGCAGGTCCCCCAACAGCGAGCGCGTCCGGACATAATCGGCATACATGGCGACCTTCTGCGGCAGGAGCACCTCACGGTAATAGCGCTCCGGGTCCGACGCCTGCGCGAGGAGTTCCGACTCGTTACGGAACGCGATGCTGGCCGGGTCCGTGATCCCGGGCCGGACCGACAGGATGAGCTCGCGCTCGCTCTCGGGCCACAGCTCGACGTAACGGGCCACCTCGGGACGCGGCCCGACCAGGCTCATGGCGCCCACCAGCACGTCGAAAAGCTGCGGTAACTCGTCGAGTTTCGACGTGCGCAACAGGGCCCCGACTCGGGTCACCCGAGCATCGCCTGCGGTGGTGACCTCGGGGCCACCGCTGCTAGCTCGCATGGATCGGAACTTGTGGATTCGAAACGGCTTGCCGTGCAAACCGATTCGCTCCTGGGTGAAGAGGATCGGTCCGGTGCGTTCAGCGGCCACGGCGATAGCCACCACAGCGATGACCGGCGAGAGCGCGAGCAGGAGTGTCCCCGACACGACAACGTCGACGGCGCGCTTGAGCTGGTCCCCCGACTGCTCGGTGACGGTCATGACTGGCTCTTCACTGCAGGACGGATCGGACTGCTTCGATGACCTTGTCGACCTGCACTGGGGTCATCGAGGAGAAGATCGGCAGGGAGACGGCCCGCGCGAACTCGTGGTCTGCGACCGGCAGCGACGGGGCATCGGCACCGCGTAGCTCCCGCCAGTAGGTGTGGTGATGCAGCGGAATGAAGTGGACACTGCAGCCCACGCCCTCCTGGGCCATGCGTTCGATGAAGGTGTTACGGTCCACCGGCGTGCCGTCGGTGAGCCGCACGACGTAGAGGTGCCACGCGTGGGTGGTATCCCGCGTGCTCGGGCGGGCCGGCAAGCGCACCGGCAGGTCGGCAAAGGCCTCGTCGTAGCGGGCCGCGATGGCGGTGCGCGCCTCGCGCATCGCGTCCGAGCGGGTCAGCTGGACCCGGCCCATGGCTGCGGCGACGTCGGTCATGTTGTCCTTGAACCCCGGAGCCACGACCTCGTAGTGCCAGCTCGGCGCGGTCGAGGTGTAGCGGTCGAAGACGTCCCGGTTGATGCCGTGCAGGCGCATCGTCTTCATCCGGTCGATGAGCGCCGGATCCGCCGACACGACCATGCCGCCCTCGCCGGTCGTCATCGTCTTCGTCGCGTAGAAGCTGAACACCACCGCGCGACTGGCCCCCAAACCCACCGGTATGCCGTCCGAGTGCACCGGGTGGGCGTGTGCGGCGTCCTCGACGACGGCAACCCCATGCCGTTCGGCGAAGGCTGCCAGCGCTGCGCGGTCCACCGGCAGACCCGCAAAGTGGACCGGCATGATCGCCGCAGTCCGATCGGTCACCGCAGCCTCCGCTGCAGCCAGGTCGATATTGAGTGTGGCGGGGTCGACATCGACGATGACCGGAGTGGCGCCCAGGTAGCGGACCACCTCTGCGGTGGCGGTGAAGGTCCAGGTCGGCACGATGACCTCGTCGCCGGGACCGACGCCGATGGCCTCCAGCGCCAGATGCAGCCCGGCCGTCGCCGAGTTCACCGCGAGCGCAGCCACCGAACCGTTCGACTCGGGCGTGCCGGAACTGCCGATGAGGTCGTCGACGAACTCCCGCTCGAATGCCGCAGCGTTGGGCCCGGTGGTCAACCACCCGGAGCGCATGGCCTCGACGACGGCGTCGATCTCGCGGTCGCCCACGTCGGGAAGCGCAAAGGGGACGAAGTCGGTCACTATGAGCCTCCCTGGGCCTTGCGGAGCACCCACAGCAAGTGCGAGCAGCGAACCCCATGCGACGACCCACAACCATTCCCCGGATAGGCAAGAGGAGCGCTCACCTACGCTGCCCGCCTCGTGAACCACAGCCTTCATGGAGGCGACGGTAGACCTCGTCCATTGCCGGTGCCACCACTTCCCACGCGTACTTCTTCGCGTGTCGGCGGGCCGATTCACGCGCCCCGACAAGCAGCGACATGTCTGCGGCGTACGAAATGAGTGCTTGAGAAAGGGAAACCGGGTCGCCCGGAGGAACAACTGAACCGCCGACCAGGTCCACCGCCTCGATCAGCCCCCCAACGGAACTCACCACGGCCGGCAGACCCGCTGCCTGAGCTTCAGCAACCGCAAGGCCAAACCCTTCTGTGTACCTGGTAGGTTGAACATAGACATCAGACTGGCTAAACACTCGCGACAATTCAGACTCTCGCAGGAACTCAACGAACTCGACGGAGTTCGCAACCCCTAGACTTGCAGCCATCGAACGGGCCCACCCGTTGGAGTCGCGCCCAACAGCCTTCAGATGCAGGTCAATGCCCGCTTTCGCTGCCGCCTGGATCGCCGACAGTAGCGTCGTAATGCCGGAATTCTCATCGAGGTTCTTCACCATCACGATACGTAGAGGGCTTCCAACGGGGCGCTCGCCGCCGTGATCGCAAAAGAACTCAGGGCTCACTCCAAAATATGTAACGTTGACGCTCCTCGAAGTGTAGAGCGACGCGGCTTCGGCAAGATGGAGACTATTCACACAGACCGCGTCACTGCGGCTTATCATCCATCGCAGGAGGAGCGAACGGAAGGCGGACTTCCTTGGTGCGACCAAGACGTCGCTTCCCCACAGTGAAAGGACTCTTCTTCTGGCGGGCACCAACGAACCTAGCAGCCCGTATCCCCCGCCATAATGTACGTGGAGGATGTCAGGCCGGATGCGCCTAACCTCGCGCCAGACGCGAGGCAGTGCGCGCAGGTAATCTCTTTTGGCTGAACTTGCTTTAGAAGCCCGAAGTGGATGGATCACTGCGCCATTCACATTCTGGATGTCCGTATTCAAAGACATTATATGTGTCTCATAATGCATATTCAAACAATGTGACACCCATTTTCCCACAATTGGGCTCGCAGCGTCAGCTAGCAGGAGTATCCGAAGTGGATCGCGAACTCGCTTATCGCGCGGGGTCAAAGTGCCCCCCTTCTCTGTACGGATTGAAGAACCCTCTACATGACACGGTGGTGACTTCCTCCGATAGTTTTGGAGGAAGCCACCACCAGTTGACTTTCTATTTATGCGCCTCCCTTGTTACCGCTGCGAGAGTCGGCGAGCGGGAGTGCTACAGCCTAACCCATGAGAATCTCAGTAATTGAAGTAGGTAGCAATATCCTGGCTGACCTGCACACTCACTGAAGAAGGTCCGCCAAACACAAACACGCGCTCGCCATTGTCAACCTTGGCCTTCAGGTAATCTGCGGTCGAGGTAGGAACCGCGCCGTTGGTAGTGAGGAGGAGAGGTGCATCCAAGTTGGCGGCATAAGCGCCAGCGACGACACCATCCGGGTAATTCTCACCAGACGCAACCACGAAATCCTTCGGATTCCCGAAGACTTTACCCGCCAGCATGGCCGCGGTCGCGTAGCGATCTGCTCCCACGACGGTGTTGCTCGGCTCAATGGGGTTGGCGGGCGTGCCAAAACCGTTGGCGAGGGCCTTTGCGGCGTTACCACCGACAGCCCAAATCTCTCGGTGGGCAGAAGCGCTGGTCCCCGAGTAAGGACCGTTCAACGAAGCAAGCAGAGCCGCAGAAGTGTCGACCCCGCGTGCCCCCATCGTCAGAAGGACGACGCCATTGTGCTCAGCTGCGGCAGCCCCTGAAGTCAAAGCGTCCGGGAAGTCGTCGCCATCCGCAAAGAATAGGTCAAGGCCAGCGTTGCGATTACCCTGGAAACCAGGATGGATCCAAACTGCCGCCGCAATCACAGCAGAGGTCTGGTACCGGTTTGCACCGCTATAACGATCTACCCTAAGGCCCATCAGGTTCAACTCTTCAACGATCCCAGCTCGCAGAACACCTTCACCGGAAACGATCGTGACTCGATTGGCTTTGGTGCCACAACCAGCCTTGCCGAACGTGCCCGCGTGCGCAGCCGCAATCGCGGCCTTAACTCTCGGCTCGAGACTGTCACCATTCGGCGTAGTCAAGATGGGCGCATTGGCGACATCAGCCAAGGGCCCTGCCGCTAGAGCGTCGGCGAAATTCTCGCTGCTCGCCAGCACGATCGTGCCCGAGGCGCCAGCTTCCTGGTCGTTAGCGGCATCTGGACCCCAGCATCGTGTCTGCATAGCCTCGATAGCGGTGCCGATTCGGTCTCGATCCGCAATTCGGTAAACAGTCGGACCGGCGACGGGGCTCACAACCACAGGGGCGTCGACTTCAATCGAGGGAGCATCGTCGGACGCGAACGCCGTTCCTGCCACCCCCACAGCCATTGCGCCCGCCGCGACTGCAGCTGTCGCCACTCGACGGAGATTCATTGACATCCATTACTCCTATGTTGATCTTCTTGTGCTTGAGTCAGGCGTGGGCCTTACGTAACCTGAGGTTATCAGACGCACTGGCTTGGCTTTCCTGGGTCTCAATGGGCACTCTGCGTTGTTGCGCGGGCGCCCCGTCAGGGCACCGCCACGATTATGGCACGCTCCCGGCTCCTAGGCAACCATCCGAGTTGACTCATCCAAGATGCCCGCGTAGGGCGTTCGTTGCCTCATCCGAAGGTGCCCGCGTGGACCCTTCGAGGATGGAGCTCACGTTGGCTGTTCGGCGGCAGGTGACCAAGGCCCAGGTGGAGAGATACCGCAAGGGGACCAAGAGCGAGAAGGGCGCCGTCCTGGATGCGCTCACGCTGGCCACGGGGTGGCATCGCGACCATGCACGGAAGGCGTTGCGGACTGCACTGTCAGGGCATGAGCCCCCGGCGCGGGCGGCTCGCGCGCCCCGGTACACCTATCCGCCTGAGAGCATCGAGGCGCTGGTCAAGTGCTGGGCCGTGCTGGGCGGGCCCGCCGGGAAAGTGCTAGCCCCGGCGCTGCCGGACCTGGTCCCGTCCCTGCTGCGACACGGTGAACTAGACCTGACACAAGAGCTGGCGGTGGCGCTGGCATCGATGTCGGCAGCCACGATCGACCGACGCCTGCGGCCCTGCAAGATCGGTCTGGTCGCCGGGAAGGGCCGGTCGATGACCAAACCGGGCACCTTGCTCAAGTCCAGCATCCCCATGAAGACCTGGCACGAATGGGACGACACCGCACCCGGGTTCATCGAGATCGACCTGGTCTCCCACGACGGCGGCGACAACAACGGCCACTTCGCCTACACGTTGAACGCCACCGACATCGCTACCGGCTGGACCGAAGCAATCACGGTGCGCTCCAAAGGAGAGCGCATCGTCAGTGCCGGGCTGGACCAGCTGCGCCTGGCATTCCCGTTCGCGGTCCTGGGCGTCCACTCCGACAACGGCAGTGAGGGCGGATTCAACTGGTCGTCGCAACACCTCGTCATGGTAGGTGTTGAATGGCTCGTCGTCAGCAGGCCGCGGATCGGGCGATCAGGCCCAAGCTCCGCTCGCCTGGGCATCCGAAGTTCCCACGCGAAGTGGTCGCGAGGTTCTGGTCCGGTATCGCCGACGGGTTGCTCCCGATCGAGGCCTCGGCTGCGGCCGGGGTGTCGGCGCCGGTGGGGCAGCGTTGGTACCACCACGCTGGC
>JAKOZM010000507.1 GCA_029779995.1 Actinomycetes bacterium
GGGCGTGGCAGCGCCGGGCCGGCTGCCCGCAGCGCACACACCCCCGATCCCGCGCCGTCAACGCCGCCCATTGGGCGTGGCTGGCCCGGCGCTGGGCACGGCCCAACGCCAACGGGATGAAGCTGCCCGCCCGGCGTTTGCCCAGGATCACTGACACCACCGCGGTGCAGGTCAGCAGGGCGAAGGTGTCCGGGCCCAGCAGCGTGCCGTCCTCCAGACGGGCACCGGCCCCGTCGGGCAGCTGGTCGGCATCCACCAGTACGGTCACCCCGGACACCCCCAACGGTCGGGTGTTGGCCTGCGCGGCACTGACCAGGTCGTCCAGGGCGTCGGCCAGGCGCTGGCTGGGGGTGCGGTCATCCCCGGGCGCGGGCGGGTCGGTGAACCCGGTCAGCGCGTCGCGTAGCCGGGCCCCGGCGATCTGGTCCAGGTGCCCATCCACCCGGTACAGCCCGTTGCCCAGGTCTGACAGGTGCAGGCCGCGTTTGGCCCGGGCGCCCCGCAGGTCCTCATCGGGTGCCTCACGGCGGTCCTGGGTGATCAGTATGTCGAGGACCTGGGCCAGCACCACCGGTTCGATCACCGCCGCCGCCGCCACCAGATCCGCCTCCAGCTCCGCGAAGCGGGGCAGACGGCCCGCGGCGCGGCACAACAGGTGCACATGCCGGCCGGTGATCTCCCCAGCCCGGTAGGCGCCGGCGACGTGCGGCATGGACCGCAGGTCCCGGGCCCGGCCCACGATCGCTGAGCCGACGGCCCGGTTGTGCCCGGTCAACGCGGCCACCATCGACCCGGTCGTGCCGGCGGCGAACAACCGCGAATCCCGCTGCGCGTCGCTCACCCCGGCGACCTGGGTCTGGTAGGCCTCCAGCATCGTCTGCAGGCGGGCCGCGGCCTGCACCGCCCCGAGGCGCTGCTCCACACTCAAATCGGCCGGGTCCGGCAGGCCCAGCACCAGCTCGGACAACTCCTCGAACACCGCCGGAATCTCCACCGGCAACTCATCGGCCAGCTGGGCGCGGCGCAACGCCGGCGCCGGAATCTCGAAGAACCCCACCAGCACACACCCCCACCCACGACTGTCGATGCCGAAACCAGAGGAGAAGGCTCCCCTGCGGCGTCGCTCCACGAGCTGAAGGCCACCAACCTCGGCGACACCCCAAACCTACGAGCAGGGTGTGACATTTCCGGGCCGAAGCCCGCACAGCCCTGGGGACAACTGCCCCCGTGCGGTGCTGCGGCTGCTACTCGAGGGCACGGTCACGCGGGCGTGAATGACAACCCCAACCCGGTCGGGCAGGCAGAGACCACTCGGCAGCGCAGGGGTCGTGACGGCAAACAGGGTGGCTCCCCACCCGAACGGCTCCTACGCCAGCCAGCCCAACATCCTCACATCACGGCAACCGGAGTAGATGTCCACACGTCGAGTCCAGGTTGTAGGAGAACCCGTCGAATCATCATGACCCACCCCAAGCGCTGCGAAGAGCCTGTCAAGCTGAACGCCGGGCACATCCTGAACACCGGCAAGACCGCCACGCACCGCTCAGGCTTGGTCCAGGGGCAGCATCACTGCCTGCCGGTAGTAGCCCAATTCCGTGATCGAGTCCTGGGTGTCACCGAGAGCACGGTGCCCGCCGGTCTTGGCCGGAGCGCTGTAGTAGAGCTTGGGATACCAGCGGCGGACCAATTCCTTGAGTGAGGAGACGTCCACGACGCGGTAATGCAGGAACTCGTCGAGTTCGGGCATGTACTTGGCCAGGAACATGCGATCCACGTAGATGCTGGACCCGCACAGAGGCGCCTTGCGAGGCGTCGCGATGTGCTGACGCACGTACTCCAGAACCTGCGCCTGGGCATCGGCCACGTCGATACCCTGCGGAATCTCCGGGAGCAGCCCACTCTCGGTATGCATATTCACCACGACCTCAGGCATGTTCGCCATCGCAGCATCCGAAGCCTTGATGACGTAGGTGACACCCTCATCCAAGGGCGTGAGGTCCGCCTCGGTCACGATGCAGGCGATCTCCACGAGTTCATCGATGGTGGGGTCCAGGCCAGTCATCTCACAATCCAGCCACACCAGCCGCTCGCTGGGATTATTCGTCACGAGGCCCAAGCCTAGTTGGGGGCCTGCTCATCGGGCGGGCGGAACAACCAATCGTTATCCGATGTCGTGGGTGCCTCGACCGCAACATCGGCGGGTTCAGGTGCGCGTTCCGCAGGCGCCTCGACCACGGGTTCGGCACCGTCGGGTGCGGGTTCCGCGGCAGCCCCAGGAACCACCGGGTGCAGGCGCCGCCATGCCACCACCACAGCTCCGGCAGCCATCAGGAGTATGAGCGCCCAGCCTGCCCACGAACTTGTGCGGTTGTCCGTCTGCGAGCCCGTCATCGTGTAGACGTAGGACACCCGACCGGCCGCGCCATCGGGGGGACCGTACGGCAGGGCATCAGCGGCGCGGTCTTCGCTGGCCTGCAGATACGCCTTGGCGAACGCGGGATCCCTGGACGCCTTGATGATCTTGTTGAGCACACGTTGGGTGCCTTGCTCCTGCAGTTGTTCGGCGCCCCGCGCGAACTGATCAGCCCCGCTACTCGCGCTATTGACCCCGGCGTTGACCTCGGTCAGTGCGCCGCCGACCTGCGCCGTGCCCTCCGCCTGCTGCGACGAGCCCTCAGCGAGCTGATCAGTGCCTTGTGCAAGGTCGGCCGAACCCTGCGCGAGATCCTCGGAGCCGTCCGCGAGTTGCTGAGCACCGTCGGCGAGGTCGTCCAGGCCGGTGCTGAGGTCTGCGGTGCCATCGGCGATGATCTGGGCGCCGCCGGTGGACGCGGCAGCCCCGTTGCTGAGTTTCACCAGCCCGTTGATCGTGGCGGTCAGGCCAGCAGTGAGTGCCTGCAACCCCTCACGGATCCCTGGCGCGTCGGTGTTGCCACTGACCAGCGCGCTGGAGATCCCGGACAGGGCGGTGTCCAAGTATTGGAAGATGCCAGCCATGACGGCGAACGAGGTCGTCAGCGCGGCGGTCGCGATCACCTGCTCAGTCACCCGGCCAGACTGCCGCCCCACGTCCCAGGCGGTATCCCACGACGACTGCCGCGCAGCATCGGCATCGGAAACCGCCTCCTGCAACGTGGCGCACGACGCGGCATCGAGGATCGGGGCGACCACGCAGTTCTGCTGGTACACCAGGGCCGTCTTGGCCTGCGCCGCGCCCGCGTCGGTGGACGTCTGCACCAATCGGGTGGACAGGTCGGCAAGCGTGGCCGCGATGTCCTTGAGATTGCTCTGCACCTGCTGCGAACCGGCGGCGCTGACCCCGGCGGCCTTCTTGGCCGCCCGCACCGCCTGAATCAACGTGCTGGCCTGGGTCGGGGGGAATCCGATGTCGGGATCATTGGGGGAGCCGATCACCTCCCGCACACGCAGAACGGCTTGACTCAACTGGTCCGCGCTGTCGCGCGCGGCTGGCAGGGAGCCGGGTTTGAGTAGTTCTTGCAAGGCGTCGTACAACGAGAGCAGACCATCGCTGAGGGTCACCGCCCCGTCCTCCAGCGACTTGGCGCCGTCGTAGGCGCTGCGCGCCCCGTCTGCGGCCTCCTGTTGTGCCAGCGCCAGACGTTCGGCTCCGCGGGCCGCCTTGCGCTGGGCGTTGGCGATGTCGATGGCACCCTGGGCCAGTTGCCGCGACCCCGGCACCAGGATGGCGTTGACCTGCTGGGCCAGGGTTGCGGTCCCCGCCCCGAGCCGACTGAGCCCGCGGCTGAGGTCCCGGGCGCCGCCGGCCAGCGCGCTGGTGGAGTCGTCGAGTTCCCGTAGCCCGGCCGCAAGGTCGCGGTTACCCGAGACGCTGGCTGCGAGCAGGTCCGTACCGAACCCCAGCGTGGGCGATTGGTCTGCCTTCACTGGCATGGCCTGCATGACGACCGACGGGATCGCCAAGGGGTCCCCACTGACCAGCATCTCGACGTTCTGCTGGTAGTTGCCCATCGGCGGATAGAGCACGAGGTTCCACAGCACTTGGGTACGGCCGTCCTCGGTCGTGCTGCGCACCGCATTCGGAGCCTCCAGCAGGGTCAGTCCCACGGGAAGTGTGGCCACCAGTGTGCCGACGAACGGGGCGAAGACGGGTTGCCTGGTGACCGTCCACCGCCCGTCAGCATCGCGGTACCGGATCACCTCCTGCTTTGCGGTCGTGTTCGTCACCGTGTAGCGGATACGCGCCTGCCCGGAGGTCTGCTCGACATCATCGGGGGGCAGGACCGACGGGCCCTGCTGGTACTGCGCGTGCACGGCGACCGGCAGTGGCTTACCGAAAGCCGCTTTTGTCGTCACCGTCGTCTGACCGCTCCCGCCGACGGTGATGAGGACCGCGTCCCCTTCAGTTTCGGGGGCGCCTCGGCGATCCACGTAGGTCAACGAGCGGGTCGACGACGGGTCACGGATGACACCGGCTGGATAGTCGCGGGCCACGACGCGGCTGTACAGCGTGGTCTC
>JAKOZM010000508.1 GCA_029779995.1 Actinomycetes bacterium
CTCGATCGAGCTCGTCGAGCCGATCATGGGCGTCCGCTTCTGGGACCCTGCCGTGGCCATCGAGACCGAGGACGTGACCATCGAGTTCCTGCAGGGCCGACCCGTGGCGATCAACGGGCGGGCCTACGAGGACGCCGTCGCCCTCGTGCACGAGGCGAACGTCATCGGCGGTCGACACGGTCTCGGCATGGCCGACCAGATTGAGAACCGGATCATCGAGGCCAAGAGCCGCGGGATCTACGAGGCCCCGGGCATGGCGCTGCTGTTCATCGCCTATGAGCGGTTGCTGTCGGCCATTCACAACGAGGACACGATCGCCAACTACCACGCGGAAGGTCGCCGATTGGGGCGCCTGCTGTACGAGGGGCGTTGGCTGGATCCGCAGGCGTTGATGCTGCGGGAGTCCCTGCAACGCTGGGTCGCCAGTGCGGTCACCGGTGAGGTGACGCTTCGCCTGCGTCGCGGCGACGACTACTCGATCATGAGCACCGCTGGTCCCCACCTGAGCTACCACCCCGACAAGCTGTCCATGGAGCGCATGGAGCAGGCTGCGTTCGCCGCCAAGGACCGGATCGGGCAACTCACGATGCGCAATCTTGACATCGCCGACACCCGATCGAAGCTGGAGATCTACGCCGCCCAGGGTCAGTTGACTGCCGGCCACGTCGACCTGGTGGGGCGCCTGGAACCCGGTGGCGCTCGTTCCATCACTGCCATGCCCACCGAGCAGGCCAGCAACGTCCTGGATGACGGCGCGTTGCTGGACGACGCGGCCATGGAAACGGGGATGGACTAGTTCCTCTGGCGACCCGTGAAGGTGTCCTGGTTGAGGTGAGTCTTATGGCCCTGGGGGGCCGTGAACGGTAGAGGTTGTCAGAAGGACGCACGTAGAGTGCGCCTCAATGACATCTTCTGGTGCGCGGTGACTGCCTTAGACGCCGAGGTCCACGATGCGGTCAGCCACCGACTCCCACCCCCACAGATCGGTGACTGTCTCGCGAGCCGCGGCGGACAACTCGGCGTACTCCGCTGCCGGCAGGGCGAGCAGGCGGGTCAGTCTGTCTGCCAGTGCCTGGGCGTCGCCGGTCGGGAACGCGGCCAGATCTGCGAACTTCGCGGGATAGTGCTGGCGCAGACCGGCGGCGATCTCTGCCAGGCCGGAGTGGTCGGCCACCAGCGGTGGACAGCCACACGAGGCCGCCTCGGCTGCGACCATTCCGAACGCCTCCGGGAAGACTGAGGGCACGACACTCGTTGCGCACAGGGGCCACAGGTAGCGCAGGTGCCGATGCTCCAAGGCTCCGGTGAAAAGGATGTCGGGGCCGGCAGTACCTTCGAGCTCGGTGCGAGCAGGACCGAAGCCCACGATCACCGCGCGCAGTCCGAGCTGTTTGACGACATCGATGAGTAACGGAACCCCCTTCTCCTGGCTGATCTTGCCCACGTAGGCGATCACGGGTCGGGGGTCGGCGAAGAATGCGGCGAGACGCGCGGCATTGCCGTCGTCGGGCATCCGCGGGTTGCCGACGTTCGGGGCGTCCTGCTGTGACTGCTCCAACAGCCCTGCCAGCGCCGCGTCACGTACGCAGGGTCGCATGAGGTGCGTGTCGACGCCGGGCGGGATGACCTCGATGCGGTGGGGTTCCAGACCCACGAGATCGACAACGACGTTCTTGATGTGCTGAGAGCCAGCGATCACGGCCTTTGCCGGGCGTAGGGCATCCAGCGCCCAACTGCATAGCGCCGGGTTGTCCCGCATGGCGTATTCCAGTTCCGAGCCGTGCGCCTTGACGATGTACGGCTGACCCGCGGCCGCCCCGACGGGACCGCCGAGCAGGACGTGGTTGGTGATGAGCAGGTCCGCCGGGCCGGCCGCGCGGATGGCGGCGGCATTGGATTGCACGAAGTCATCGAGAACGTCGCGCGAGACGTCCGGGAGCAGCGCAGGGACCGCATGCTCGTACTGGTCGAGCACGAACACCGGCAGCGGACCGGGCAGCTCTGGCCGCACCACTGTTGCCCCGGCGAGGTCGAGATCGTCGTGCTCCTGGCAGAACACCGTGACCTCGTGACCCTGCCCGGCGAGCGTACGTGCCAGGGCGCGGCTGTACTCGTTCGAACCCGTCCCCCGCAGCAGGTAGCCGTGCCAGATGTATATGCGCACATCTGGAACGTACCCCGATCGACGGGCTTCAGTAGGGGGAATCTGCTCAGGATTACGTTTGCGCAACCGGCGCGGGCTTCGGGGGCCGTCCGACGGACCTGGCGTGCCGATGGCTGGGGTTTCGCGCGGACTGCTTTTCGCTCGCGTCTCGCGGTACAACCGTGGCGGTCTTGAAGATGTCAGTGGGGCGCACGGAAAGTCAGCGCCAGTGACATACTCCCTCGTCAGACGATGTGTGGGATCGCCACCCGCCACGCTGAAGCACGCCCGCCACAAGGTCGTCGGCTCCGTGCTTCCAGCAACCCGACAATTGGCTCCGTCAGGCACGGCTTAGGTGCCCGGTCCGCCCAATTCCGGCCCCGGCCAAGGAACGATCAGGTCGGCCCCGGCCACTCGCTGGGCGAACGTCGCGGATTCGGCCACCTTACGAAGGACCTCAAGATCGGCCGCTTGCAGCGGTTCTACCTCGCGCGGCGGCTCCTCGCCGGCCCACAGCGCTCGGGTGGCCGGTTGCGCATCGACCAGAAAGGCGGCGACGTACGCCAGGGCCGCGGCATGCTTGCACCAGTCGTAGTCACACGTATATGGACACGTGCAACTGGCATGAATCCGGTCGCTGCCCGAGATCATCGTCTTGGTCAACCGGACCTCGTACGGCTGGCGCGCCGAGCCCTGAATGCTGGCCGTGAACTGTTCGGCGCCGATCTCCACCCCGATGACCTGACCCTGCCGGGCGTAGGTGCGGCCCCGACTCAGGATCGGCGGCCGGCCCTCCATCTCGGCGGCGTGAATCAGATCCAGGGCGTCTGGATCGTCGACCTTGCCCGGTTTCGGCACCACGACCCCGCCCTCCACAGCGATGCGGGGTTTGGCCTGGAACCAACCCCGCTCGCGGTCGGGACTCACTGCAGGACCTCATCGCGCACGAGGCCCACCAGTTCGGTGAGTTCCGCATCAGTCAGTTCGGTCACGGAGGTTTCCGTGGAGCGGATGACACTCGCGGCCAACTGACGCTTCGCGCGCAGAGCGGTGTCGATGCGATCCTCGAGAGTGCCCGGGCACACCAGGACATGGACCGAGACCTTCTGGTTCTGCCCGATGCGCCACACCCGGTCCGAGGCTTGGTCCTCCACGGCCGGGTTCCACCAGCGATCAAGATGAATCACGTGGTTGGCCCGCACCAGCGTCAGCCCTGTCCCGCCTGCCTTCAGGGAGGCGATCAGGATGGGCGGGCCGTCCGGCTCGCTGAAGGCCGCCACAGTGCGGGCCCGCGCCGTGCGGGAGTCAGAACCGGTCAGGGTGGCCACCTCAACACCCAGTTCATGACTCAAGTGGGCGGCCAGGTCAGGAACGAACGAGGCGAATTGGCTGAACACCACGACCGCCTGCCCCTCATCGACGATCTGCCCGCACAGTTCCACCAAGCGGGTGACCTTGCCGGAGCGTCTGCCCAGCGCGCCCCGCGATTCAGTGAGCAGCGCCGGGTGCACACAGATCTGCTTGAGGCGGGTGATGCCACCCAGCACCGCGGCCCGCCGGCGCAGTCGCGGGTCACTGGCGCTACCCGCCGCAGCCCGCAAGTCCTCGAGCGCGCCCAGCATGTCGGTCACCACCGCCTCGTATGCGCCGACCTGTTCGCGCGTCAGCGTGCAGTCGTCGCGAATGACCTCGCGGTCCGGCAGGTCGGGCAGGATGCCGGGATCGGTCTTCACCCGGCGCAGGAGGAAGGGCGCCACGACGGCACGCAGTCGAGACATCGCCTCCTCATCGCCTTGGACGTACCGATCCGTGAACACCTTGCGGCGAGGCAGCAGTCCGGGCTGGGCGAAGGTCAGCAGCGACCACAGATCACCGAGATGGTTCTCGACGGGCGTGCCGGTGACGACCAGTCGGTGGGTAGCCGTCAGCGCCCGGGCGGCGCGAGCCGCGTGGGTGTCCGGGTTCTTGATCGCCTGCGCCTCGTCCAGCACCACGCGGTGCCAGGACACCTCCTTGAGGCCCTGCTCACGGGCCAGCAGGCCGTAGGTGGTGACCACCACGTCGGCGTCCGGGTCCATTGCCCGCCGATCGGCACCGTGAAAAGCCTGAACGCGCAGATCCGGGGTGAACTGTTGCGCCTGCCGCACCCACGTGTCGACCAGGGTGACGGGGCATACGACCAAGGTCTGCCCGGCGTGATCGGCGGCGATCCAGGTCAGCACCTGCAGGGTCTTTCCCAGACCCATGTCGTCGGCCAGGATCCCGCCCACCCGGTTCTCGGCCAGCCAGGTCAACCACTGCAGTCCGGCGCGCTGATACGGGCGCAGGGTGGCCTGCACCTGGGCCGGCGGGTCGGTCTGCCTGGCTGGGAGCAAACCCTGTGCGAGCACGTCGTCGGCCGCCATCTGCACGCCCTCGAACGCTTCGTCAGCCAGTAGGTCGGCCGGGCTGACCGGTCGTCGAAGCCGTCGTGCCAGGGCGGCCAGCCGCGCGACGTCATCGCGCCCGATCCGCAACCAACGGCCGCTGACCGCGACGAGTTCGGACTTCGACGCGGCCAGTTCCAGCAGCTCCGCCTCCGTGAGCGTCAGGCCATCGACCTGGATGTCTGCCTCAAGACCGAGGCCGGCCACCGAGAGGGTGGTGCCACCAGGTGCGTTCACGGACGTGAAGCGCCGCCGTACGGTGGACGTGCGCAGGAGCCCACCGGGGGCGATCACATCGAAGCCCGCCGCCTGCACGCGCGGCGCCACACGGTCGAGGAACTGCACGATCTCCTCGTCGGCTACCCCGCACTGCCCCTGCATAAGGTGTTGCAGAGTGGTCGGGATCCCGCTGCCCCAGGCCCGCCGAAGGGCGTCGTACTCCGACTCGCGGAACTCGTCCCAGGCAGCCTCGCTGGCGGCGAAGTGCGAGGGGCCGGCCGTGGACCAGGGCAGGCGGGTCGTGGGTTCGTCGAGCGCAATGGCCAGCACATGTAGTGACCACAGGTCAGTGGTCTCGCGGGGCGGGGTCAGCACGATGGCCAGCCGCGCATTCGCGGCGGCCCGGCCCGTGACGTGGGCCGCCCACCGCCGGATTGCGGCCTGTTGTGACGTTGTGGGCAATGGGGGCACTTCGGTGGTGACCGGACGCACGTGGGTGTCGACGACCCGCTGGGAGAACGCCTGCAGTGCCTCGTCGGAACTCGCCACGCCTGCCTGTCGGCATGCTTGAAGTGCTTTGTCCAGGGCCGCTCTTTCCACCGGACCGGGGGCGGCCCGCCATGCCCAGCGATCGCCCTCGGGGAACGGCAGGCAACGAGCGTCGGCGGCAGTGATGCTGGCCGTCACGAGGTGCGCCAGTGCGGTTACGCGGGCTGTGGCTGCACCGGATGCGACCTGCGCGATCCACGCGCCGAAGGATTCGTCGATGGCACGCTGCCACATCCGCGTCCGCTGCACCCCGTGCGCCAGCGGCAACGCCCGCAACGTGCCGCGGCCCTGGCCGTGGGCCGTCGTCCACACCGTGTCGTGGTCGACGAGGACGTCGACTGGATCCGAAGCGGGGGTGGGGATGGCCACTGGAACAGGCTAACCAAGGCGAAACCGGGCCAGACGTTCGTCCCGTGCCCAGGGGGTCCGTCTCGCCGGGCAGCCGCTCGGCGTCGCGACCCTGGACGTCGAGTGGCGGTACTGCGCACGAACGGCTGCAGAGGCACGTGCCCTCCCGCGTCCGTGACGCGCGGTATAAACGGCGCAATCTGTCCGACCCCTCTGTCATGGTGAACGCACATTCAAGGGGGTAGCCATGACTGACCCGGTACCGCGCGTGCGGGAGATCCGTGTCCACGGTGTCTCGGGCACGGCACCGCACAGCATGCTGGGTGTTCACGACTACCAGGTCACACAGGTGTCCGGTGACCACATCACGGGGTTGTACAGATGCCGACCCGGCACATCCCCAAGAAACGTGGCCTATCCAGCCGACGTGGAGGTCGTCGCCTACTCGTGGGGGAGTCTCACGTCGGGTGCCTCCGGCTTCATGGGCGGTGCGCGCAGAGCGCTGTGGCTGACGCTGTTGCCCTTTGCGCTGGCGAACCTGTCCTATTGGGCTCGGCCCGACCTGGACACCGCGCGCCGGCCCCGAATTGCCACCGCCGTCGCTGTGCGGGAGGCGTGCCTGATGATGACATGGTTGCTCACCGCGGCCATGTGTTTCATAGGGATCGACATGATTGCCTGGCAGTGTTTTCGGGGCGGCGCTCCGGTCTGTCCGGCACTGCCCTCCCAGCTGTCATTCATGAGCAGACCTCCCTGGGACGCCGCCGGTATGCGCCTGCTGATCGGATCGTCGCTGCCCCTGGCCTGCCTTGCCCTGCTGTGGTGGCTGTCCAAGAATTCCTTGGCGCGTTATGAGGGGCGACAGTCGCGCCATGACACCCCTGGCGGCGGCGAAGGGGTGCTGCGCCGCCAGCGCATGTGGGTCGGCACTGATCGCACGGCCCTTCTGCAACGTCTGCACATCGGCTCGGGTCTACTGCTGGTGGTCGTCTTTGGCCTAGCGCCGCTGTTGCGGTACGCCGAGCGGGATCGCTTGTGGTGGGCAGGGGCAGCCCTCGCCGCCGTGACGGTGGCGATGCTCGTGGGTACTGCTGTCTCGGTTGGTGTGTCCTACCGCGACGGCATCGACTTCCCCGGTACCCATGAGACTCTCGCGACCAGAGTGGCAGCAGCGCTGCCTTGGGGTGCGGTCCTGGCCCTTGCCTGCTACGGCCTGCTCATGGCGTTCGCGGACATCCCGGAACGCTTCGACGATCCCGGCTTGACGCGGGGGCGCAATCTGCTGGTCGGCGCACTCGCCCTCGTACTTGTAGGTATCGTGTCCTGGCTGATCTTCGCCGCTGACCGCCCCGGCTGGGCGCTAGTGGTACCGCTCGCGCTGGCTGCGACGGCCTGGGTTGGCGTCTTCTCGCGGCCCGCGGCCGTTGCGCTCGGGGCGGGACTGCTGGTCGTGTGCATGGTCTTCCAGAACATCCGGTCCTCTGCGCCTGACGTCCCTAGGGCGTGGCACGGCGCGGGGGCCGCGCTGATCCTGGGCGCCGCGGTGTGGGTGGCCCTGCTCTTCACGACATCCTTGGTCGTGTTCCTCGGCAACTGGCTCAACGGTGGTCAGCCCGTGACGGCACTTCGGTCGGAGTTCACCCTCGCATCATCCCCAGGTGCCTTTGCCGCGCAGGTGCAGCAGGGGGCACCCGTCCTGCTCGCCACCGGACAGGTCGTGGTGCGCGGCGCGATCCTGGAGCGATCCGGGCCGGACTTCTTTGTGCTGAGGGCGGGTACGGTGTCCGCATCGTCGGTGACCACACCCGACGGCGAAACTGTCCGCACCACACCGGACCTGGACGTTTCCGCAGGCTTGTTGCTCATCGATGACCCACCACTACAGCTTGTGCAGGGTTGTGTCACTGACCCGGGAGTCCCCTGTGAGGTCGGGGACATCCGCGACACGTGGATCAATCAGCTCAGTGGGCCGATGGTCATCGACGGCCCGGTTCGACTCGTCGTCGCCAACACTCCGCAGGAGCCCGTCGTCGTCCCGCAGGTCCTGATCTGGTTCTCCGGATTGACGGTCGTTTGGGCCGGCGCTTCGCTGCTGGCCATCGCCCTGGGCTTCTTCGTGTTCGCCTTGCGGGCGCGATCCACCATCGCCGGTCAGCTCGGCGCGGATGGGATTCCCGAGCAGGAAAGGCGGCGCAGTGGGCGGGCCCGCTTGCTGGCTGGTTTCACCCACCGCGCCGAACGCCTGCTGGCCGTGACCGCCGTCATCACCTCGGCATGTGGGGTGCTGCTGGTGGTGGGTGTGGTGGCCGACTGGCAACCCTGGCGCGACTCTGCCGTGGCAGCGGCCCTGGTCAATGGTGGTTTGTGGTTGGCCATGCTGATGTCTGCTGTCCTGATCGTGCTGGTGGGAAAGCTGATGAACGCGACCGGTTTCTGGCGCGTCGTGGGAGTGCTCTGGGACCTCACAACCTTCTGGCCCCGCGTGGCGCATCCCCTGGGACCACCGTGTTATGCCGAACGGGTGGTTCCCGAGATCGTCGATGAAGTGGTGCATAGCCAGCGGCAGGGATCCCGGCTGATTCTGTCTGGACACAGCCAAGGGTCCCTGATCGGGGTCGCCGTCCTGTCGCAGGTCGCGGCGATCACGGGGAATCTGAACGGCGTCCGCTTCCTGACGTACGGTTCGCAGCTCAGGACGTTGTACGGCCGGGTCTTTCCGGCGGTGCTCGGCCCACACGTGCTTGGTTGCACGCCCACTGCGGGTGCGCCACCGCTGAGCCGCGCCTGGCCAGACGCTCCGGACGCAGGAACTGCTGGCAGTCGGGGCCCACCTGCGGCCGGAGCAAACACTCTCGCCCAGCAGCTGCAGGTCCCCGGTCCGCTGCCGAACTGGGTCAACCTCTTCCGCCGCACCGACCCGATCGGGTTCCGGGTCTTCGCTGACCAGTCAAGCCGGGTGGACAGGTACGTCAGCGAACAGGATCCACCGGCGAGGAAGGTCCGGGGCCACAGCGACATGCAGTTCAGCGCTGTCTATGGGCAGGTGGTGCTGCCGTGGGCATCAGCCCAGAACATCGTCTACGGTCAAGGTCCTCATCTGGTCGACGGAGACGTCTGAGATCTCCCGCAGTCGCCAGGCCTGGCGACGAACCGCCGATTCGAAGAGGTTGCGCATCTCGCGGGCGTTGCCGAAGGCGGGCTCGGCCATGCCGGCGGTGATCGCCTCGATCAGGCGCGGGTCAGCGCCGATGGAGTAGTCATTGTCGGCAGCGATGCGTTGCAGGATCTGCAGCAACTCCGATGCGGAATAGTCCTCGAACGTGATCGTGGTGGGCAGTCGGGAGGCCAAGCCTGGATTGGCGGTCAGGAACTCGCCCATCTCGGATGTGTAGCCAGCCACGATGAGAACCAGGGTGGCCCGGTGATCCTCGACGCCTTTGACGAGGGTGTCGATGGCTTCAAGGCCGAAGTCGTTACGCATCAGCCCGTACGCCTCGTCAATGAACAAGATGCCCCCGAGGGCAGCTTGGATCTGCTCAGCGGTCTTCAAGGCTGTCTGTCCCACGTACCCCGCGACCAACCCCGAGGCGTCAGTCTCCACGAGGTGACCGTCGGGGACGACCTTCAAGGCTTTGTAGATGCGCCCCACAATCCGGGCGACCGTGGTCTTCCCGGTCCCAGGATTGCCCACGAACACCAGGTGCCGGCTGACAGTGGGATTCTTCAGACCCGCTGCGGCGCGCATTTGGGTGATCCTGATGAGTTGCACCTGCTCGTTGATCTCCCGTTTGGCTGCCTCCAGGCCCACCAGCCGTTCCAGATCGTCCAGCGCCTGCCCGAGGTCCTCGACCTGCTCATCGGGGGTGGGGGCAGGTTCGAGTTGGCTGTTACTGACGGGAGCGAACCGGGTGATGGTCGCAGCGATGGCACTGGCGTCGCGCTCGGCCTGCTGATCTCCGGGGGCGAACTGCACGCAGGCCACGCGGGTCACCTGCACGAGGAACTGGGCGTAGGCCGCCACCTGTTGGCTCAATTGCGCTGCGGCCAGACGTCGCAGCATGGGGGGAGCGGTGGTGCGCCAGGACGCGGCATGTGCGGCCAGAGCCGCGACCTCCACCGGTGACCAGCCAAGGTACTCCGCGTAGGCGGGCCGATCGGCCAGGATCACGGCAGCCGCGCTGAAGGCCTCCCGAGCCGCGGTATCCGGGTCATCGAACATCGGCGTCATGGCGGCGATGTACTCCTTGAGGTCCACCTGCCCATTTTGGTCGCTAATCCGCGGCCGCGGGGCGAACGGCCCGGTTGACACCCCACGGCGTGCGCACCCGTGTCTGACGCCCTGATCGTCAGCCGAGATCGGTGGCCGGCTTCTTCGTCCAGATCTGGCTGGGTCCAGTGCCCCACAACCGAAACCCAACCTGTGACCCGCGTGCCACTGCCGAAGTGCCCCGTTTCGGGCTGGCATCACCCACGAAACACGCCGTGATCCAGATCACGGGGATAATTCTGAAGAGGTGGGGTACATTAGGTTAACGAAAGGTGAACGAAGGAGGTACACCTGATGAAGCGCATTCGTTCCGCGGCCGCACCGTTCCTATTCCTGGACTGCGTGCCCCGCATTTACTGGGCCGAGGTCATTTCTGACCGTAGTCGGCGAGGCTAATCGCTCGACAGGCGTTGATGGCCAGGTGCCCTGGGAGTCCCCGGGCCCTGGCCATCGGCCTGTTCGGCGCCCAGGCACTCGGGGCACAGCTGTTCCATCAGATCCAATCGCACCAAGCGATCACAGCCAGCGCAGAAGTCAACGACCCAGTGGGCCTGAGCCACGATGATTCCCATGGGGTGTTCCTGTCCCTCGTTAGCAGTGTCATGCCCACCAAGCGCAACGAGTACCGTCTCGAACCTGACCCTGACAAAATTCGATCTTGACCCCCACGGGAGAATGCGGGCATGGCGCACAACGAGACGACCCACACCGCCCGCGACGGAGCCGAGATCTTCTGGCAGGAGTGGGTGCCGGACACTGATCCCCGTGCCGTTCTGGTCCTCGTGCACGGTCTGGGCGAGCACTCGTCGCGCTACCAGGTTCTGGCCGGCAGATTCACCGACGAGGGGATCGCCGTGTTCACGATGGACAACCGGGGGCACGGCAAGTCCTCGGGTGGGCGCGGCGTGATGGACTTCGAGAAGGTGCTCTCGGATATTGAGGAACTGCTCGCGCAGGCACATCAGCGGTATCCCGACGCACCAGTGATCCTTTTCGGACATTCGCTCGGCGCGCTGCTCACCATGACCTACACCGAGCGTGAGGTCCCGGCCCTCGTGGCCCAGATCGCCTCCGCCCCAGCGCTGGACTCCGAACTGCGCGAGCAGAAGGTCAAGTTCGCGATCGCGAACGTCCTGGGTGGGGTGGCCCCCGATATCGTGCTGCCGACGGGCCTGGACAGCAAGGGGGTCAGCCGGGACCCGGCCGTCGTGGCCGCCTACGAGGCAGATCCGCTGGTGCACGACAAAGGCTCGTTCGGCCTGGCCAAGGCCACCTTCTCGGCCATGGACGCGATGATGGAGCAGACCACCTTCCCGGTCCCTCTGCTCATCATCCATGGCACCGGTGACAGGCTCACCGTGCCGAGCGCCAGCAAGCAGTTCGTGGAGCAGGTCACCGGCGATGTGACGCTCATCGAGTACGAGGGTCTTTACCACGAGCCGCACAACGAACCTGAGCAGGAAGAGGTCTTCTCCGACATCATGGCGTGGCTGGAGCCCTACCTGCAGGGATGATGCCGCCTGCGGTGACAGGCGCCGAACCCGCGGGCGGCGTTATCGTGAACGGGGAATCGACATCCAGGAGCGATATGAAATCAGTAGCGGGCAAGAAGGTTCTGATCACGGGCGCGGCGATGGGTTTGGGCAAGTTGTTTGCCTTGCGGGCCGTGCAAGAGGGCGCCGCCGAGGTGGTGCTCTGGGACGTCAACGAAGCCGCCCTCGAGCAGACCGTCAAGGAGCTCGTCGGTAACGGTGGAACTGTCTCCTCGTTCTATGTCGACGTGTCCAACGCAGCGGCGATCGCCGAGGCGGCCGCACAGGTCCGCGAGGAGGTCGGCACCATCGACGTGCTGATCAACAACGCGGGCATCGTGCGGGGGAATGGCTATTTCTGGGAGAACGATCCCCGTGAGATGCAGATGGTCATGGAGATCAATGCGATTGCACCCATGCTGATCGCTGCCGAATTCCTGCCAGGCATGATCGCCGCCGGCGGCGACTGCCGGTTGGTGAACATCGCCTCCTCCGCCGGACTCGTCTCGACGCCACGCCTGGCCGTCTACTGCGGGTCGAAGTGGGCCGCCACCGGATGGTCAGACTCCGTACGCCTGGAACTCGAGCAGGCCGGCCACGACCACATCAAGATCACCACGGTCTGCCCCACGTACATCAACACCGGCATGTTCGACGGTGCCAAGGGGATCCTGTTCACCCCGACGCTGGAGCAGGAGGATGTGGTCGACGGGACCTGGGACCACATGCTGCGCGGCGAGCCGTTCGCGATCATGCCGTGGACCTCCCGGCTGAACAAGGCCCTGTACGGTCTGCTGCCGACGACGATCCGGGACTTCTACATGGACAAGGCGGGCGTCTACCACAGCATGGATGAATTCACCGGCCACCAGGACAAGTGAGCCGAACCGTCATGGCGCTTGAGATCGAACGTAAGTTCCTGGTCATCAACGACACCTGGATGTCGGACGTGAGATTGCGCACCCGGATCGTGCAGGGTTACTTGGCCCACACGGACACGACAACCGTGCGGGTGCGGATCAAGGGTGAGGTCGCTTTCCTGACCATCAAGGGGACGTCCAAGGGGATCTCCCGCACGGAGTACGAGTACGAGATCCCGGTCGCCGATGCCGAGGCGATGCTGGCCGAGATGGCCCAAGGGCCGGTGATCGACAAGGTCCGCCACCTCATCGACGTCGATGGTCACACCTGGGAGTTGGACGTGTTCGCCGGTGAGAACGCGGGGCTGGTGATGGCTGAGATCGAACTGGCGTCGGACTCCGAGGAGTACACGGTGCCTGGTTGGGCTGGCCTCGATGTCTCCGATGACCCGCGGTACTACAACGTGAACCTGGCCAGCAACCCCTTCCGGCATTGGGGTCTGGACGGCTGAGGCGCAACCGGGTCAGCGGCGCTGGGCTGCCTCGACGGTGGCGGAGATGCTGTGCCACATACGCCCCTCGCCGAGGCTGGCAGTGAAGCCCGCCTTGTCCAGGACTACCCGCGCCTGATACTGCAGGCGGGCGATGTACAGGTCGATGGACATGGCGTCGAGTTCAGCCAGCAACGAGGTCAGCATCTCGACGGTGGTGGTGTCCATCTGTCCGGAAGCCTCAAGGTTCAGGATCAGTGCGTGCAGATCGTTGCGGCCATCGACGGCGGACAGGATCGTCTCGTGGGTCGCCTCACAGTTGGCCCAGAACAGCGGGGCGTCCAACCGCAGGACCAGTACCCCGGGGGTCTCCCGTCGCTCTGGGTGCTCCTGGATCGCCCCCCACCCCGCCTTCTCCCCGGGGATGCGCCCCAAGGCATCGACGTGCACACGGCTGGAGCGGTAGGCCAGACCCAGCAGGGAGATGGCCACGGCACTGAGTAGTCCGTACAGCGGACCGAGCAGCAGGACTCCAGCCAGTCCGGTGAGGGCGGCCACGAAGTCGTTCTTGCGTATCCGCTTGTACATCCGCAGGGAGGAGACGTCGAGCAGGAACCAGACGCTGACCACCACGATCGCCGACAGGATCACCCGCGGCACGCCAGCCAGCGATGAGGTGAGCGTCATCAGGAACAGCAGCGTCACCAACGCCGCGAACACGCCATTGATCTGCGTCTTCGCGCCACTGATGACGGCCGTGCTCGTGCGACTGAGGCTGCCGCACACACTCATGCCGCCCGTCAGGCCGGCCCCGATGTTAGCCATCCCCGTGCCGAGGAACTCCGAGTCCGCATTGACGCGGTAGCCGCCAGTTCGGGCGAAGATCCGAGCGGCTGACAATCCCTCACCGACTGCGGCGATGGCCACCGCCAGCCCGCCGACGGCGACCTGGCGCAGATCGCCGATGCCCAGCAGAGGGAGGGCAAACGTGGGCGGACCGGAGGGAACCTGCGGCAACACCTCCACACCGCGATCGGACGCGGTCCAGAAGCGCGAGAGGATCACGCTGGCAGCCATCACGACCAGGGCCCATGGAATGCGCGGCAGGTGCATCTGTCCGACGAAGAGAATCACCAGGGCCACGACGCCGATCGCAAGGGTGACCAGGTTCGTCTGGTCGACGTTGTGCAGGGTGGTCCAGATGCGCTGGATGAAGTGTGGGCCCTCCGGCGGCAGCCCGAGGATGTGGGGGAGTTCCCCGGCCAGCACGGTCAACCCCAGCCCGAAACTGAACCCGACGATCACTGGTCGCGAGATGAAGTCCGTCATCCACCCCAGTCGCAGCAGTCCGAACAGGGCCAGCCAGGCCCCGGCCGCCAGCGCCACCCCGGCTGTGAGGGCGATCGCACGTTGCGGATCGCTGGGTCCGATGCCGGCGATCACGGCCCCCGACATGAGCGCCACGGTGGAGGTGGGTCCGATGGCCACCTGCCGGGAGGAACCGAAGATGGCATAGAGCAACAGCGCGGCCGGCAGCGCGTACAGCCCGATCTGGACGGGCACCTGGGCGACTGAGGAGTAGCCCATGGCGGTGGGGATGGCGACCGCCGCCACGGCCACGCCGGCCACGGCGTCCTGGCCAAGCCATGGGAGACGGTCTCTGGGCAGCCACGCCGTGATCGGGGAAATCCGATGTAGCAGCGAGGGGGCACTCACGTAGGCGACCGTAGTGGCTGCGACGATTCCCTCGCCACATCTTGGGCCTGGCGGTCTCAGACCTGTCCGAGGGCTTGAACGAAGACCTCAGGCGACTGGGCGCCGGACACGGCCAGCCGGTCGTCGAGGACGACGAAGGGCACACCCGTGATGCCATACCGGCGGGCCTGCTCGATATCGCCGCTGACTGCGTCTGCGTACTCGTTGGTGGCCAGCACCTCCCGCACGCGATCCGGGTCGAGGCCGCAGTCCACACACAGGCCTACCAACGATTCGGTCTCGAACAACGAGCGGCCCTGCGTGAACTGCGCGGCGAAGAAGCGGTGCGCCAGGGCCACCTGTACGCCTTCAGCAGCGGCGAGGTGCAGCAGGCGGTGAGCGTCGAGGGTCTGTCCCGACCAGGAGTCACGCAAGTGGTACTCCAGCCCGGCACGCGCAGCGACCTGAGTGACCTGGTCCATCATCTCCTGGGCCTGCGGCCCGTATCGGCCGCTCAGGTACTGCAGTGTCCGCATGGGCTCGGTCGGCGCGCTGGGGTCGAGTTGGAACGATCGGAAGGTGATGTCGGCATCGATACCGACCAGTGCCTGCTGCAGGTTTGTGGTCCCGATGTAGCACCACGGGCACACGACGTCGGACCAGATCTGAATATGCACGCACCCGAGTCAACACCACCACTGGTACCCGCGCATCCGTTGCGCCCAGGGCACGCCACGGTGCCGGTTCTCGGGCAATACTGGTCGGCATGAGGATGCGTGCGCTCATCACGGCGGTCTGTGCCACTGCGATCAGTCTGGTGGGGATGGCCAGCGCGAGCGCTGACATCGGAAACAATCAGCCGCCGGGGGCTGACCCGTCCGTCTGGCGGGCCTACGTGAACGACTACCGCACACAACCGGACTGGTCGCCGCAAGGGACGCTCGTGGCCGACTCCGGCTTCCGAGCCCACCCGAACGGCTTCAGTTTCTTCAACACCGGCGTCCCCGACAGCTTCAACAACCGGATGTTCGGCACCCCTTTGGACGGACCGAAGAACCTCGACGCCGAGGTGATGCGGGACCTTATGGGCAAGCGGGTGTGCCTGGAGAAGAGCGACACCGGGCCCTGCACGTTGACCCTCTCGGGCCGGCAGTGGATGCAGGCGACCAATGCGGCGATGTCCGGCGGTCACTGCTTCGGCTTCGCGGCCACCGCAGCTGACCTTTTCAACAACCTTCTGACACCTGGGCAGTTCCAGCCAGGCGCGCTACAGACCTATGATCTGCGGTTGCGCGATCCCATCTCCAAGGAGATCGCCCGCAACATGGCGTCGCAGTACACCTTCGACGTCATGAAATACAAGATGTCCCCCCGCGCGGTTGTGAGCACATTGCGCACTGCTCTGACACCGGGCAGCATGCCCTTCACGCTGTTCATCTTTTGGGGCGGCGGCGGCCACGCCATCACGCCCTACGCGCTCTACGACAGAGGCAACGGCCAGTACGACGTCGCGGTCTACGACAACAACTACCCCGATGCTGCTCGGGCGTTGCGCATCGATACGACCAAGAACAAGTACGAGTACCTGGTGATGACCACACCTGACGGAGAACCGGAGATCGCCGATCAGATCATCGGCCTGATCCCTAGCGATGTGATTGCGGCGACCCAGAGTTGCCCCTTCTGTGTGGCGTCCAACAACACCACAGTGCAGCTGTCTCCAGTCCGCAGCCAGGTCCCCATCAAGACCCGCATCACCGATCTGGATGGGAAGAAGATCAAGGGGGTGGTGGTCAATCCGCCAACCAACCCCTGGCGCCCGGGCGCGAAGTGGGAGTTCCCCACCTACACGGTGCCTCGCAAGCAGGACTTCATCATCACCGTGAACAACCGCCGCAACAGAGCATCGGTGAAGACGAGCCTGCTCGCAACGACCGGTCAGTTCACGATCGGCACCCAAGGAGCGACCGTGCCGCGCCGCGGTGTGGCCGCGCTGGGCTTGGTCCCGGAACTGGGTGTCGTGGTGTACGGCGCCAGCGGCAATCAGCGGCGGCTGGGGGCGCTGGTCTTCGTCGATGAGGGCCCGGGCAGTGCCGTGCAGGTCGTGGGCCGGACTGAGGCAGGCAGTAACGGGCTGGTCCTGGGCCGCTTCGACGAGAAGGACAAGCGCGTCGTCCTGTTCACCCCGACGAAGAAGGCCACCGCAGCGCGCGCTGCAGCGATCTTCCAGGATGCGAACGGGCAGACCCTGAATGCGGAACTGTCGGCGCGCATCCCGGGCAAGGGCAAACTGGTGGTCGACTACGCCCGCTGGAACGCTGGCCGACCTCAGGGGATCACGGCCTACGTCGTGTCCAAGGGACAGCGCATCCCCGTGCGCGTCACCGTGACCTGAACACCCGCTGGGCCGGCACTGCCGACCCAGCGGCGTCGCGTCAGCTGAAACTCAACGGCCCCGGATGGTCCGGTGGAGCGGCCACGGGCGTCAGCATCGCGAGGGTCTCGCTCCACGATGTGAACGGGCCCTGGCACACGCCGGTGCCGTCGAGGTACCAGAATGTCTCGCTGGGCAGTATCGCCCGGACGGTTGTGGTGCCTTTGAACGCCCGGGTGGGCAGGTCGCTGTTGGGTCGGTCGACTATGCGGGCGAAGGACGTCAGCGAGGCTAGATACACCCCGGTGTTGTAGATCCCCACCGCGGCGTTGGATGGGGAGCAGGAGCCATCGAGATACATCACCGAGTCCCAGCTCTCCGAAACCACCTTCCCCGATCCCAGGTTGTAGTCGTAGGCGGCGCCATTGGCGTATACGAGCGCGGAACCTGACAGCCAGGTGCTCACGCCGTTGAACGACTGGCCGATCACGGCACCGGTCGCGTCCTTGACAGACACCACCGACACCGGACCGGAAACTCCGGCGGCACCTGGAGCACCCGCGGAGCCGGGCTGGTTGAACGTGATCTTCTGCCAGCCCTTCTTGCATTTCTTGGCCGGCTTCAACAGCACGCGCAACTCGTTGGTCTTCTTGTGCACGCAGCCGGCAGTCGTCTGCTTCTGCGTCTGGATCTGGGCTGCCGCAGCCGTCGTGGTGAGCAGTCCGGTGGTCATGCAGGCCATCACCGTCGTGGCCGCGAGAATCCTCGTCACCGACATGATCGTGACCTCATCCCACTGTCAGCGGTGCCGGATGGTTCGGCGGTGCGGTGACTTCGGTGAGGCCCACCAGTGTGGCCCCCGCGGCGACATCGTCACCATCCACTGTCCTCTGGAACACGCAGTTGCTTGCCGAGTTCAGCTGGAACAACGAGGCGCCGAGCACAGCAGCCGTCCTCGGGGCTGCGACCTTCCAGGCGCGCGCGGCGGCACCGGCGTTCGTCGAGCGGTACACATGCCGACCCAGGCTGTTGGGAACGAACCGCGCAACCAAGCGAGCCGTCTCTGCCGGGTCGGCGGGCGATGCGTACGAGCGCACAACCTCGACCGGCGCCGTGCAGGCCGGGTCGGTGAAGTACGGTGAGCCGTCGTCCTGCAGCGCACCGCTGCTGTCGTAGGTCCAGAGACCACCGTCGGTCAACACAGTGAAGCCGGGCACGAGGCCGCTCCACGTTCCCATGAAGAGGCCGACGATCGCACCGGCACCATCCTTCACACTGAGCACAGGGCCCGCTGGACCGTTGGCACCCGCCGGACCCGTGGCTCCCGTCGGACCGTTCTTCGACCAGGAGACTTTCTTGTACCCCTTCTTGCACTTTGTCTCCTTCTTGACCATCGTCGTCTGCCCGTCGCTCTTCTTCACGCAGGCGTAGTACGTCGAGGCCGCGGATGCCGGACTCGCGGTGGCGATCAGTAGCCCGGAGGCCGCTGTGGCCATCGCAGCGCATACCGCTGTGGATTTTCGCATCATGATACGAACCCCGTTTCCCTCCCATGAGTGCCGAAGCGGCGCTCAGTTTCGACGCTACTCCCGGCGTGCGACAGCGTCCAGCCACTGCCGGGGTCGCCGTGTAGGAGGGAGGTCCACCCGGGTGATCCCATACCCTGAGTGGCGGAGGTGAGCGACATGACGGGCAGGCGATACGTCGCCATCGGGGACTCCTTCACCGAGGGCCTCGGTGATCCCGGAGCGGACGGCCGCGATCGTGGCTGGGCAGATCGGTTGGCGCAGAGGCTGGCTGGGCAGCACCCGGACTTCACGTATGCGAATCTGGCGGTTCGCGGGCGTACTGTGCCCGAGATCGTGGCAGAGCAGGTCCCCGCTGCCGTCGCGTTGCGCCCGCATCTCGTGAGCTTCGCCGGGGGTATCAACGACGCGCTGCGCCGGGACTGGGATCTGGTGACGATGACTCAGAGCCTGCAGCGCGGGATAGCCACATTGGCGCAGACCGGCGCGCAGATCGTCATCGTCACCTACGGCCGCCCGTCACGGCGCTCACGGTTCATGGCCGTGGTGGAAGGTCGCCTGCAGCAGTACCGGGAGGTCACCTACGAGGTGGCGGCGGAGTACGGGGCCATCGTCGTCGATTTCTGGGACGTGACCGTCTTTGATGACCCCCGGTTCTGGTCCGACGACCGGTTGCACCTCAATCCGCTGGGTCATGAGCGGGTTTCGATGGCGGTGCTGGAGGCGTTGGGGGTGTCCGCCGCCAACTGGCATGAACCGTTACCTCGGGTGCCCGCGCCGGCTCCCTGGGCGCATGTGGCTGATGATCTCTCATGGTTCGGGCGGCACTTCGCTCCGTGGATCGTGCGCAAGGTCAGAGGTCGCAGTTCCGGTGAGGGCATCACGGCCAAACGGCCGCAGTGTTCCCCGGTGGTAGCGCCATCAGAGCCCGTCTGAGGGGCCGCACTGAGTTGTCGGCACGATGTGCGTGAATGACTGAGCGCCGGCGCCTCGGCGATGGTTGCTGTGGCGCTGGATGTGGTCACCCGCCTGCGGGCAGCGCCACACTCCAGCCGCGAGTTCGCCCAGGGGGCTGGGCCTGAGTGACCTGCGAGGCGGGCGGGGGATCACCGGAGCGGGCGTGCGTCAATCGATCATATTGATGGCCCGGCTGACCGTCACCAGGATGGTGAGCAGGGACACGGTCGACTGAATCGTGAACAGGAATTTCGCCCGGTGGCTCAGCGGCATGGTGTCCGTGGGCGAGAACGCGATGATGTTGGTGTACGCGGTGAACATGTAGTCGGGCAACATCGGCGTCCATTTCATGCCAGCGGCCTGCTGCGGGAACTGGAAGTCCCAGGATGTGACGTTGCCAGCGTCTCGTTGTCGGGGCCCCCCACCGTCGACCCACCAGTAGACGATCCCGAAACTCAGCACATTGATGGCCAGCACCCCGAAGCCGGCAAAGAGCAACTCCGGCCCGTTCTCGTTGTTGTCGTAGAGCATCGACCAGAGAAGCAGCACCGCGTTGAGCACACTGGCGCAGATCAGTAGGAAGAGGTATCCGGTCATCGCCCGGCGTATGGTGCGTGCTCTGGCGTCGGTGGCCCGCAGGATCAGCAGCGCCATCGGCACCCCGATTACCTCGATGGCTGGGATCAACCATTGTGCGCCGATCGTGACAGCATCCGGTAGCAGCATCTGGATCGTGGCGATGGCCAGGACAACGACCGCAACTTGGAGCGTGGCGTCCTTGTCGGCCTTCTGCACAAGTGGTGAATCTACTCCGCACACAGGCGCGATGGCCGTGTCGCGCGATTGAATAGCGCCATGAGCCAAACGCTGCAGCGATCTCCGTGGACCCCGCAGTTGTATGTTCGGGCCGTCGCGGGTGCGGCATTGCCCGGATTCCTCTGGGGCGGCGGGGACCGGCTGCCGCAAGGGTCGCTGCGTCTGGAAGGGGTGGACTTCTCCGACCAGCGAATCCGGGACTACCGGCGGGTGTGCGGCGAAGGGCCTGGCCTGCCCCCCGCGATGCTGCACCTGCCGGGATTCCCGTTGGCGTTGCAGTTGATGACGGCGCGGGATTTCCCGATGTCGGCGCTGGGCATGGTGCACATCGCGAACACCATCGAGGTCCTAACTCATCTCGAGACCTCCGATGAGTACGACATCACCGTCGAGTTGGCCAACCCGCGGACCCACCGCAAAGGCGCCCAGTTCGACGCCGTCACCACTGCCACGCGGGATGACGTGGTTGTGTGGCGGGAGGTGAGCACGTACCTGAGCCGGGGGACTCGGCTGGCGGATGCGCCTGCGGCCCCCCCGCAACGGGAATGGCCCTCGGCATCGGCTGATGCCGAGCAGATCGCCATTGACGTCCCGGGCGACATCGGGCGCCGTTATGCCGCCGTGTCCGGGGATCGCAATCCCATCCACCTGCATGGCCTGGCCGCGCGGGTGTTCGGATTCCGCACCGCTATCGCCCACGGCATGTGGAGCCTCGCACGGTGCCTGTCGGAGGTCGAGTCAGAGCTTCCCGAGCGGTACACCGTGGTCGCTGGCTTCTTCAAGCCCGTGTTCCTGCCGGCCAAGACCACTTTGTTCATCGATCGAGGCGCCGGGGAGTGGTCGTTGTTGTTAAGCACCGGTACGACCCGGCATGCGGCGCTGCACATCAGG
>JAKOZM010000513.1 GCA_029779995.1 Actinomycetes bacterium
CGCAATGGGATTGGGGCTGGTGATCGAGGTGGAATGGCTGCTGCTCGCCCTCGGTGTTGGCGGTCTGGTCTTAGGCATCTGGGTGCGCATCAAGAATGCGCCGTACTGGGCGTACACCGCTGCGCTCACCGTGGGGATCGTGCTCGCCGAAGGGGCGTCCAACTCGGTGGTGAGCACCGGCGAACAACGGTTGTGGGCCACCGTTGTCGGCACCGGGGCATCCCTGGCGGCAATGGCCGTACTCGTTCCGATCTACCGCCGGTCGGCGCAGCGAGTGGGCATCGACCACTACTGACACTCGCCACCGCAAGCACTGCGACTACCCGTGTCGCTACTCTTCAGACCTATGAAGGCAGCGGGAACCGAGGACATGGCCGGGCATGTCATCGTGTGCGGAATGCAGGGTCTCGCGGTCCGGGTGGTGGAACTGCTGCGCTCGGCGGGCATCGCCGCCGTCGTGGTGGGCAGCCACCCGCAGGATCACCACCTGCGGCGACTGCAGGCCTTCGAGGTCCCCTGCATTTTCGGGAGCCCGCGTAATCAACAGCGGTTGTGGGAGGCCGGCCTGGCCGGCGCGCTGGCGGTCGTCTGTGTCGAGGACGACGACCTACGCTGCCTTGAACTGGCCCTGCTCATCCAGGAGCTCGACCCCACCAAACGCGTGATCGTCCGGCAGTCCAACCCGGCCGTCGGGCGCGCCGTCACCTCCGCACTGTCCCGCGGGTTGGTCGTCAACCCGGCGGAACTGGCCGCCTCGACCTTCGTGGAGTCGGTGCTTGATGAGCGCATCCACCGCATGCGGATCGGGGTGGACGACTACGTCGTGCGTGAACTCGAGGTGACCGGCTCTGGACGTCTGCAGGACCTGTTCGGCGATCTGGCACCGATCCTGGTGATCCACCTCGACGGGACGCAGGCGGTGTGTCCGAGCCGGGACTACCCGGTGCAGACCGGGGATCTGGTGGCGCTGGTGGGCACGGAGTCGGAACTGCTGAACATGAGCAGCGTGCCCGCGCAGCCGTTGGGTCTACCCGCCAAACCGCCCCATGGTGGTCGGCATCCGTGGCAGGCCGTGGTGCGGGGGTTAGGCTACGGGGCGAACCAGGGCCTGAAATGGACAGTGGCGTCCCTGGTGGTGCTGGGCGCGGTGTTCGCCGCTGTCCTCGCCGTCGGGTATGTCGATACTGCCGGGGACAACATGGATGTCTTGGACGCCGCCTATTTCTCCATGGAGACTCTTGCCACCATCGGGTACGGCGACTTCGCTCTCGACGGTCAGCCCGCCTACCTGCGGGTGGTCACCATGGTCGTGATGGTGCTGACCACCATCCTGCTGGCGATCCTCTATGCGTTGGTGACCGAGTTCCTCGTCACGCGCCGGATCGCCGCGACCTTCGGCCTGACCCGCGTCACCGGGATGCGCAACCACATCATCGTCGTGGGCCTCGGGTCGCTGGGCCTGGCCGTCATCGATCGCCTGGTCAAGATGGGCCAGCAGGTGGTCGTGGTGGAGCGCGACCCGACCAACCGCCACATCCCGCGGGCACGAGCACTCGGCGTTCCCGTGATCGCGCAGGACGCGACCCAGAAGGAAACGCTGATGGCGGCCAATCTGCTCTCGGCGCAGGCCGTCGCCGTGCTCACCTCCGATGAGTACGCGAACATCGAGACGGGTTTGGCGGTGCGCGACAGCCTGCGCGATCAGACCCCGCTGCTGCCCGTGGTCATGCGCGTGTTCGACCGGCGACTCGGGGCGATGCTGGAACAGCGTCTGCACTTCCACCACGTCCGCAGCGTGTCGGCGGTGTCGGCACCCTGGTTCGTGGCGGCCGCCCTCGGACTGCGGGTCATCGCCACCTTTGCTGTGGACCAGGAGCCGTTCATCGCGGGCCGCCTGACGGTGCGCGCTGATGGTGGGCTCGCGGGTATGTCGATGTTGGACCTGCCGATGCGCGCCCGGGTGATCGCGTTGACCCGTGAGGACGGGTTGGAGCACTTGCCGCGCAGTGAGACCACGTTGCGAGCCGGTGACGATGCATATGTCGTGGGGCCACCGGAGGATCTGCTGGGGCTGCTGAGTCGCAACCGCTCGACTGCTGAGCTGCCGGGCTGAGGGCGTCAACCGCCGTCCTGCGCCAGCCGCGCCGTGTCCTCGTCGGTCCAGCCGGGAGGTTGCAGGATTGCCGCCCACGCGTGAACCGGATCGGTGCCGTAGACGTGCCCATGTCCGGCGGGCACACCCTGGCTGTCGATCATGTCTGCGGTCAACCCCGCGAAAGTGATCACGGGCAGCCAGGGCACCCAGGGGAGCACGCCCGGGCCGCGGGGTTCGGCCAGCCAGTCGGGGCGGATGATCAGCGTCGACGGCGACCACCACACGACGGGGTCGGAGGCGTTCTGCAGGAACACCACGCGTGGCCGGTCCCAGCGGGCCGACAGATTCAGCGCCGACGGTTGGTTGGCCCAGCGCAGGTGCCGGCCTTGGTCGAAGACGGGTTGCACCTGTGGCGAGCCCTTGTCACGGGCGGCCGTGTAGGTGCGCCACAGGGGGCTGAAGTTCGGCGGGCCCTGCCACATGGCCCCGTCGGTACCGGCGAGCACCGCCTGCAGATCGGGGAACGCTGAGCTGCTGCCATAGGCCCCCAGGCTCTCCCCGAACACCACGATCCGCGGTGGCCTGGCTTCCTGCGCCGCACGCCGTTGGATCGCCGTCAGTAGCGTCTGCGCCGCGTGCACGGCATTGGGCTGATCGACCAGGAAGGACAAGAAGCTGGGAAGCAGCGAGTACTGGGTCGAGACGGTCGCCACATTGCCGTTGAGCATGTACTCGATCGGGGTGACCTCGCCGGAATCGACCGTTCCGGAGCCAGCGGAGGTTCCCACGGCGATCACTGCTCGCTGGAATGCGCCGAGGCGTTCCAACTCGGCCACGGCCAGCGCGGCCCGCTGTTCATCAGTCGGCGCGGACTCCACCCCAACGAAGGCCCGGATGGGTGCCAGTGCCGCGCGGCTGTTGAACCGCTCGATCTGTGGCGTCGGGGTGACCCCCGCGACGAACTGCTGACCTTGTGCCCCCAGGTCTTGCCAGGGCAGCGTTGATGTCGGCCCCCCGGACAGATAACGACTGGTGGGGGCGGGCAGATCGCTGTGGGCGTTCTGGGCACTGAACAGCGGATGCAGGACGGACACCAGGATGTTCGGCAGTCGCATCACACCGACGATCACGACGACAGCGGTGACTGTGACCGCGGTGACGGCTGCCAGTCGGTGCGGAAGAACGCGGCCGAGGAGTCCGCCGAGCCGCTGTGTGAGCCACCGGATCGCCCGGGCCAGTGCCAGCCAGATCACGAACACCACAAGGGCTGCCAGCAGGGCCACCAGGATCCACGACCACGCGGGCGGGGACGTTCCCGTGACCTGGGCCAGGTCAGCCTGCCAGCGCCGGCCAACCGCCAGTGCGAAGAGCGGGAGGACCAGCCACCACAGATCACGGCGCCGAGCAGTTGCCTGCCACCGCAGGCCGAGCAGAGTGCCCAGCAGGTAGCCGATCGCCGCGCAGGACCCGAGTAGGAGGCCCTGAATGAGGCCGGCGCGCGGCACTAAAGAGGGCAGCACCGCCAACGACCCGAGGGTGCATGCGGCGACCATTCCGAACCGCGACAGCGGTCGCCACCTGCGCATCCCGTGCTCGCTCCTTCATGGACGATCCCGTGGGAATGCCCTCCCGTGGGTAGCCGCACAACTCATCTACGCTAACCCAGGCGGTCTTCCGACCGTACTCATTGTGCTGGCGTGATCAACGTCCACGGCGAACCACCGGGGACGGCCTCGCCGGGTCGCTGGCCTTTGGTCCACCACTTCGCCTCGTAGGGGACCTGATCCAACTGCACTCGCTGCCCCTTGGTGTAGACCGTGCCGGGTTTCCAGGCTGGGTAGGTCCCGGCCGGCAGTGTCGGCAGCGGGGCCGGGGTGTCACCGGGCATGACCGGTCCGATCAGGCTCCACGGATCCTCACCGCCGGCGGGAACGCCACCGGGAGCCACGCCGGAAGTCCAGTACTTGGCCTGGTACACCTTGCGCTTCCACACCACGCGGGCATCCGCGGGATATGTCCCCTGTGGATCCCAGATCGGGAACGGGCTGGTCGCCGGGTCATCCACGATGGCCTGCTCTGGGGTCGGCGCGGCCGGCGACGCTGTCGGAGATGGTGCGGAGGCCGTGGCTCCCGCCGCCAGCGTCAGGGCGAAGCTCAAACCGTCCTGGTTGATCCCGCTGCAGTTCGTCTGGACGACATCCACGGTCTTGGGTAGGGGCGGTTGGCACGTCTGATCGCGGTTCAGCGACCAGGTGGACAACAACCCCACTCCTTTGCTCACGGCAAACTGGTTGACCACCTGCGCGTCGTCCATGGTGAAGACCTCACCGGGGACATCGTTCTGACCGATCATGACTGTCACACCGACCTGCTGCCATCCGGACTCAGGAAGCATCGCGGCCACCTGTCCCTGCAGCGCGGTCGCCCCCGTGTCGACGGCCGATGACATGGCCTCTGATGCCGCCTTGGACCCGCCGAAGTTCATTGCCATCCCGTTTACCCCGGCCAGCGTCACGCCCCCGTCGACCAGCGTCTGCACGGCCGCCACGCCCTCGGCGGTCAGCCCGTTGGTGTCGATCGGCAGAGTGACCCATACCTGCAGAGCACCTCCCGCATCCTTCTGGACCTGGGCGATCGCTTTCGCGCGCCGCTGCTGGCTGGGGATGTCAGCCAGGGCCGGACCCTCGATATCCAGATCGATGCGGTTCAGGGAATAGCGCTCGATGACCGACTGGTAAGCCCGGACCAGAGATGCGGGGTCGGTGCACGACACCGCCAGCTCGGAGTTCAGCAGGCCGCCGAAGGAGACCGAGGCCGTCCCGCCGATCTCGCGCAGTTGGGCGATGCGGCGATCGAGATTCAACTCGCTGTTGGCCGCGTCGAGGGTGTAGTAGGTACCCCACGTGGGCGTGCATGGATCATCCGTGGCAGCCACGATGAAGGAGAGGATGACGTGGCTCTGCGGGGCATCAGCCGGCGTCTCAAAAGCGTAGGCCGGTGTCGTTGTGACGTCGACGTAGCCGGCGAAAGTCGGTGTCTCGGGTACCACCGGTGTCTGCAGACCGTCGGACAGGAACCAGCGCAGACCGAGGCCCGCGGCGACCACCGCCAGCAACAGCACCGCCACGCGCAGCACGGAGATTCGGGTCTTAGAGCTGCTCATACCTGTGAACGCCCCTCTTCCGGCAGGCGGTGCGAGGGCACCTCATCTGTGCGGCGATCGTCGCCGGCCCAGCGCGTGGGTGCCCCGTGCCAGTCCGGCACCGTCTGGCTGCGGCGTGGATCTCCCGGACCGAAGAACAGGACCGCCTCCCAATCGTTGTCTGCCGCTTCTTGCGCTTGTGGCGGCGCCGGCTGTTTGCGAGGCACATGGATCCATTGCCACGCACCGACCACCATGTCCACCAGGGAGTTCCGCACTCCGATGAAAGCGATGATGGCGTAGGTCGTCAACACCCCGTTCGCTGCCGCGAACACGGCATTGGTCGTGTTGCCCAGCACCAGTTGCCGGGCGAACGTGTAGAACGAGAATGCGGCGATCGCATAGGCCGCCAGGACGTAGGTCGCGGGGGCGGCCGTGCGGTCATTGACTTTTGGCGTGCGCGCGAAGGGGATCTTGGCCTTGGTCGCTGCCTGCTGCAGGGATTTGAAGACACCGGCGAGATTGACCGGCAGCAGGATGAGGTTGAAGCCGTACATCCGGAACACGTCCGTGCGCTTGTAGCCGAGGCGGTGGAAGTCCGAGGCCAGCGCCAGGAAGTAGGGCAATGCTGCGGCGAAGATGACTGGACTGAGCAGTCGGCTGTCGAAGGGCAGTACCAGTAACGCCACCAGACCCGCGCTCGCCCAGGCGATGGACGCCATGTAGTTGACGCGCAAGCCGATCTCAGCGGCCTGCACCCGGTGCCCTTGCTTGCGCCGGGCGCGGATGTGACGCCAGAACTTCGGGATGATCAGCAGGCCACCATTGGCCCACCTACCACGCTGAATCACCAACGATCCGAAGTCCGCCGGGGTGGCACTGTACGAGAGTCGCTCGTCGTAGTTGAACAAGGTCCAGTCGTGCGCCACGAGGTCGATGCTGGACTCGGTGTCCTC
>JAKOZM010000521.1 GCA_029779995.1 Actinomycetes bacterium
ACGTGGCTTCATGTCCATCAGCCCAGCCTGTCGCCACCACGCCACAGCACACGAACTCGCCACGCCGACGCGCCGAGCCGCCTCATTCAACGACACCCCGCCCACACACACAGCCGAGTAGAACGACTCCCGAACCTCGAAACTCTTAGTCACGCAACACCTCCTCGGTAGGGCGTTGCTTAGACCGTGTGAGCCGAACGGGCGTGAGGGCACGAAAGTGCTCAAAATAGAGGTCCACCCACCCATTGATCCCCTGCAGGGCAACACGGCGGTTGGTGAAGTGCATGACGCCGTGGTTCTCAAGTCGCCATTGCACTGCTGCTGCCTGTTGAGCCTTCCTGCGCTTATGACTGTTGTATGCCGCCGAAGCACCCAGTGAACCCAGCATCCACATCGGCGATCCGAAGGCGATTAGCACACTCCCAGGTTCGACATAGTCTGCGCCGGAGTAGACATGCAACTCAGCATGCACGGTTCCATACCCGACTTCCCCAGGGGCCAACCGGATCCCGATGGACTGCTGGGCAGGATCTCCACCGCGGCGTAGATGGTCGGCCAGTTGAGAGGCCAGCACAATGTCCCGGTCGGATTCCGTGAGCTTCGCCGGCTTGCCGTCGCGGACACGGGCGACCGCTTGCCCGACCGGAGTGGCACAGGATGGGCAGAAAGCGTCGAGAACCAGGGCGCCACACTGCCAGCAGGTCTCCCTGTGCGAAGTCATAATCTCCCCGTTCCCAGTTGCCACACGACTTAAACGACCAATCTCAGCAGTACTCTCCCAGCGCCTCCCACGTGAGCCGGTACACGGTTCCCACGGGTTCAATATCTTGATCCCGCTGGAAGCTCCGGACGGCGTATTCGGTGTGGGTCCCAAACCAGCCGTCCACAGCAATCGGAACCGTCCGACTGCGGCCCTGATACCCGAGATCAGCAAGAATCGCCTGCACATTGGCAACCGCTTGCCGCTCGTCGCTTCCGGCCGGCGGGGGGCTCGAACTGGCGCCGAGGGCGTATTCGAACGGGTATGCCCCTCCACTGCACGGATCCAGGTCAGCGGCGGACAGGTCCGGCGGCCGCGGCGTTGCAGTGCGTTTCGGCGCGGCGGGCCTGGATGCAGACTGGGCCGTGCTCTTCCTCGGCGAGGGTGACGTGCGTGATCGCGAGGGCGAAACGGGCTCACTCGTGGCGACGGTGGGCCCACTGGTTGCGACAGTGGACTGACTCGCAGAGGCCACGACCCCACTGGCCGCCACCTCGACCGATTCGGACATGCCCCGGATCAATCCGAACCCGACACCCAACACCAGGATCACAGCCACGCCGGAGAGGACCAGGGGCCAGCGCCTGGCGGGTTCACCAGTGGTGGAGGTCGCATGCTCATCAACCGCCGGCAGCTGATCGACGGGGGTGCCGCACTGGAAGCAGAACCGCTCGTCGCTGCTGGTCTTGCTACCGCAGACCCGGCACTTGGACCCTGACAAAACTTCCCCCTGACGAAACACACGGAACACTTCCTGACACGAGACTACGCCGTCATCGCTGACGTTGACCGGGCCGATACAGTGAGGCTGAAGTTTCCAGTGAGCGAATGGATGGGGGACCCGCCGTGGCCAATCCGAATCTGCGTTGGGACGGCCAGTCCTGGTACCGCTGGACCGGCTCCGAATGGGTACAGGACCCATCTCTGCCGCCACCCTCGGCCGAGAGTCCTCCAAGCCCGGAAACACCGGTGTCCCCGATGACGGTTTCCGAGGGGCCTGCCCCCCGCGATAGCACCGGTCGGGGCAAGGGCGTCTTCATCGCCGTGGGTGTGATGGCTGCTGTTGCTGCCGCGGGAGGGGCTTTCGTCCTAACGCAGGGAGGGGACCAGAAGGCCACGGTGGATCCAACCATGCCCCCGACCACGCAGTCAGCTCCTGAGTCAACGGCACCGGTCGCACAGGTGGTTCTGGTGAGCGCGTCGGATGTGTCTGATGGCTTCCTCGAGGAGAGTGCTGCCGAGGGTGACTCTCCAGTGATCCCCTCAGAGAAGGTCGCCAAGACTGTAAGCGGGGACGAGCCCGGACTGTACGGCGGATTCGTCGGGGAGTCACCGTGCGACATCGAGGAACTGCGTGAGGGGATCGCCGAATCAGGCGCCGCAGAACAGTGGCAACAGGCGGTCGATAGCCCTGCAAAGACCTACCTGAGCGATAGGACCCCCGCCCTCCTCGTATACGACATTCACGTTTCCCGCGCGATCCCGTCGGGGGACCAGGTCCAGTGGGAGTCGGCTGTCCTACAGGCAGGCACCCCTGTCCTTGTGGACGACACCGGTCTGCCCGTCGTGAGTTGCACCACCGGCACTCCCCTGGACGAGCCATCCGCGCCGTTCGACAGACCGTCGCTTGCGGATGACGCAGCCCCCTGGGAAGGCTTCCGGAAGAGCCGCGTCACAACTGTGACGCCCGCGAACGGAACCCTCGCCCAGTTGGATCTGATGAACCTGGGCGATCCGATAAACACCGATGCCTTGTTCATCCGCCCCATCGGCACCCAAGGTGAAGAGGACTCCCAGCCAGAGGGGACCCCCACGCTCGGAACTCCCCAGCCCTGAGTCACCCACAGCAACAGCGACTCAGTAGGCGATCTCGGTACCCTTACGCGCTCTCGGAACGATGTAGCGGGCAGCGCAGGAGTCGGCTCTGCGCCAGCACCAGCGCAGGGCAGCTTCGGAGGAAGCGAAGCGCCGTGGCACTAACGCCACCCACATGTCTGTGCCCGGGCAGTTCTCCGGGCGGGAGGTGGCAATGTCCTCCCAACGCACTGTGATGGCTCCGAGTTCCTGGTCGAGGCGAGCATTACTGGCCAGAATGCTGGACGCCGTGAGATCCCAGGATCCTTGATCGAGACCCTCGCACCCACTGGCCACCTGTGGGACCCAGGCGCCGTTCAGTGAGTCCCGCATCGAACTACCTTCATCACGACGCTGCTCAAGCACGCCGCTCGCCTGGTCTTCTGGCATCGCTAGCGCAGCTCGCCAGTCCGCAGCGACGGCCTGCGCGTCCGGAACCCCCTTGGTGACCAACTGCATGTTCACGGAGTCTCCATTGCCCGCGGTGCCCTCCAAGGACCCGTCAGTCCCCACCTGCAGTTGCAGACTCTCCTGGGACCAACCGTCCGGTCTCGAGATCCAGGAGCCAGGCTCCAAGGTCAGGCTGCTGTTGTCGACCTCGCCCTTCACATTCCACGAGCCGACCACCCCCGATGGGGTGCGAACCCGGAACACACCCGTCGCATCGCCGTCGGCCACGTCCAACGACAAGGCCACGCCAGATGCATCCATGTCACCGCTCCAGGTGCCTGACTCCAAAGTGACGGGCTGCGCGACTTGTTGCTCGTTCCCCTGCGCGGCAGCGGAGTCCTGCGCCGGAACGTTCGAGCTCGAGTCAGGAAAGACGAAAACTGCGCCCACCCCGACCGCGATGACGGCCGCGAGGCCACCGATCACAATGACAGACCGCCGCCCGTCACGCCCGGCCGACGGCGGCGGTGAGGGTACGGCCGGTTCAGCTGGTGTCACATCGACGAATGTGTGTCCGCAGCCCTGGCAGTGGGGTTCCTTCCCCGTCCGCCGGGCTCCGCAGACCGGGCATTGCTGGTCAGCCATTCGCGACGAGCCCGGCCTGCATGAGGAACCACTTGATGGGGTCGAGGCACCGGTAGGAAGGCGTCCCGTGTTTGGCGACCCGGCCGATGACCGGCGCCAGCCCCAGGGACGAAAGCGCGAAGAAGCGTACTGGAACCTGAGGGTTCTCGTAAGCTCGCGCCCTCTCCACCAACTGAGGCTGGTCGAGATAGCGACTGCACAGAGTCCGCAGTTCCTGATCCAGCAGGTCCGCGTCATACGGGTCCCACTGCTTGCGCTGCAGGCTTGCATCGTGGTGAACGCGCAGTCCTTTGCCTGCCAGTGCCGCGTGCAGCGGGGATTCCCGCTTGGATGCTGCCTTGAGGACGTAATCGAACTTCGAGATGGTCACGGCGACCGGTGGTCGCTTAGCCGTATCACCGACGACGGCCCGCGATAGAGACTCAAGGTTGCCCCACACAGCTGCTGGCTGGAAGTCAGCCCCTTGACCGAATATCTCGTCGCCCAGCACGTTCCGGACGGCCGGCGACGTGCTCGAATCGACCAGCAGGATCAAACCGTCAGCGTGCGCCAGAAAGCGGAAGTGAGCGCGGTCCATTCCCGCGTTCTGCAAATCCTCACCGGCGACGTCGCGAAGAACGAGAACATGATCGCGACTGCGGCCTGGCTCCTGGATGCGCAGGAGGATCGGCTCCCTCTGCACGGCGTCCGACCCAGGCAGTTCCGGCATGGTCGAGTCATACAAGGGCGCGGACGGATCGAGGTCGCCGAAACGCTCCATGAACGAGCGTTGGGACTCCGGCGAGTAATGAGTGACGGTCAACCCGTTCAGCCGACCCCAGCGAAGTAGTAGATTGGCTGCCATCCCCACGAACACCGTCTTGCCGGAGGCGCGCGTGCCTGCCATGGCCAAGCACGTGGTCGTGACCTCGTTCCAGCCCACCGGTAGGGGTTGGTTGCACGACGTCACCCAGCAATGAGGCACGAGCGCCACGTCGTGATCCGTACAGAGCACTGTCTTGTCCCCAGCAGGGCGACTGGTCGCCGCCGAACACACACTGCCGTCCGGTTTGTTCTTCACCGGACACGCGACCACAGTGTGCCCCCCCGGCAGCGCGGCGAAACAATACGGACACCTGCGCACACTCAACTGAGCCATCAGCGGCTCTCCCTTCTCCGCATCAATCCAGACCGCAGTCGGTCAGCGCTCCATTGCGCGGCCGCCGCGCGCACCTTGTCGCCTGACTGCACACGCAGGACCAGCACAGGCTGCCCCGCTGAGTGGCATGCTGTGACCTTGTCCTGCATGTCCTGGGTGAGTCCGGCCGCATCCTCGCTCACGGGCAGCACGAAGCCCACGTTTCCCCGCAGCCCCATCACCGGGTGTGGCGCGTCCGTGACCACAACTGTGAAGTCATCGTCTCGCTCGGCCAACGCCGCTTCGGGCACTCGCGCCCCGCTGGAAAAAAGCTCAGGCGGCTGCAGGTGGAATCGGTCAACACCGGGCGCAGGATGGGCATCTTGAAGCCAGCGACTGCCCTCCGCCGGCGCACCGTAGGTCAGCAACTCCGGCTCCAGGTCACCCATGACCTCGCAGCACCCGTCAGCGATCCCATGCAGGAGGGACGGCAGCACGTGCTGCAGATAGACCCACGCCATGGAGGCCGATCGGTCGATAAGACACACCGCGGAGGTCCGCACCGACTCCTGCGGAACCCACTGATGTCCCCCATCGTCAGCGACCACAGCACGCGATCCCACCAAACTCGAAAGCTCGGCGTCACCGCCGGCATCGATATCCATCTGCAGGATCGGAGTGGAAGCATCCCCCAGCAGGTGGATGTCGGTGACATCGAGGGTCTGCCCCGTGCCGCCGATCACCCGAACCTCGACGATCACCGAACCAGTCAATGGCGACTGTCCACGACCCTGGAGGATGATCTCCTGCGAGGATCCCGGCCTGGCATCGATCGCGAACCGACCACGCCCCATGTCGCGCACGACCATGGCGACCGGCTCCGCCGTCGCGATTTCGCAACCTTGCGCAGCCGACCCGCGCATGGTGAGCACGAGGCGTTCGATCGATCCGAGAGCCACCCGCTGACCGGGTTGCAGGCTAGCCACGAACCCCCCCGACCGCTGGCCCGCGCGCAGACCGTCGCACGTGCTCGCTGAGATCATCCAAGGCAACCTGAATACCCGGCGAGACGCCGAACCGTTGACGCTGGATGATGCCGAGATACTGACCGGTGAGTTCGGCATCCCGGGGCTTCAACGCTTCCACAGCCATCCAGTAGCCGACTGGGAACGTCTTGCCGTCGCGAGAAGCAGAAGTCTTGAGCAGCGGGCTGATGACGCTGACATCGAGCTGATCTGTCCACGATTGAAGGAATTGACCGAGCAAATCCAACGAGGCGATCGGCTCCCACCAGTCCCCGCCGTCAGCGTACTGAAGCGCATTGATCACATGCCTGGGCTGCAGTGGTGGTGGACTGCCCGAGGCGTGGTGCCCGGTTGCGACCACTGCCACGGAGCGGAGCAGGCGGTTCAGGACACCGGGCATCACCGAAGGATCAGAGATGACCCGCAGCTCCTCTGACCCCAAAGCGCACCAGTTCCGCAACCAGTCGAATGCATGCTGCGGACCGTCACCGAGCGCCAGGTGCATGTTGAGCACTACCTGATCTGATCCAGTGAGACGGGCCTCTTCACGTGAGGTTCCAGTGCCGAGCATCCAGCCACCTGGCACTGCTGCCATGCCCGCCAAATCAGCATCGAAAAAGCGGAACCACAGTGCCTGCAAGTGAGTGATGTCGGACGGTGGTTCGTGGCGCAGTCGCTGCGTGCCCGCGACCGAATCGCTGTTGTACATCACCACTCGGATGTGGTCATGTGTGACCACCTCACCCACGAGCGAGGTCAGGTCGCGGTACTGCTCCGGCAGCGCCTCCGCGGTGAACCGCTGGACGAAGTTCGAGGAGGTGACGCCGTGTTCTCGCAGCGCCTGGCAGTACCCGCTGAACTGGCCGGCCAGCCGATTGATCTCCTGGGCCGGTGCGCCCGCTCGCATGAGGCCAGCCAACCGGAAGAGCCCGGCAGTTAGGACATCGGCCCACGACCACTGACGCTGACCACAATCAGGGCACAGTGCGTGGTCGCGTGGCTGCCAGGTGGTCGCATCCGAGATCTGCAAGGGCTGCAGACTCGACGGCAGACGGTTGCTGTCGGCGAAGCGCAGAGCGACATCGGCCCCGGTCGGAGTGACCTGGCCGTCGGTGATGTGCCAGATCTCGCTGGTCACCTCCCAGCCGATGTCGGTTGGCAGCATCCGGTACAACGACGACAGCAGGATCGGCCCCATTGCCTGCACATCGTCCTGGGTGCCCACCCATGACGACCTCGCGCCGTAAGCGATCCTGTCGATCAACGCCGCGAGACCGAGCAGGTAGCCCGGCGGGCGCCCACCCTCGTGCAAGTACGTCGCCAACTGCGAAACATCCACAGCCTGTGCACTCGGCCTGGGCTGCAGTGCCGATGGATTCCGGCGCAGATCCAGCGTCGACACCTCCTGCGCGCCATACGGGGTGGACCAATCCGGGCTGTCCCAGAACGACGCCGGATCCGTGCCTGAGACCCGAGAGTCTCGCCTGACGACGAGGCAGTCGTTGACGCAGTTGTTGGGCCGGTTGGACGCATCTGAGCCGGCGGCGATCGAGTTCATCAGGAAACGCCACTGACTCTTCGGCGATCCCACCCACGCAATGCGGCGGTTACGGAGATTCGGATCCGGGGTCGCAAAACCCTGCGGCGACGTCAAGCGCTGGTTGTAACCGATCGCCTCCTGTTGCACCTCGTCGGGCAGGGTGCCGACGGATGTACTCACCCGCCAGCCCGCGCTGCCCTCGGAGGTGTAGATGAAACGACCGGTGATCGTGCCGTCCAGCACCTGACCCTGTCCGATTGACTCCCCCTGTACCTGCGTCATTGTGCTCCGGCCCCCTGCAGTCTGAGTTGGTTTATCGGTGGATCGATCAAAGCGATCGGGATGTTCGGCCGGCACAACAGGCGGACGAACCCGGTCTGCGGCATCTCCGGCACCCGTTCGGACAGATCGATCTGAACAGGCTCCCGGCGCCGCAGATTGAGTGTCGTCTGCAACAGCACCTTCTCGCGGTCCGCCGAGGACAGCGGCAGGAACTGCCCACTCCAAGTAAGCATGAGTTCAGCATCGCGCACGTCCTCGTCAGCCACGATAGTCAGCAACCGCCGGCTCTTGCGAAACGAGTTGGCGATGTCGAAGCGGTAACGGACGAGCGCCGGGAACGTGTGCGTGACGCTGGTCGTGCTCGAGAACTTGGGTTGACCCTCACTGAATCGGCAGCCGGCCAGGTGGAGGTCGCATGTGCCTGCCTTGAACCGGGCGCGCTCGACCCGGAAACCCCCGAAGGTGCGATGGTCCTGTTCGCTAATCCGCTCGAGCGGCGGCAGCTTCGCAGGGTCCACTGGCCGACCCATTTCGCTGACGTAGAGCTGAACGTCCGAAGCGCCCTCGGGCCACTCGAACACGACGAGGATCCAGTCCACACGGTCTTCCACGAACGGATCTTCCGGCGGCTGCAGGCGCACCCACTCGCGTGCCTTGCCGGGGGCGCACTGACGATCCGAGGCGGTTACCGGGGTGAAGTATAACTCCGGGCTGGTGTCCGGGACCGCTACGTCCCGCATCCAGACCAGATCTCCCTCGATAGTGGGGCGGTAGCGCAAGCGGTCCTCTGGCCGGAGGTGGACCTGGGGCAGGAGTTCGACCTCATCGATTACACCGACTTCGTGCGCGGCATACTGCGGTTTCGACTCCGAACGATAGATGTAGACGTCGGCACCGGGAATCACACTCCAGCACAGGTCGACCTGATTCCCACCCTCGTGAGGCAGAACCTGCAGATCCATGACCGGACGCAGCACCGGTGACACCTTCACCCGGGTGCGCGCCGGGGCCGCCCATTCCAACTGACCGCCCACCTCGGCGCCACAGAAGACGGTGTACACGTACTTGTCCCCCGGCCGCACATCCGGGTCGGCGAATCCGGTCGCATTGACCGGCTGTGCGTCCTCTGCCCGGGGAGTTCCGGACCGAGCCTCGCGTGGCGTCTGGCGGATCCAGCGGAACTGCTGGTTCGGGTCGTGGGGTCCGTCCCAACTGACAACGACCTGACCGTGGTCCACGGCTGCTGTCAACTGTGAGACCGGCCACACGAGGAACGCCCCCCCGACCAGGTGTGGCCTGGCCAAGAGTGCTTTCTCGACCGTGGCCCCGGCATAGCACCAGACCTCGTAGTAGCGCACCGCGCTTTCGGGCGGGTTGATCCAGGATGCGTCGCTGGCGCTGCACTCGCTGGTGACACACAAGGTGGTCTCCACATCCTCGCAGTCGGGATCGGGCTCATCACCATCACCGATGAGGACGCGGTACAAACCCACCTGACCTGAGGGCAGATCCGGGGGCAACCAGGAGAGGTCCGCACGCCACCGGCCCTGTTCGTCCTGGACCGGCCGGACCGCGACGCTGGTCCGCTCCCAGGCAGCCATGCCGTAGTCGTAGGGCGCAAGTGCATAGACGTCAACGCTGATGCCGTCGACGTCGACCGGGCTGTCGCCGCACCGCGGGTACTGCTCATCATCGACTGCGTCTTGTTCCTCGGCTGTGGCCTCGGTGTCATCGACGACATCGGCCTCCTGCGCCCGGGCGGCGGCACGCAGGCGTTCAAAGGGACTCATATTCTGTGTGGTCATTGGTTCACCACTCCCATTCACTGCGGTTGTCTGAGGCCGGTTTGGATTCACCGGTGGACCAGTCGATCCAGGTGTCAGCATCGGTTGGCTGAGCCTCCGGCAGCCAGTTGGAGGGAGCTGACGACGATGGCGCCGGCACCCACCCCTGCGCTGGCTGCAGCGATGTCTGCGCCGGAGCACGCATTGACCAGTAAGCCACCCAGCACAGAACTGACACGGCCCCAAGCAGGCACACGTAAGGTCCGACACCGATGGAGTAGTCGGCATCGACCCGTGCGTTCGCCACTTGGGCGACCTGTACGGTGTTGGCTGCATGTTCGGCCTGTTCCCCCACATGATCGATGAACCCCTCGGAGAGGATCAACAACCCTGCCGTGAACGCGGGCAGCCATGCCAGAGCAGCCCCGGTGATGGCCCAACCTCTGCGCCCGGTGCGCACCACCGCGTAGGAACAACCGGCGATTGCCAGACCTGTGATCGTCCCCACGAGGGCAAGTTGTTCCAGATCGGCCAGATCCAGTCCGAAGTCGAGGATCTCGCGCTCCTGCGCCTCGGCATCCACGCTGGCCCCGGGCCACGACAACCAAGAGGCCGCGACGATGGCGACCCCGCCGGCCACTCCCACCCAGCCCCAATCGCGCCACTGCTTGGCAACGGGACCCACGGGCGACTCGTCCCGCCGGGACCCGATCACCAGCAGGATCACGGCGCCGATCACCGGCAGCACGATCGAGATGAGCGCTCCGAGCCAGCGGGAAAACCCGACACGTTGGGCCAGCACCGCGCCCACCGCACCCCAGAAGAGGCAATGCAGTGTCAGGTAGAAGAGCAATGTCAGCACGTCACATCTCCTCAAGGGGTGGCTGCTGCGTGGTGGTGTTGTCGTCGTCGTCGGTGACCGCTTCCCGCGGGCTGTACGCCGTGATCTTGGTGCGCCCGGTGAGCATGATGGCCGTATCGACCTCATCGAGCCAGTTACGAGTTGGTAGATCGCGCAGGATTCCGGAGGGAAAGACCTCGAACACGGCGACCTCCCCGACCTCGTCCTTGATGCCCTCCAGCGACAAGAACCCCGGATCGAAGCGAGCCGGTTGGGCAGCGGCGAAGCGATCGGCTGGGGGCCGACCCCCGGCACCCACCTGCTTGATCCGATAGGTACGGCGCAGCTGGGCAAGGGCGTCGTCGGGCACGCAGTCCAGCAGCCTCTGCATTTGGCTGCGATCCATGGCCCGGCTGACAGCACCCGACAGGGTCGGCTCCTCGGACGCCGGGTCGAGCATCCCCTCTTTCCAGCGCAGGAGGAAGGAGTCGGGCTGGGTGTCCGCCTGCCCGAACAGATCATCGACGGGAACCCGCTGGAACTGCGGGAATCTGGCCACGAAGTCCCTGTGGCTCAGCCGCACTAAGTCCGACCAGAGCGGTCCCACCGGAGTACGAGTACCTTCGGCGATTGCCGCTGCAACCCGGGCCGCAGCCTCCGGCACAGGATCGGTGTACGCGCCACAACTGACGCTCTTCGGCAGGGCCCCGGTCATCCCCGGGAACTGCGCCGCCGTGCCCTGCCCTTTCCCGAACGGCTGCCCCAGGAACGCCGACATCAGCGGCCCCCACACGCGGTACTGTGCGTACAGCCGGGCGAGCCGGCGGGCGTTCTCGACGGCGACCGGCAGCCTGGTGACGACCAGGTTCACGCGTTGCTCCTGATCTTGCTGCCGCTTGTACTGCAGCTGGAACAGCTTCTGCTTGGTCGAGGCGGTCTTGATCAGGACACCCGCGAGCAGTCCGATCACTGCGAGCACGGTGATCAACAGAGCCGGGAGGCCAGGGACGAACAGTACCTGGAGCAGCCATGCCAGCCCGACGGTACCCAGCACGGCCGCGCCTGCAATGCGCGTGAATTTGCGCAGCCCCTGAATCAGCGATTCCGCCTCGTTGGTGTCCTGCTGGTTCATCTTCTGCAGGTCGGCGAGCAACGCGGCGACCTGCTGCTCGTAGTTGGCGAGGCCGGAGGCGATCATCGTGCCCACCTGACCCATGAACGAGGACAACCAAGGAGATGCCGCGTCGCGCAGGGCCACCAGATGATCGTCCGCACGGCCCTGCCAGCCGTACTCCTCCTGCTGGCTGGCCTCAAGGACCGACTTTGCCGAACGAACAGCCCTAACATCACTGAGCGCAATCCCGGAAACGGGGATACCCGAGACCAACTCACCCTCCGGACGCCAGTTCCCGACCCGGGGCGCTGCTTGGTCGGCTGTGAAGTACCTCGGCTGGCCTTCCTGCAGACAGACCTGGGCGCTGCCCTGTCGTGTGCCCGAAACCAGGGCGAAGGCGTTGTCGAAGCAGGCCTGCCAGAAGGACCGCTGGCTGGCCCCCATTGCGGTCTCCGGGATGACGAGGTCCGGCACCGTGCGCAGTTTCGCATCGAGGGCCGCCAGTTTCTCCTCGGTGACCTGGATGTCGTCGCCCGGGGACGAAGCGACTACACCCCCCACGGTGATCACTTTGGTGGAGTCGGCACCGAAGATCACGCTCTGCAGCGTTGTGGCGGTGCTTTCCCGCACGCGGTACGACATCGACCTGGCGACCTCCACTGGCGCTCTCAGTAAGGCGGAGAACATGAAAGAGACAAACATCTTGATCGATTCCCAGAAACCGATCTTCTGTGGCGTCGGAGCTACCTTGCTCTCAGGAGGTGGGACGACGTTGATCAGTGGCCGCAGCGCCTCAGCCCGTTCGGCCAGCACGGCGGTACTCAATGCCGATACCGCATCCTGGGCCCGTACCATTTCCGGCCGCAGAGAGAGTTGCCGGATCTGATCGGCCAGAGCGGAGGCATCGATACGGCGGTGGACGGATCGCCCGGCCCGGATGTCATCCATGTGGTCGGTGTCGTCGAAATAGCCCCGGGGCATACCGGCCCACATGCCCGTGATGCTCGCGGTGAACGCAGCGACGTGCGCCGCGAGTTCGTCGACGTCCTCGGCACGACTGCGCGATGCGAACAGCGGCAACCCGGGCTGCTCGAGGGAATTCGACTGCTCCGGGGCGCACAGGATCGTGTCCCAACTGGGCCACGTGGGGAGGTCGTCGGGCCAGTGCGCCCCGTAGTAGGGCACCAGGACGTCAAGGGCCGCCGTCCGGTGCGGCAGCGCGTCATTGAGCAGGCGCGCCACTGCGTGGAGTTCCTCGCGCCGGCTCGGCCAGTCAGGATCCTCCCCCGGGACGTCGAGGACGATCAGGCGCACTTCCTCGGAATCGCGCAGGTCCAGTAGTCGCCGTGTGTTCAACGGCTTGGCACTTGAGGCGGCCTCCCGGACCAAGGCACTGGCCACGTTGGGGCCCTTGGCCTTGATCTCGGAGGTCGAAACCGAGGAGAAGCGCGCGAGCCAGCCACTGGCGTACCAGTCATCGAGAATGTCCAGTACGCGCACTGCGACCGAGTCGCGCGGGTCGAAGATGACCAACGATTCGGCCATGATCACATCTCGTCGAGGAACATGACGTCTTCGCCGGTCCCGCTTCTACCGTCCAACGGGATCTCCTCGACGAGGTCGCGCACGGCGTCCAGCGCCCAGACGAAGTCCCTGATCAGGCCTGCGATCATCGGACGGCGGTCGAAGGGACGCAGCCCGGGATTCTGCCGTGGATCCTCAGGATGGAAGTAGCCCGCGTATTGTTCGTGGAACGATGTCACGAAACCAATCGCAGCATCCTTGCGGCCCGCCGGCGTGGCCAGATCCGCTGCTTCACCGTTGACGTCCTTGATCCATTTCGCAGGCGGGGCACCCGCTGGCCGCCAACCGTGGGCGATCCATTGGGCCAGGTAACTCCTACCAGTCGCGCGGTCATGCGTCCTACCGCCGCTGTCAGCGTATTGGGTCTCCTCCACGGTCTGGGTCACTCGCGCGAAGTTATGTCGAAGCACGATGTACGGCCGTAGCGGGCTGAGCGTCTGGTCGAAGCCACACTCGGCGATCGCCAGCAAGTGACTCTCCAGGATCGCGACCACTTCGTCCTTCTGGTAGCCCTCGACGAAGGGCGTCAGCAACGGCTCGGGGAAACGCAACCACCGCTCAGTCTCCGCGTCGAAGATCTCCAATGGGCTTGCGGGCTGTCCCGGAACCGTTGCGTAAGACCCGCGCAACCGTCCGGTGATCTTGCTGACGATGTAGCCGGCCGCACTGGCCTGCCGCTCGGCCGGTGACATCGCAAGGGCACCCGGGATGGGCCGGGCCCGCCGGTTGCGCCAGAAGTCGGCGGTATTGCGGCTGGACACCGACTCGCGCCAAGCAACTGCCAGCGGTTGGAGCAACGACCCGAACGCCAATGGCGACATCGGGGCGTAGGACGCGAAAATGTCGATGCGGTCGACGCTGTCCGCCTGGATCATCGACTGATCCAGAGCCTCCACTGACGGCCCGGATGCACTGGCCCGCTGCTTCAACTCCGAGTTCAGCATCGACCGCACCGTCTGGTTCGTGGCGAAGGGGATGGCCGAGAACTTGTAGTTCACGGTGAGGTTGTCCACGTGGATCTTCTTGAGCGCCGCCGTCTCCACTGACACCAGTGGCAGAGCCTGTGTGAGGGCCTCATCAAAGCGGTCTGCGAGTTGCCGGAGGCGGTCATTGAAGTCACGCTTCGTCGGATCCAGATACTCCGAGAGCCCGACCCGCAAGAATGCGCCGAAGTCGCCGTCCTTGCGCCAGACCCATTCACGGGCCCTCTCAATGACATCACCGACGCCGAACTTGATCGAGAACTGCGCCGACGAGCGCATGGCGAGCCGGCTAGGCTCTGTCGGGTTGCGGACCAGATCCGGCGGTGTCCACGGCGCGTTGGGTACGATCACCGTCGAGGTGGAACCCTCGTCGTTGTGCTGGAGCCATCTGTCACGAAGGATCTCGGTGACCATGATGTTCTCCGCCTCTTGCTCATGCTGGACCTTGCGGGAGGCCATCATGGCGTGCACATGCCGTTCGAACTCTGCGGGGAACTCCTGATAGTTGTACAGAACGACCTCGTTGTGTGCGCCCTGGAACCGAGGGGGCACGACAGCGTCCCTGCGCGGCCACTCCGCGTAGGTGGCCACTCGTAGGTCCGACTGCCCAGAGGGCTCAGGATCGGCGAGCCGAGCCTGCTCCAATGCATGCTCCTGATCGGCGAGTGCCAGACTGAGCGGGCTCGCGAACGCCGGTCCGAAGTCCTCAAGGACCTTGGCAAGCAGCCGTGCCGCCGACCCTGCTACCGTCTTTGCGGCCTGTGTGCTCAAGCCTTCGATCACGGTGTTCTGTAACGGATGCCCGCTGACGCTCGCCTTGATCCCGTTGAGTTGGGTGGCGATCTGTTCCGGGATGCTCGGAGACCATGACTGCTGATTCGATGTGGTGGCCTCCTGACTCAACTGACGGGCCCAGTGGGCCAAGTCCTCACGGAGCAGATCGATCACCCGGCGTGCCACCGCCAGACCATTCATGGATGCGATCACAGTGATCTCATCCAGTACGTCGGCGACGAAGCGCTGATGCCACGCGTGGACGCGACTGTAGGCGCATTCCTGGATGTCGGTGTCCATCTGATTGCGCGTGCTGGCCAGAATCCGGTTCAGCGAACGGAGATAAGCGTTGCCCACCAGCGCACGAGCGAATTCGCCATCGGAGAACACGCGCTGCTGCAACCGTTCCTTCATCTCCAGCTGAAGTTCCTGCCGGATCTGCATCTCACTGCCTGACTTGCGCCCCAGCAGACGGACAGCCGACCCGGTGTCGGGGCTCAGGCCAAGTCCGTGCAGCACACGCCGGTGTGCATCCTCGGCCGCCATCTGAAGATCCGCGTCACCAGTGGATTCATCATCACGCTTGTGACCACCCACCAAGCGGTCGACGGCCCGCCGCGCCAGGAGTTGGGCGACGTACTCGCCGTACCGGTCGCGCCCCAGGGACAGACTGGAGTAGCCGAAGGTGCCCCACAGGACCGAGTTGGGGTCTGATGTCCCCTCTCCCAGCCACACATCATCGGTGGGCTGCGGATTCGGGTTGACCAGGTCATATCGGATGAACTTGTCCAGCGCGACCGGTGACCCGACCATGCCCGCCAGCGCCCGTCCAACCGCGCGGTAGATGGATTCCAGGGAGCCGTCACCGAACAGCGCACCCTGGGTACCGGCACGTCGGCCGATCGGGAAGATCCGCCGGAAGGGCTGATCCGTGCGCGATCCGGTGACACCCAGCAGTCGCAGCAGATCTGAATCGTCGCCGTTGGCCCCAAGTGAGGTGGCAAAGACCTCACCCATCATGGCCAGGCCATTGGCCTCGACCCCACGCCGGTCCGCCCTCTCCAGCGAACCGAATACTTCGGACGTGTACAGGAACATGGCCGTGGTGCGGCCGATATTGGGGTCGATCGTGGCCAAGATCTGCGGCACATCAAGGACCATGGAAGCCCCTGAGCCACCCGCCATCGATGACACGATGATCGCGATCGGGATATCAGAGATCTGCACGTTGCCGAAGGCGTTCGCCAGGGGGCGCAGGGAGTTGGCACCCGCCCCGGTCATCCGGCCATGGGCGCGTTCCAGTGCATCCTTGAGCTGGGTGACCGAGTTCAAGGTGACCCCCCGGCCGACCGCTCGCTCCTGCCCGGCACCCTGGCTCAGCGCCGGGTCGCGCTCGGATGGTTTGCGAAGCCATCCCGCCACCAAATCCGGCCGCTCCTCCCTACCCCGGCTCCAGACATCGTCCGCGACGAGCCGCCAGGTCAGTCCCGGGTTGGCCAGTCCGATGAAAGCGCCCCCCTGCGCCTGCACGGTCGGCGGCCGGGTTTCCTCAGCCATGTCAGGGGTGGTGGCCACGTCCACGTGCAGGAACTGCCACGAGTCTGGGAGTGCGTTGAGGGGCGGCAGGTTCATCTTCTCGAACTGCCTGGACAGTTGCGCGCGCAGGTTGTCCATCATGTACTGCAGGGTGGCGCCGCCAGACCCACCACAGCCGATCACGAGCATTGGCTGAAATGCCATGCGTCTCCCCTTCTTCTGGTGGCGTTAAGGTTCACCAAGTGTTCTTCGGATTTGTGCCCCAACCGTCATCCCAGGGTTCGCTGGGTGGGGTGCTGTCGCTCTTGCCGGGTGTATTCGGGTACTGGGGCTCGGAGTCCCACTGACCCCAGTCGGACGGGGGCGGCGAGGCGGCCGCCGGGGGCTCGTTACTACCCCAGGTGCCCCACGCGTCAGCCTCAGGAACCGCAGCCGCGCCACCTGTGGGCGCCACCGGGACCGGCTCCTCGCCCATGCCGTTCAGCATCGCAATGCGGCCGCTGAGCGACTCATGCAGGTCATGGGACAACTGGGCCATGTCATTGCCGCGCAAGTCGTTAGTAGAGAAGAAGTACACCACGCGCACGCTGCCACCCTCGCGCCATGCCAACCAGTGCCCCTCAAGCGCCAAGGGCAGTTTCACGCCTGCCTCCGGAGAGGCGGCGACGTCAGAGTCACTGAGCAGGGTGCGGCCAGGGGCGGTCGCCTTCACGTGGGCGATGCTGAAGGGATTGCCGAAGGGCACTGCCGCCAGCTCGACGCCTTCGACGAGCAGCTGCTGCACGGTGGGCGTGGAGCCGTCGTGGGGAAGCCTGACGTCCTGGCGGGTGAGCTCCAACGCCTCCACCCGCTCGCCTGCCAGACCAATGGTCTTGGCGACGTATGCGAGGTCTCCGTTCTCTGGATCCGACACCGGGATCCGAGCCGTGCGAGCACGGACGAAGAACAGGATCCCGGCTGGGATGCCCAGCCCCAGCAGGAGACCCACGACCAGGACGATGATCTGGAGCGGTCGATCGACCGCATTGGCGCGTTCGGCGATGAAGGGGATGGTCACCGGCAGCGGATCATATGAGCCGTCACTGGGCTGTGTCTGCAGCGTGAGAGTGCCGCTGTAGGCCCCGTAACCGGAGGCGTCCGGCACCGCCTCCACCTCGATGGTGGCTGTCTGTCCCTCAACGACGGACACGCAGGTCTGCTGTGTCGACGCCGGTGACTGCAGCCGGATCTGCTCCTCCGTGAGCCCTTGGGGAAGGCTCTCTACCGCGGTCTTGTCCGGGTCCAGCCAGACGCACCCCGGACCGGTGATCGTGATCGTCCCTGCGGAGGGGTCAACCCCCTCGGCCACACCGCCCTTCGGGGACGTGAGAGTCACCAGCCCGGCGGCGACTGGGGGGTAGTTGGGCGGCGCCTTGACCTGCAGCGGGTACGAGCGCGCTTGGGGGGCCAACCGTGTCGTCGGTTTGGCCTGCATCTGGACACGCAGGGTGAGCGCCAGTCGGCCGTTGCCCAGCGGCAGGCTCTGAGCGATCGGCAGCCCGCCGGCCCAGTCGGAGACCGGCGTCAGCGGCACCAGGGAGGTGATCTGGCCGACGCTGTCCCGATACTCCAGGGACATCTCCGCGTTCGGCAGTGCGCTGGCGGGGACGATCTGCCCACTGGTCTTGTTCTCCACCTGCGCCGTGACCGTCACCGGCTCCCCGGTCTGCCACGCCGGTTGCGGGTCCACCAGCACCGGCCTCAGGTCACTGCGCACCTTGACCGTGCCCCGCGTGGAGACACCCTTGGCACCAGCTTTGCCGGGCTTGGGGGAGAAACGCACTGACCAGCGGCCGGCGAGATCGCGGCCGGGTTGCGCCTGAAGCCGGAAACGGGTTGTGGCCGGACCCACGTTCACGGTCCGGATCGACACCCCGGCCTTTGTGGTTTCGCCTTCGTCCGAACTGGCCGCCACCACATCGCCCTTGGGATTGACCAGTTTCACCTGCAGGTCTTCGTTGCCGGCCTGCGCCATCACCGATGCGGAGGTGATGATCGGGTCCAAGCCGAACGCGAAACTCCCCTGCCCTCGGTCATCGGTACTTCCGTCGTAGTCGTTGGGTGCTGTCACACGGCTCAGTTCGAAGATCAGGTTGCGGGCATCGGTGGCCTCCAAGAAGGCCCACCGGTCCGGTTCCGGGGGGGTCCCGCAGCCCTGGCCGGAAGCAACTTCGCGTAGGAACTCCAGCTGCCCGGCGTCACCCTTCTCCAGCCCGATGCCGACGATGTAGACCCCGGACTTGCGCAGGGAGTTTAGCGGTCCACTCTTGCCTTCGCAGAGGAGTGCCTTGCCATCCTTTTCGACTTGCACCCAGTCGGCGGCATCCCCCTCCAGACTCTCACGGGAGTACTTCTTGGGACCGTAGGAACCGTCCACGTCATACTCGCCGTCGGTGAAGAACACGAGCATCTGACAGTCGGATCTCTGCCCGACGAACTGCTCGCGGGCCCCGTTCAAGGCATTCACATAGTCAGTCTCCAGACCATCGGCCTGGCGGCCCACCTGCTCGACGTCCGCCCGCAACTCCGCAACCGACGTGTCGTTCAGTTCCCGCCATTCGCCGGCCTTGAAGTTCCCGTCGAAGCCCGCTACCTGCACTGTGATATCAGCCTCGGAGTCGGCGGCGAACTCCTGCATCTGTTCCACGAAGTCAACGGCCGCCGGCGCGCGCAGGTTCGAGGGATCGGATTCCCGCAGCGACGCCGACTCGTCGAGCAGGATAAGTACGTCAGCAGAACCTGACCCGGAAGCGCACTGGCTGAAGGACTCGACGAAGTCCCCGAGTTGGTCATTGCCGGCCGAATGCACCGTCGGCGTCAGTGCCATGAGTGGGACGCTCATGCAGACTGCGGCCAGCCCGGCGAGACTCCTTCTCATCAGTGCCTGGCCAACCACGTTGCGAACACGTAGGAAGTCACCAGCACGCCCAGCGTCCCGACCGCCAGCACCGCCAGTCGAAGCACCGGTGCGCTGGTATGGGGCAAGTAGAAGGCGGAGGTCGCCTTTCGCAGATCGATGGACTGGTATCGGGCCAGCGCGAGGACAGACACAATGCCGGAGAGGACCCAGCCCAGGGCGACCACCACAAGGTCAGTCCCGCCGAGGGGGTCGTTCGCGAAGTCGGACGTGAAGAGGGCGAAGACGCCAAGCAGAAGGCCCAGTGCCGCCGACGTGAGACCGACAAGCAGGAATGCCAGAGACGTGGGGCGCGGAGCCTGCCAGGATGATTCGTCGAAGTCACCGCCCCACGGGTCAGCGACCGGATTGTCTTGGGCACCGCCCCAGTCATCCCATCCATCGGTACCCGAACCTGCAGAGTCCCAGCCATTTGAACTCAAGCCTTCCCCCGTTCCCCGGTTGGAACCAGCCGCTTCGCGACTCGACATGCGAGATACTACTCATGAGCAGCGCTCGATGGACACATCACCTGCCCCCTTTGTTAGGTGCCGTTCGTAATCAGCCGCTGGAGACCCGGCAGGCTGCAATCGATTTGACTGCGTAGCCCTGCTGCTTCCAGAACGGCAGGAGGCGCGACACCGCCTGCACAGTCCCACTCCTGTCCCCGCCACCGTCGTGCAGCAGGATGACGGCGCCTGGCCGCGTGGCGGCCTTGATGTCCTTCTCGACCTGCGACGCGGTGGCGGTGGGCCTCCAATCGAAGGCCTGGCCTGTCCACATCACCGGCTGGAACCCCATGGCCACTGCGACGCGACCCGAGACCTCGTGGACCGCCCCGTAAGGCGGACGCATGCATGGCCCCACCGGCGCGACCTCGGCCACCCGCGCCAGCTGGTCCTTGATCTGCGCCGATCGCAAGGTCGTCAGGTCGGGGTGGTCCCACGTGTGGTTCCCGATCGCGTTGCCTTCTCGCAGGGCATCCCGGATCACTGACTCGCGCCCTGCGACCTGTGTGCCGACGATGAAGAACGTCGCGTTCGCATCGTTCTTCCGGAGCAGTCGTAGCATCTGCGGGGTGTACTCCGAGGGACCGTCATCGAAGGTCAGGTACACGGTCCGGGAGTCGTCGGCAGGAAACGCCGCCGGGTACCAGCCGACCGGCGACGGATCCACGTTCGGGTGGGATGGGCTGCCTTTGCCACTGTCCCAGTCAACCTCCCCGCGAGGGCCGGGCCGACTGGAAGGGGTCGCACTCGCGACCGGAGTCATCGTGACCGCGGCCGTCTCGGCCACCGCCGGGGCGGGCTCGCCGGGCGGACTGCATGCCGCTGCGCTCAACACGAGCGGCCCGATCCACCACACTCTGGCCATGCGATCATCGTAACTGCGGGGTGGGCGGCCGAGCCTCGCTCGGGGAGGCACAGTTCATGGACAACTGCAGGCGATGTGGCGCCAAGCTCAACGGAGAACTGATCTGCGCCAACTGCGGGGCAACGGCGGGGCCGGCAGCAACGGACACTCCCCCGGCCCGCCCCACGTCACCGCCTGCACCCAGGCCCGCCGATCAGCCGCCGAAGCACCGCACGCGGACGACTTTGATCATCGCGGTGGTGCTGCTGCTGATCGCACTGGCCGGGGGCGCTGCGATGCTCATCTCCGGTGCCAGGAACCAGCCATCTGCTACCACAGCGGCCACCAACGCACCTGTGCCGTCGGTGTCCACCTCGGCCCCGGCGGCCAGCACCTCATCCGCGCCGAGTCTGCAGAGTCCCGATGAGTTCGTCGAACACCTCTATGCGCTGTGGACGGACCGCAACCGGGCCGCCATCAAGCAGATCGTGAGTCCCTCCTTCATCGATCACTTCCCGAACTGGCTGCTCGATGATCAAGACATCACCAGCGTGACGTCCACGAACAACCGCATCACCGACCAGTTCGGAGACGTCACCGAGGTGTGCGGCCGCCAGACGTTCACGAAGAGCTCCGGCTCCCAGCAGGTCGAGTCGCGCTGTTTCCACCTGCTTGACGAGAACGGCGACTGGTATCTGATCTGGACCGGGGACCAGAAGACCGTGCGGGAATGGAACTGAGTGTCACTGGCCATAGCGCTTCGTCACCTGCGCGAGACTCGTCCCGCACTTCTGCTTCATGAACTGCTCCCAGTCCTTCTCGGGTAGGCCCTGATTGGCTCCCGAGACCGCGTTCCAGAGATCATCCCGCCGCTTGACGAACTTCCGGCAGATGTCACGCTTCTCTGACCTGCCGACCGCCTTCCAGGCCTGCCCGTAGTCCTCGATCGTCACAGTCGCCGCCGGGCCGGCCCGGTTCAGGACCAAGGAGACCACGAACAGGATCCCCACGAGCAGCAGCCCTACCAGCGCCCAACTGCGGCCACGATGACGTCGGGCAGGCACCTCAGGAGCCGGGGTGGTCGATGAGTCAGGCCCCTTGATGGGCTCAGGTTCCGGCGCCGGACGGGCTGACCCGCAGTAGGAGCAGAAGTCACACCTGCGGGGACTGTGGCACCACATTTCGCACACGCATCCGACTGCGCCATGCCGTCCCCCCGTCCGCCGGGCTTTGCGACGGATGCTACCTCAGAACGTGTCCCCGCCGGAGGTCGCCTCCTCCAACCGATCCGCGGTGACGCAGACGAGTCTGATCACGCGGTCGAGGTAGGCCAAGTCCAAACCCTCCGCGGGCAGGGTGTTGCGAAGATCGACGATCTCGCCCACCGCCCCAAGGGAGCCGACCACCATCTCGCCGGCCTCCAAGAGCAGCGCTTTGAGCGGCAAAGCGTCCACGCGTCCGATGGGTGAGTTGACCTGGATCCATTCCTCCTGACCGTCCATCAGCGTGTGAGCGCTCACGAAGAGTAGCTGGGACCGGCCATCATCAAACCCGAACACCAACTTCAGCAGAGTCGGGGACACCGTCTCCACGTTGTACTTGGCGACGATGTAGTCGCGGATCCTGTTCCAATGGACGCCCACGGCGACCTCCTCTTCGAGTGCTGGTGAACTTGCTGAGTGCCCGATCAGGGCGTCTCGCCAGAAGGAGACGAGAGCATCCCACTCCGGATCCCCGAACACGTCCAGGAAATCCACGACTTGCGGATCGTGGCGGAACCGGAGGGACTTCGGGGGTTCCGTCGAGACTCCCGGACTCGACATCTCCGCGTACTGGAACGTCGACGTGTTACCCGTCACGAGTTTCTTGCTGAATCGCCCCTTCTCCTGGACCTCGATTACGACCAGACAACTCCTCGTCGCAACCAAGTAGTTGTCATCCATGTAGAAGTACTCGCCGTTGGGCCATTCCGATTTACCCATGGCATGCACCATGTGCACAGGTTCCAGCCCCATCCGCCGCACTTCCTCGGTGATATGGGCGCGAATCTGCGGACCGACCATGCCTCCACCTCCTTCGCTGGCGACTTCAGCCTCGCGGTCACCAATGGTGGCGTGCCGGTTGACGGTGTCCCCCTTACGGAGGACACCGAGCGGACCAGGCAGGTCGGGCTCAGCAAATAGCCTGAAGGACGTCATTTCCGCCACGAAAGGAGGTCGGTCCATGCCGGCCAAAGCCACCACCAGCCCCTCAGGATGGACGAACAACCAGGAGGTCCGTTGCAGCGGATGTGGGGCCAAACTGTACGTGAACCTCAATCACGCCCGCAGCCAAGGGGGCTGGGAGTGCCCCCTGTGCGGTAAGCGTCACTGATCCGTCCACGGCGCGCCCGCTACGTACGCCACTTGACCTCGGCACCGGATCGGCCTGGGGCAACAACGTAGCGGGCGGCGCACTCCCCGATCGGATAGCCCTGGTTGTCACACCAGCGATTCGCCGCCTCAGCCGAGCGGAACGAGCGGGGGATCATCGCCATCCACATTGTTCTGCCGGCACATGCGGCGAAAACCATGCGGTCACCGACGTCCTTGTCCGTCACCGTCAGGGCCCCGTCCCGGCCAGCCAGGGACAGGTGGAAAGCAAGGATCTTCTGAGCAGTGAGGCGGTCCGTGTCCGGGTTTCCATCGGGAAACCAACCGGGCCCGAGATCCACATCGTCCAACCCCTCGCACTTGCTCGACACCTGCGGAGCCCACGAGTTCCGCAGGGACGTGAGTTGTGAGCGGTCGCGGCGCTGGCGTTGACGCAGTTGGCTGCGGGATTCGCCGGTGGACAGGCGAATGGCCTGCTGGGGGGTCTCGGCGAGACCGGGCGTACTTGTCGGAGTGGGCGTCATTGTTGCCCTCGGAGTCATGGATTCCTTCACGGGCGTGGCAGGAGGGACTGTGGGGACAGAACTGACGGGCGTGGACACCAGCGGGGCCGTTGCCGTGCGCGATGTAATGGCAAAGGCAACCGCACCAGCGGCGACCAGCACCGCGATCGCTGACACAAGGATCCACGGCCCACGCTTGCTAGTTGATGCAGGTCGTGGCGACGAATCGTCCTCGACCTGCTGAAGGGAGTGCGGCGGCTGAACCGGCTCGGCACACTGAGCGCAGAAGGACTCCCCAGGAGCGATCAACGAATGACAATTGGTGCAGAACCGGTTCATCACTCTCCCCCATCGCGTTTGGAGCAACTGACAGGACTCGAATCCGGTCGAGGCAGTCCGCGCTCTCCCTTAGCGCTTGAGCTCACATTCAGCCTCCCCCTCGCTGCATTCAACAACATAAATATGACAGGTGATCGGCCCGAATGCCGCAAAGGGTGTGAACGCAAGAAGCCCTCCCTGCATGAATGCCCGGCTGATTATCCGCCAAGAGGCCCATCGCCCTGTTCGGCAACGAGTCGCCGAAACGCGAATCTCGTCTCGAGCGCCTCAATGAGACAGTCGAGGCCAGCGCTCTGCGTGACCTATCGAGCGTAAGCTTCGACAAGGTCTCACGGGAACAGATTCCGCGTTCCATCAGGCAGGCCAGCCTGGACAGCATGGCCAACCTAAAGACGGCGCTGCTCGCCATTGGCCATTAACCACGTCACCGATCCGGTAGTTGGGCGTCCGATCACTCTGGGCGAAGCCCCGCCCCGGTACCTTTCTCGTGGCCCCAGATCGGGGTTGTTCGCCTGCCAGACCCGGCATGACTTACTGCCCCTGTCAGTGATGATCCGGGGGCGCCTCTCTGTCAAGCTGGGGCGGAGTCGAGGACCGGGCCGCCTCGCCGGAGATCATTGATCATGGTCTTCCAGACGACTTCCGCGAGGCGGCGTTTGAGGCATCGCAGGGCTTCCTTCTTGGTCTTGCCCTCGCCGAGTTTGCGCTGGAAGTACGCGTGTCCGTCACTGTCGGTGACACGCATTTGAACGATGGCGATCATGTGCGGTGCGGAGCGCTGTTGAGTTGTCGGTCGCCGGCGCGGGACAGCCGGTGGCGGCGGATGTCCCCGCTGGACACCTCGATGGGTGCGGCGCCGGCGTAGCTGGCGAAGTGTCCACCCGAGGGGAACCGGCGTGGGTCGCCGGTGCGGCCCAGTAGGCGTCCGGCGATGACCGGACCTATACCGGTGATGCGTGTCAATTCAATGATGTTGGGTTTCGAGCGATTTCAGCGCTGATGCGACGCTGGTTGTCGGCCAGGCGGGCGTCGATGGCGCGTAGGTCCTCCACGAGTTCGCGGGCCAATTCGTGCCGGGTGCTGGCGACTGGATCGGTGACCTCGATGGTGTCTACCAGTGTCTGCGCGCGGGTGGCGAGCGCGCAGCCCGCCGGGGTGTATTTCCAGCAGCAGGGCGTGCAGCTGGTTGACCACGCGTACACGCTGCCGTGTCAGGTTGTCGCGGTGTTTGTCGAGCAGGCCGAGCACGGCTGTGGAGGTCTCGCGGGCTACTGCGGTGACGTCTTGGTGGTGGGAGGCGACCAGTGCCACGGCTGCGGCGTCCACTGGGTCGGTCTTGCGTCCCCGGCCCCGGGACAGTTCCCGCACCCGAGCGCTGGCTGCGGCAGGGACATCCACGACCGACTCCAGCACCGGCGCACCGCACGCGAACCCGGCACCAGCAGGCGCAGATGTCGGCCCAGAGCCGGTTAACGGATATGGGGTTGTTGGACCAGATCTGGCGCCGTACCTCTTTCGGGCGAGGATGTCCGCTCGTGCCTCATCGAGGTAGTCGGTGAGGTGTCGACTCCGTAGTTGGTCAGGATGGTCTGGGTCCGCGATGAGGCAATCAAGCCATATCTGGCCTCTTGGTCTCCCTCGTACCTACAGCGATGTACCGCTTGGCTTCGTCAAGGTCTCGGGTCAAGTACAGCGGAAGAGCGTTCCCACGCACGAGCTGAGCAATCCGTGCCGCCGTGGCCAGGTTGCCCTGCAGCAACTCCCGCACCCAGTCGTGGAGGCGCTCAACTCGTTTGGAGCGGAGTGAACTTCAGGTCAAGCCTTGAGTCCGGGGTCACCTGAAGGTCGGGGAGTTCGTCCGCCTTCCGAGGAGGGCAATGGATCTGCCAATCCAACTGGGCCCCGGACGGCCTCGGCCCACGGCCCGATCCCGTTTCCTCATCAGCGTGGATTTCTTGGCCCTCACCGAGGAGGCCAACGAGAGCGCACCAGTCAGTGATCCTTTCCCTGATTGCGATAATCAGGTCGGGTTCGCTTGTTTCTCCCCTCTAGTAAGGCATGTCGGGTCCTGGCCAACGTCTTCGGCCGCCGGCCAGACCCTTCGGGATACGACGAGTAGGCATCACAACCTCCAACCAGACGAAGAACTCGTTGCGATGATCGCTGGAAACCGCCGGGCGGGAGAGGCAGTGTTATCCGCACGTTTCCTGACCATAGCTGTTTGCCTTTGGACCCGGCGCTCGAGTCAATTAATGGACGAAGAGAACTCACTCATCGCTGCCACTTGTGGGCCCCGGACACCAGCACGGGCAGCGCTTGGTCTTGGTCGGACTCATTGCCCAACTGTCCTTCTCGATTACGGCCCCAACAGAAAGCCTGGCCCCCTTCATCGACGGCGCATGTGTGTCTGTTCCCAGCGGCGATCCTGACCATCCTCCGACTGGCAATCTCGCCCGCGACTTCGGTTGCTTGCTTCAACAAACTCCAGTTGTTCTGTTTCAACTGCCCGTTACCCAACTGCCCGAAGTAGCCGTTGCCCCAGCAGAAGGCCTTCCCGGAGGCATCGAGGCCGCATGAATGCGCTCCACCATCACTGCTGTAGCCGCCTCCAACGGTGATGGCGACCAAGAGCTTCCCGTTTGGCATCGCTCCAAGGGCGCCGAGCGGAGTCGGGTAGTTCATGGATATGTTGCTAAGCGAGAAGGGATCATCGTTGTTGAGCACGCCCCAGCAGTAGGGCTCGCCTGAGCGTGCGAGGGCGCACGTCGCCTCACCCCCCCCTGATAGCACAGCCAGGGCCTTCTCCTTGATGTAGTCGCTGGAATCGACGCGCACCGGCACCTCGGAGAACTGGAAGGGGAAGGACTGCTTGTTACCCAGTTGCCCGTGGTAACCATCCCCCCAGCAATAGGCCTGTCCGGCATCGTCGAGGGCGCACGCATGTGCCAGGCCCGCTGCCACCTCCACCAGTTTCGTACCGGCCAGCACCCCGGAGTTGGCCACCTGCACTGGGCTCGCCGACGCTTGGCGAGATCCATCTCCCAACTGGCCCCACTGGTTGTCGCCCCAGCAATAAGCCGACCCTTGCCGTGTCAGTCCGCAAGCGAGCGTCATCCATTCGTCGCCACCCACCGAGACGGCGGTGAAGGTCATGCCCCCCGGTACCGCGGTCGGGGTGCGGGAAGTCCCCCTTCCCCAGCAGAAGGCAGCCCCGGACGGATCCAGCGCACACGTCGCGTTTCCCCCGGCCTCGAGACGTTCGAATGACCGGTCAGTGTTCACAGCCACTGGGACGGCGGCGTCGGACGTTGATCCGTCACCAAGCTGCCCATCCTCATTGCCTCCCCAGCACCAGGCTTTCCCTGATTCGTCGAGAGCGCACGTGTGACTCTCTCCGGCGCTCAGGACAGCGGGCCGACCTGTGACGGGAGTGGGCGGGGTACCCGGTGAGCTCGCAGTGGGAGATGGTGACGCGCTCGATCGAGGAGTCTCCGGTCGCGCGCCTTCGCACCGCTTGAAGAGATGCCCCAGCGTGATCTTCGCCTTCGCCAAGTCCACCCTCCAGTCCGTGACGAACAGATCCGCCTTGAGCCCGAGCCCAACCTGGAGCGCACCGGTGACGTCGAGGCACGATTCGGTGCCCGACAGCGTGATCCCCGCTTCCATGACAGGGCCGAAGTCGCCGAAAATCCCGAAGCGGCCCGCCACCATGAGTGCGACCTCATCTTTGAGCGACAGCTCGAACGTCGTTTGCGCCGAGGTCGTCAACTGCGGCCAATCCACTGCCAGATTCACGCCCTTGGTGTAGGTGACTCGGGAGCCCGAAACGGTGAATCCCACCGCGAACCGGGCTTTCGCGGAGCCGGTCAGGCTCACGGCACCCCCAGATTTCAGACTCGCCTCGAGCGCCGCACTGATGTCCAGGGTGAGACCCGTGGGACCCAGCGGAATCGAGGGCGCTGACAATCTAACCTCACAGCCTGCCTGCACTGCAGCTTCCCATGACAGGCCCGCTTCCAGGGTGGGCTGCCCCTTGATAAGCAGGTCCACGTACTTGCGTTTGAGGTCCATGTCGAAACTGGCCCGCGTGCTGGACATGTCCAGCCGGGCCGTGAGAGTGGGCCGTGCGCCGCCGCCGTTGATCGAACTGCGGCACTTAAACTTGACCGGGTAGCCCGCCAGCGCGGCCGACGACGCCTCGTCATCTTGGGTCATCTGCCCCAAGGTCGACGACATGGACACCGTCAGGGTGCTGTAGGCCTCGCTCAGCGCGGCGGGCTTGATCACGGCGGTCAGCGAGGACGTGTCGACCGAGACGACCTTGCCCAGAAGACCTTGCGGAGCATGCGGTGAGGCGTCAGCGACCAACACGTCTCCCACCTTCGGAAGCTGGTCCTTGCGGTGCAGGACCACTGTCTGGGAACCTTCGGGGTTGCCGCTGACCGACGCGATCTGCCTGGACTTGAGTTTGTCGGCGTTGCGCCGCAGAACAGCCTTCTGGGTTCGCCCTGCGACCATCACCTGTGTGACGGCCGACCTGCCACGGGAGCGCGCACCGAGCTCCCATCCGCCGGGTGCAAGTCGTACCTTCGCCCGCCAGCGGCCGCCGGCGTCCGCGCGGGACCGACCCACCCGTGCCCAGCGCTTGGTCCCCGGCTTGCGGGCCGACAGAACCACCCGGGCCTTCGCAGGCGCGGTACCACGCACCACGAACCGCTTCCCGGCCCTCGGCACCCCGACAACCTCGATGGTGACCGACTTCTTCCCTGCGGACACCGCCTGCGGGCCTGCCGCGGCTCCTGCCGACCCAGGTGGGGGTTGACCTTGCGCCGGGGCCACCAATGTGGCCAGGCTGACCGCCATCACCAGCGCGAGCCTCATGGTTCTTGTCACTGTCTCCCCCTCACCGCAGTTCGTGATCACCTACCACGGACCCTAGACCCAGCATCGTGCCTGACTAGGGCGACTCCGTTAACTGGATCGGATTCTTGCTGGCGCCCGGGCGGGTGTATGTTCGAGCCGCGTAGGTCCAGCGAAATTGGGGGACGTTATGAATCTGACAGGCATGACCGGTTGCATGCTGTTGGGGGCCGCCGCGGCGATGATGCCGACTCAGGCGATCGCTGCGACCCCGCCCGACCTCGACGTCAACAACAGGGAGGCGGTCGAGACCGCCTACATGGATGCGCTGGCCGCCTCCAAGAGCGTTCCGGACGGGTGGACAGGCAGCGAGCAGGCCTGCAACCCCGGCGCTCTGAGCCCGGAGTTCCTCCAAGGCCAGCTGGCCGTTGTGAACTTCGGGCGCGCCTTGACGGGCCTTCCTGCAGTGGGTCTTTCACAGGACTTGACCGCTCGAGCGCAACTGGGGGCCTTCGCGTGGACCTTCGGGGACCAGTGCGGGCTGGAGGCCTCGAACTACCCTGGCCACAAGGTGCACTGCACCGATGAGCCGACCTGGGTGATGCTACCCGACACGGGGGTCGTGATCGACGCCTTCGCGACGGAAGTGGGCATCGGCTGGGTGCCTGGTGGCGGCGACCTGGCGGTGACGCACTCGGGTGGGTACCAGGACCCCCCACCGTGGATGGCGTGGCCCAGCGCCGGCTACTTCCCGGAGCCCCTGCAAGAGTCCTCCGGCTGGTACCTGGCCGGTGCGGGTGCGGACTTCACGAACGCGTCGGTACGCATGACCGACCCCGCGACCGGCCAGCCGGTCGCGAACACCCGGATCAAGGCGGCCTACGGCACGGCGGGCGACGACGCCGTCAACTACCTGCAGTGGGAGGTCTCACAACTGGAGACACTTGACGACGTGATGGTCACCGTGGAAGGCATCGTCCGCGCCGGGCAGACAGTCAGCCACTCATACACCGTGCACCTGTTCAACCCGACGATGCGCACTCTGGGACAGCCCACCTATTCCGGAGTCCCCCAGGTCGGCGCGACCCTGACAGGTACCAGCGCTCCCGTCATGCCGGCGTCGATGGAGTCGATGGACTCCGAGGTCTCGTTGTCCTGGTGGCGCGACGGGGTGCGCGTCGGGCGGGGCACGACGTACAAGGTCCGCGTCGGCGATCTCGGGCGCAGTCTCGTGCTGCGGCAACGGTCCTCTCACTGGGGCTTCTCAGAGTCCATCGTGGACGCCACCCCCACGGGAACTGTCCAGCCGGCAACCCGACTACGCCCCATGGGCATCAAGCTGGAAGGAGTACGGCGGGTGGGCCGCACCATCCGCGTGTTTCCCGAGTGGACCTTCCCACGGTCCAAGGTCCGACAGAGCGTCCAGTGGTGGTACGTCAACGGGCAGCGCATTCCCGGCGCGACGAAAACCCGGCTCGTGCTATCCCGAAAGGTTCTGAGGATCCCGAAGAACGGCTCCGCCGATATTGAGGTGCGGGTGAAGGCCCAGGCACGCGGGCAGCACGCGTCGCAGTCACGTAGGTATCGGGTGTACCCGTGATCGCCGCTGCCCTGACCCTGCTCGCGATGACCGCAGTCCCGGCCGACGACAAGGGCCCCGTGGAAGCCGGTTACATCCAGCAGCTCGAGCGAGAAGCAGTGCCCTTCGCATGGAGCGGCGACGTCGCTTCGTGCGTCGCAGGCGCCCCTTCGGATGCCGCCCAGCAGGCGACTCTGGACTCGGTGAACTACGTGAGAGGTCTGGCCGGGTTGGGTCCGGTGCGACTGGATGCGCGCGCCTCCGCCGAGGCTCAGGCTGCAGCCCTGATGATGGCGGCTAACGGCGAACTGTCTCACGCTCCTACCCGGTACTGGCGATGCCGTACGCCTGAGGGAATCGCAGGGGCCGGACGCTCCAATCTGTCCATCGGAAACACGGCGGCGCAGGCTGTCACTGGCTACATGAATGATGACGGCCCCAACAACCAGGCCGTGGGACACCGCACCTGGCTGCTGCAACCCGGCCTCGCCAGCATCGGCATCGGCAGCACACCCAACACCAACGCGATAGCCGTGTTCGGGGAAGGCATCGACCACCTCGACCCGGCCCCGGAAGCCGTCATCAGGTGGCCCAAGGCCGGTTCATTCCCCAGCGGTCTCACCCCCTCGCGCTGGTCACTGACCACCACAGCTGCCCTCAAGGGCAACCCAGCCGGGTGGGCCAGGGCCTCGGTCACGGTCACGAAGGCCGGCCGGACCTGGACCGCGCCAGTGATCCACCGCGACGAGGTACTCGTCTGGTACATGGACGACACCTCACCCGGCCTCTACCACGTGCAAGTCAGCGCGGGCACAACCTACGAGTACGACGTCGACGTGTTCGAACCCAGCGTCCGCGTGACCGGCCCCCCGAGTATAAAGGGCACAGTCCGCGCCAGGCGCGTGGTGAAGCTCGCCGGTGGCAGCTGGACTCCAGCCAGTTCTCAGATGTCTGTCACGTGGAAAGCAGGCAAGCGGACAGTCTCCTCGGCAACGCGACTGCGCCTTAAGCCCTGGACGACTGGACGCAAACTCACCGCTCGCGTGACTGTCTCCTGGCCCGGGCTGCGGCCTGCGACTTTGACGCTCAGCGCTGGCCGCGTTCGGCGTTGATGAACAGTGGCGGTCAACCAAGGTCGCCCCGTGTCTCACAAACCTTCGTTCATGTGACAGGCTGGGCCTTCGCGCCTCCACAGGGAGCACTGGCGAGACGTGAGTGCACTCGATGCGCCCGACGGAGAACTCCTTGGGTATGCCCAGCGATGGGCTTTGGTGTTGGTCACCCAGGATCTCGATTTCGGGAGGCTTCTAGCGTTGGGAGGTTGTGATGGCCCGCGGCCTCGATGAACGGCACCCACAGCGGGCTGAGGTTCATGTCGATGAGGAATCTCATGCGGACAGGGGAATCTCGATCTCCTCGACCCGCCATGCGGCATACGACAGGGCCTGCTTGATGTCATCCAGCATCAGATATGGGTAGGCCTCAAGAATCTCGTCGAACGACTTGCCAGTGGCGACCAGTCCCACCACGACACCGACCGTCACCCGCGTACCTCGAATGCAGGGTTTGCCACCCATCACGTCGACATCCCTGGAGATGCGGTCGAACTCGGTCATCTAGCCAGAGTACGGGCGAACCAGCACCCAGGGCAGGGCCAACGTCTTCCAGTAGAGGCGCGAAGGCCCACCGGGTCACGCTATTGCCGATCACGCGTTGAGGGACGAGGCGACGCAGCAAGCTCTCTTCACCGTGCGAGTCCGGGTGTCGAACACCACGCCGCTGCGCCCACTCGATCACCGTGTGGCTGAGGGCTCTGCTGCTCCTCCACAATCCTTCCGCTTTGAGCCTCGGCGGGGATTGGCCCGGCGACGTGGTCCCCAACGACTGGGACGACGCTGCCGACGCCGTTTCGTGGACGCCGGGACAGGGAGGATGCCACTGCCGACAGCCGTCCAATCCACCCAGTCGCCGCTTCCCTTCCGTCCCCCCTCGAGGTACCGTCGACACAGGAGGTACACCATGATTCAGGCGTTAAGCCCACAGGCGCCGTATACCTCCCCTATGTATCTCCAGACCCCCCGCGGCCACTCACACTGCCCCCGCCACTAAAGGCAGAAGGTCCCGGTGCTTGCGCCGGGGCCTTCTGCTTTTGGTGGCGCTCGGGCTTGGATTTGGGAGGAGCGACGCAGTCGCGACGGCTCCTGCCCCCGTGTCGTTTGTCAAGCTGCGGCGCGGTGCTGGACAGGAACAACACTGGCGCCGCGGCTGGGTCTGTTATGCCGCCCTCACAATGAGTGCGCCGACCGCCAATCCAGTGGACAGGCCGACCACGACTGCACCCAGCCAGGCGAACCAGGCGCGCATCGACGGTTTGGGATGATCCAGACGTCCGATTCGGTCGCCGTACCGGATCGTCGCCAGGGTGAGGCCGAGGGCGAGGACCGCCAGGACGACGAATACCACACCAACCGCGTTGAAGTCGGAGATGCCTTCCGCCGAGGCGGGCAGAGCCGCCGCGACCTTCCGAAAGCTGACACCTAACGCACCGAAGAACAACGTCGCCAAGGTCCCAGCTGCGGCCCATGAGACCAAACCAGCGTCATACCTTCGGGAGCTCCACAGAAGCAGCAGCCCACCTGTGACCGAAATGGCGATGCTCACGTAAGCGGATGTGAAGATACCGGGCTCACACTCCTGCCCCGACCTGATTTGGTTGGGACCGTCCACAGCGCACGCGCCGCCATAGTCCAAGCCGAGCGTTCGCATCACGAGGTACAGGGACATCAAACCAACGACGAGGACGGCCGTACCGACCAGAACGCCGAGCAGCGGGACTCTCGGCAGCGGCTTCTCGCGCCAAACAGAATCGGGCTGCGCACGGTGCGTGCCAGAACCCATGTCTCATCCTCCTCGATTCAGGGCCCCATGCTTGCAGGCCCGGGAGCGAGGAGCACCCATGGATCATGTGGGACTGAAATGGTGTGCCTCCCTTCTGCGAGGTCGCCCTGTGCGCCTTGGTGCCGGTGTCGTCGACCATAGGACCGCAGACTCAGCCGAGCCGTTGCGAACCTGCATGAACGCGCGGATCTTCTTGCCTATATTGCTCCCATGCACATTCTGGTAACCGGTGGCACGGGAACCCTCGGCAGACACATCGTGCACCAGTTGCCGGCCGCCGGCCACGAGGTGAGCGTCTTGACCAGGCGCACCACACTGCCTGCCGGCTTCCCGGCCTGCCGAGTGCGCACCGCCGACCTGGCCACCGGCCAGGGTCTAGCCGCAGCTGTGACCGGCGTCGACGCCGTCATCCACTGTGCATCGAATCCCACGCAGCTACGGGCAACGGTGGACCTGCGCGGAACCAGGAATCTGATCGCTGCAACGCAAGCCGGCTCGTCGCCTCACCTCACGTACATCTCGATCGTGGGATGCGACCAGATTCCCCTCCCGTACTACAAGGCGAAGCAGCAGGCCGAGCAACTCATCGCGGACTCCGGGCTGTCCTGGTCGATCCTGCGGGCCACGCAGTTTCACGACCTGCTGTTGCGAGCCCTCAACGCCGGCAGCAAGCCGCCGGTGGCCATCGTGCCCAAGGGTTTCGCGTTCCAGCCTGTGAACAGCGGCGAAGTGGCGTCGAGACTCATCTCCATCACAGAGGCACGCCTGACCGGAAGGCGTCCGGACTTTGGCGGTCCTCGCACCGCGGATATCGCCGACTGGATGCGCCTGTATTTGGCAACGATCGAGAGCAGAAAGGGCCTGGTGAACGCTCCCGTCCCCGGCAGAATCGGCAGGGGTTTCCGGGAAGGCAGGAACACGGTCAAGTCCGGCGATCGAGGCAGCGCGACGTTCGAGGAGTTCCTGAGGGCCGCGAGGTGATCAGCGTACGCGCCACGGGACGCCCCCAGGGTTCCAAGAAAGACTCAGTCTTCCGGGCGGCAACGGGACTCCCCGGTCTTGACTGCGGTCCAGCCTGACGACGACATCACCAAGGGGTGGTAAATCGTTGCGATACACCGTCGACGGGGTTGAACCCGGTCGACGACCCCTCAGCGAGGAACTGCCACAGTCGCCGTATACGGCCCGAAGGTGCGCCCTTCAGCAGTCGTTGCCCACAGTCTGACCACGTACCTCCCGCGCTTGAGCGCCTTGGGCAGTGTTGCTGTCCGCCGACCTGGCCCGGCCACCACGACTGTGCGCGCGAAGACAGGCTGAATACGAGTGCAGGCCAGCGCCGGGCGGCGTGGCTTCCCGGCCCGGCAGACGCCAGCGGCGGTCACGACGAAACGACCCGCAACGATCCGGCCAACGACGACCTTCGCGACGACACCTGAGGCAAAGGTCGCCTGAATGCGCAGCAACTGTGGTCGCACGCGTGCCGCAGCTACGGCAGATGTGACCACACTGCTCGCATTCACCGTCTCATAGCGCAGGCCGGTCACCGGCTGCTGCAGCGAGGGCAGCGACGACTGCGGCCCGATGAGGAACACGGAGCCCGACTCGAATCGACCATTGGCGCTGTTGTTCATGGCGCCCGACAACACGCGGACACCCTGCCCACCACCCAAGGGAATCGCTGCCGCCCCGCGACCGAGTTGGGCGTCGGTCGCCGGGCCGTCCACCCGGTAACCGTCCGTGTAGGAATCCAGAGAGATGTCTCGCTTGGCGCCTTGCCCGTAGACAACCCACACCGATCCCGCTGCCGTCCTGCCGCTGGCATCGGAGTACGGCGCACCGATGATCTGATCGGCCCGGCCGTCCCGGTTCGCATCGAAATTGCCAACCAGCGCGTGGCGTCCGATCTGGGAATCGACCGTTCCGGTGATCACGTAGCCGCGGAATCCGGATGGCTTCAAACGCACGGTCTTCGTTGATGAGGACTTGCCGAACACCACCATGACCCCGCCGCGCTGCTCCGCCACGGACAACCGCCCGATCAGCTGGTCGGGAACCCCATCAGCGTTGACGTCACCGGCGTTGACGACGCCCACCCCGATGTACTGGGTCTCCTCGCCCCCTTCAATCCGGTAGCCGGCAGCTCCCAGAGAGGTCACGTCCATGGGCGTGGTGTTGGCCTTGCCGAATACCACCCACACGGCACCGGCGTCCGGGCCCTCCCGGCCGTCGAAGCGGGACGCACCCAACAGGAGATCCGGAAGGCCATCGCGGTTGACGTCACCGGCGTCAGACACGGACTCCACGCCCTCCACGGCGATCGGATAACCCCTGCTACCCAGGGTGGACAGCAGGACATCGGAGGAGCCGGTTTGACCGAACACAACGTAGGCGCTGTCAGCGTTGGCGTCGCTGAGGACGATGTCACCGAGGCCGTCCCGGTTGACATCACCGATCCCTTCGGCATCGGTATTGCGACTCGAGAAGCTGCTGCTGACCACGCGATAACCTCCCGCCCCCAGCGCAGACAATCTCACCGGATCGTTACCCGCCCGGCCGAACACCACATAGGTGGCGCTTGCCCCGAACGGCACGAGCAGGTCGTCACAACCGTCTCCGTTCACATCCCCTGCGGCATCGACGACACTCGAGATCGAGTCCTCAATCAGGAACCCATCGACTGGCGTGGCCAGATCCACGGCTCGCGGCAGGCTTTCAATCGGGCCATGCAGGACCTGGACACCGCCGCCGGAGGCCATCGCAATATCAGTCACTCCGTCACAACTGAAGTCCCCCGTCACTATCCCCACGCCGAGCCTCGACGACGCCGCGGCACCGTCGATCTGGGTGGCGGCGTCCAGCAGGGTGTCATAGGAGTCCTGGGTCTGCGGGACCAACACAACGTTGGCTGCAGCCGGACCCAGGCTGGCGAAGACGATCGGCAGGGTCACGAGGGCAGCAACGACCGCCCGGCCCTCAGCGTGCAGTTGATCAAGCATGCGGTGAGTGTACGCGGCTGGCCAGGCTGGGGACACCCCTTGACGTCCCCTCTTGAGCAAGCGCACCGACACGCTGCCAACTGTCTCCTGCAGGTCATGGCGAGCCGTGCGCCGCCAGCCCGAGGATCGACAGCCGCGCACTGCTTACTCAGGCTTGAGGTTGAAGTACGGGGCCTCCCTTCTCGCGTCCACGAAGGGATAGCCCGGAAGCGCTGGGCCCGGCCGACCCACCACCTTGGAAAACACCGACACGCTCAACACAATCCGGGTCCTCTTCCAGCAGGAATCGATGGGGCCTTCCCATGGCTGTGACTCTGCTTGAGGGACCGGGGTTGCCAATATCGCCGTCCACGACGACCGGCGATTCAGCCCACGGGCCGGGTGCACCCGGTGCACCCGGCCCCGCCCAGTTCACCGAATCCGAAGGGCTTCCCGGTCCCGACTGGTCGGGATGGGCCCCGACATTGCGGTGCTGGGCCAGGTCCAGGCGTACCGCACGATGAGGGCGAGCAGAGTCAACTCCAGTGCGATGCCCAGGCCATAGAAGGCCAGCCAGGACTCACCCGCCGCATTGAACACCGTGATCGGAACGTACAGCGCGGCCACGACGAGGTTCACGATGCGGTTCAGCCGGGCCGGCAACGTCATCGACAACACGACCATGAAGATCGGGACGGCCATAAGAGCCAAAGCCGTGGTCGAGAAGGTCTGGGAGAGAGCGAATTCGAAGACTCTGCCGTCGAGGATGTCGTCGACGGTGCCGGGCGTGTAGAAGTTGAGAATGTCCACGTAGGCGTACAGGAACATGAAGCTTGTCCATGCTGCGGCGAGTTTGGCTCTCACCGAGATGGGCTGGTCTTGCAGTGTTGGGGTGGGTTGATGTGTACTCATCTTTGGGCTCCCTGGTCGTAGTGAGGATCAGTAGTTCCACGATCGCTGAGCGCGGCGGCTTGGCGTATCGGCCCAGAGGCCGCAGTCGCCTGGCCCATGGCATGATCTCGGTCTAGTTCTTTAGGCGGGTACGCCGAGGCGGACCGATCCCTAGGCTGGAGCCGTGATCACAGTCCGCCGCACCATCTGGCATGAGTCGCGGCCCGCTGACGCCCCACCGCTCGGTCGCCTCGACTGGCTACTGGTGGGCGTGTTCGCGGCCGTCGCCTTGCTCGAGGGCATCGTTCGGCCTGACCTGGCCTGGCGCCCTCTTGTCACGGTGCTCGCTCTGGCGCTCGTACCTGCCCTGCTCCTTCGGCGTAGCAGGCCCCTGCTGGCCGCCCTGGTGGGATGGGGCGTCGCCGGGCTGCTCTCGGTCCTCCAACTGACTGCCGACGCCGCAGACCTCGGCCTCCTGGCCATGATGGCCGTTCTGATCCTGCTCTACTCGCTGGTGCGGTGGGGCTCTGGACGGGAGATGGTCCTGGGGACGGCGTTCGTGGCAGCCGTCGTCGTGCTGGGGATGTCCGCCGCCTCCGCCGGCTGGGCCGAAGTCCTCGGCGCGAGCGCCCTCTTGCTGATGATCGTCGCCCTCGCGGCGGTGTTCCGCTACCGCGCGGACCTGTGGGCGCGCCAACAGCGCGAGATCCGCAACGAGGAGCGGGTGGCGCTGGCGCGCGAACTGCACGACACCGTGGCCCACCACGTCTCGGCCATCGCAGTCCAGGCGCAGGCAGGTGGCGTGGTCGCCGGCACCCAGCCTGAGAAGGCTGCCGAGGTGTTGGCGGCGATCGAATCTGAAGCGTCGCGAACGCTTGCGGAGATGAGGTCCATGGTGCGCGTGCTTCGTGAGGATGAGTCCGTGGCCTACTCACCCCAGATGGGCGTCGCGGACCTGCCCGCTCTGGCGCGCACCGAAACGACGCCCACCGTCGAGGTCTCGGTGGACGGCGCGTTACCTAGGCTCCCAGGACCGGTTGACGCCGCCCTCTACCGGCTCGCGCAGGAGTCGCTGACCAACGCCGTTCGGCACGCCCGGGGCGCGACCCGCGTCAGGATCGACCTACACCGAGAGGGCAGGTTCGTCAGGCTGCTCGTCACCGACGATGGACGGCCTGAGCCGGGGCGGGCTCCGGCGCCCGGGTTCGGCCTGCTGGGCATGTCAGAACGCGCCCAGTTCCTCGGCGGAACGCTGTCGGCCGGACCGCGGCCCGAGGGGGGCTGGGTGGTCGAGGCCGTGCTGCCCTTGGATGCACCGGCATGAGTATCCGGGTGGTCGTGGCCGACGATCAGGACTTGGTCAGGACGGGGCTGGTCATGATCCTCGGCGCGCAACCCGACCTCGAGGTCGTTGGAGAGGCATCCGACGGGCTCGCCGCCCTCGACGTGGCGACCCGGCTGCGTCCCGACGTCCTCCTCGTCGACATCCGGATGCCCGGGCTCGACGGCATCGAAGTGACGCGGCGCCTGGCCGGCCCGGACGTGAAGGACCCGATCGCGGTCGTCGTGATCACCACCTTCGACCTCGATGAGTACATCCTCGGCGCCCTGCGCGCGGGCGCCCGAGGCTTCCTGCTCAAAGACGCCGGGCCGCAGCTCCTCGTGCAGGCCATCCACGCGGCGGCCAACGGGGACGCGCTGATCGCCCCCAATGTCACCCGCCGGTTGCTGGCGACATTCGCCGACTCGGCGCCGCAGGTACCCGTCCAGCCCATCGACCCACTCACCGAACGTGAGGAGGAGGTCCTGGCGCTGGTCGCACGGGGCCGGACCAACGCTGAGATCGCCACGGAGCTCTTCATCGGCCTGAGCACCGTCAAGACCCACATCGCCGCAGTGATGGCCAAACTCGGGGCCCGCAACCGGGTCGAGATCGCGATGTGGGCCTACGACACCAGGCGCGTACGGGAGGGTTCCTGACGAAAGTGCCCCAGAACACCCCGCTCCCACCCCCGCTGTGGACGGCGTTGGGATCCTGTCGTACCCCGACAGCATGATGAGCTCACGCACATTGGCAGAAAGGCTGATCATGCTTCAACAACCGCCCGCCTGGTGGCCCACTCAGGCGACCGATTCCATGTCCGCGATGAGGACCGCTGCGCCGGTGCAGATGACACGACGGTGGGCGTCTGTGTCGAACCTGCGCGAACTGGCCGAGTGCGTCACCGACTTCCTGGTCGGAGACCTGCCGTTCAATCCGTTCTGCTACGACTACCGGCCCGCTATCGAAACAGCGCCGATCGTCCACCATCTCGTGCAGCTGAACCGTTTGGGACTTGCGACGGACTGCTCACAGCCCGGGTTGGACAGGGGCGATTTGCGCCAGCGCGCCTACGTATCGGGGCTGGCGGACCTCGACCTCGCGCGGCACCTTGACGAGCAGTTGGTGCACACAGATCTGGTCGCGTTCATAGCACCATTGCTGGAGCCGCATGAAAGCGTCGACCTTTGGCTGGACGTGCCCGTCACACTCCTGGAACGGTCGCCAGTGACGTGGATCGGGGGTCGGATGGCGGCCGATGATCTGTTCACCGGCATTGCAGAGGAGACCTCCTTGACCGCGCAGGACCTGGCCGGCTACTACAGCATCCAGGTGATGGATCCGGTGTGGGGTCGCGCGGACTACCTGTGGGACACACTCACAACGGCCGTGAAGACACCCAGTCTGGACGGCCGGAGTGCCTGACCAAGCGCGCCCCGAAGCAACCCCGTGCGACGACTCAAGCAGCGTCGTCACCACGTCCCGAGGCCCGCCAAGGCATCTTCGAGGTCGGGCAGGTTGAGGACCACGGCGAGGTTTCCCGGCGCCGGACCCACGTCGACAGTCAGGCATCCGGTCATCCGAGATCGTTGGCGGAACGCTGAAACGAGCCGGTTTCACCTCACGGCTCCTGAGCGATCCCCCGGATCGGGAAGCGCTCAGCATTGACGGCCACCTTCGCGTGCGCGGCATCGAGCAGATCGATCCCGAGCACATCGGCCAGCCGGCACAGGTAGATCAGGACATCGGCCATCTCCGCGGCCACCGCCTTGCGCTGATCGGGTGTTAACGAGGCCGACTCCGCAGGCGTCAGCCATTGCAGTTCGGCCAGCAACTCCCCCGCCTCTCCCGCGATGGCCATCGCGAGGTTCTTGGGCGTATGAAACGGTTCCCACTGCCGATCGGCGGCAAACTGACGTAACGCCAGGGTCAAGTCCTCAATCGTCACGAATCAGGCCTTTCAGCATTCGCCGCGTCTGCTCATCTGTGGAATAGAGGACTGTTCCCATCATCCCCCGGGTGAGCAGCACCTTGTAGACATTGCGCACGAATGTGTCGAACGATGCCGCCCCCCGGCCCTTAAAGGCGCCATCGCGAGACGCGCTCACGTCAGCCCGGAACTGGCCGTCTCGCCACAGCAGGTCAGGGCCGAGGATCACCCCGGACCAGTCGTACTCGAAGCCCTGCGCTGTGTACACGCAGCCCACCTGACCGAAGCCGCCGTCCTGTGTGGCCCACAGGGACCGACCGGGAGCGTCACCGTGCGCGCGTTCGTTCTTATTGTTCCAAGGTCGCGCCCACTGCCCGATCATCACGTCGTCAGGTAGCGGCTGACCGCGTTCGGCATCGTGCCACGGCCAGCAGAACCCGGCCGTCATCCGGGCGCCGTACCCGCGCGCCAGACGCGACGCCAGGAAGTCCTCCAACTCCTGCGGGCTGTCAACCACGCGCAGGGTGTAGTTGTCATCGCCGGTCCAGTCAACGGGCCCACCGTCGGCCAGGCCTAGTAGCCGCAGCACCCAGGTCTCGTAGGCCCGTGACCCGCCAGAGCGGAACTGCGCGTCGAGTTCCACCAGCTGGACATCCAGGCTGCGCCGAGCCGCTGCCTGCTTGATCTCGGCCACCGTCCCGATCTCGCCCGGGCGCACCACCTGGTGCTCGTCGAGCAGGAATACCGGGACCCGTGCCACATCGAGCAGTTCGTGAATCTGGGGCTGGGTCGAGCGCTTGGTGCGCGGCGTAAAGCGGTTGTTGCTGTTCTCGCGGATGCGGTGTGCCTCATCGAGGATGAGCACATCCAAGGAGTTCGGATCGTCGTGGGCGAACTGGTTGAAGTAGCCGAACAACTGCTTGACGCGGGGCTGCCTGGCCCCTGCCACCTTGCGCAGCGTCTCTGTGAACGCCTTCGACCCGGTCGCGTGTTCGGCTGTGCGACCCGTCCGGTACAGCTCCCCGAGTAGCGACAGGGCGATGACACTCTTGCCGCTTCCAGGGCCGCCGGTCACAATCACCACGGACTTGTGATCCCCCCTGATCGCCTTCGCGACGGCATTCAGCACCATCCGATAGGCGACCTCCTGCTCGTCCAGCAGGACGAACTGCTCCTGTTGCTGGATCTCAGCGGCGGCCAACTTCATCAGCTGTTTGCTGGGAGCCGTGGCCGACGAGACCAGCGCATCGGCCGCGGGCGCACCCCCCGAACCTGCTGCGAAGCGGCTCTGCAGGTAGTCCAACCAGCGCCCGCGTTCGTCGCCAGTGAACAGCCTGCTCGTATCGGTCTCCGCCCGCTGGCGCAGGCTGGCCACACCGGCCTGCGTGGCGTTGTGCAGGTGGGCCGCCCCCCGAATCCGGTCGCGATGCCCATCGAGAACGCGCACGAAGTCAGCCATGTAGTCGACATAGTTCTGCACCTGCCGGCCCGGGTGCAGAACGCACCGATCGCCGTAGGCGGCGACCCTCACCAACTCCACATCGTCGGGGTCCGCCTGCGCAGTCGACCACTGTTTGAGCTCCACCACCAGGTATGAGGGGTCACGGGTCTTCGGGTGTTCACCGCACACGATCACATCGGTGCGTTTGCTCGACAGCGGGAGGCGATGCTCGACCAGAACCTCGACATCCTCAAGCCCCGCGTCGCGCAGATCGGCCATCAGCACTGGCAGCGACGACTCCCAGGAGCGCACCTCGCTGGCAGGGGGCAGGTAGCCCTGGTCGATCCGGAACTGGCGAGTCAATCTCGGCACCGCGGTGTGAGCCAGCAACTCAGCCAGCATCGACTCCGCCGACGACCGCAACAACGGCACACCACACCCCGCGAGCACGAAGAGACTCCGTGCGGTTGGGAGCGTGTCCTGCCATCGGCGAGGAAGCCCGTCGGGCCGCAACCTGACCTGTTCAGGGTAGTCGCTGGGGTCGTGGGGCGGTCAAGGCCGTCACGCGACTCCATTACGGCATGGCCGAGACCCCACGCGCTCGGTCGGCCTCCCGCAATACGAACGCCTCGGGAGCCAACCCGGCGGCGCGCGGGGCGGGTGACAGCTCCAGGCGCCGCAGCATGAGCCACTGGTCCTGCGATGGGCCCGGCTCGACGACCCAGACCATCTCACCAGCAGGCGGCATGGCACCGAGTCCCAGCGTGAGCGGGATCGACTTCCAGGCGTATGCCATCAGCAGCAGCACTGCGCCCACCGTTACCACCACGAGCAGCGCGGTGGGGACCAAACCGCTCGCTGCTCGCAGCGTGGTGGCGATCAGGCCCAGAGTGGCGAAGTACACGACGAATGAGGCCATCAGAACCCCCGCGACCGTGTTGTGCCGTGCGTACCCCTGGTTCTCCCACGTCCTGCGCTTGAGGATCGTGAGCCACAACGGCCCCGACGCGATGAGCGCAGCCGCGAGAGCTGCGGAAACCGCCACGACCGCCAGGGTGGAGGTGGCCGCGTCGCCGGTGAGTGCGGACAGCGGGCCTGCCGTCGCGAAGATCCCAGTGAACAGCGACGCCGCCAGGCCCACGTTGGAGGCCCAGTTGTCCTTGAAGTTCCAATCCGAGGAGATGCCGGGCAGGTTGTCATCCAGATGATCCCAGAACTGCTTCGACCAGAGCTTGGTCAGGATTGCCCGCCCATCTGCGGCGCGAAAGCGGGCGCGCAGCGTCTCATTGCCCAACGGAAACGCCAGCCACGTGAGATAGGGCGGGATCACCGCAACGAGGGCGGCGAAGCCCACCAGGAACAACCACAGAACTCCCCAGTCAGTGCCTGGGACATCCTCCACGGTCAGAGCGAGCGGCACCGGGACAGCCTGCGTCTGCCGACCTGACACCGCGACCAGCGTGGCGGTCAGCTCAGCGCTCAGCGCGCCACGTTCCGCGGGACATTCGGCCAGTTCGAAGCTCACATCGGACGTGGATCGGGCCTCGAGGACCGGTGCACCCACCGCCTGGCAGGTGCCCGCGGTGAGCGAGAGCACGGCCATGGACCGCGTCGGGTTCGACACCTCCACCGTGACAGTGAGCGAACCATCATCACGGTAGGCCGTCACGGAGGGGTCGGCCACGATCAGCCCAGACGGCGCCGCAAATGCCGGACCGGCACCGACGACACCCATCAGCACGCACACCACAAGAAATGTCAGCTTGGACACGGCGACTCCCGGCATCGGCTCACTTCATGCTAGTCCCGCGCGGCAGTCCCGAAACAGATCCCGCGGCAAGGGACCCGCCGGGGCACCCAGTGCTCTTTCATGAGGAGTAGAGCGCGTCAATCTCGATGGCGAAGTCCTTGACCACGACCTCCCGCTTGAGCTTTTGGGTCGGAGTGAGGTGTCCGGAGGTCTCCGTGAAGTCTGCGTCCAGCAGCCGCCAGGACCGGATGGACTCAGCCCTGGACACAGCCGCGTTCGCATCGTCGACGGCCGCCTGGATCTCGGCATGCAGGTCCGGATCATCGCGCAGTTCTGCCACCGTGCGCCCGGACTTCTTGTTCGCGACCGCCCACGCCGCCAACGCGTCAGGTTCGAGAGTAAGCAGCGCGCCGATGAACGGCCGGCCCTCGCCGACGACCATCGTCGGGCCGATCAGATTGTGCGCCTGCATCCGGTCCTGCAGGACTGCCGGCGCCACATTCTTTCCGCCGGAGGTAACGATGATCTCCTTCTGACGGCCCGTGATCTGCAGGAAACCGTCCATATCCAACGCGCCGACATCTCCGGTGTGGAACCACCCGTCGCTGTCGATCGCTGCTGCCGTCGCCGCCGGGTTGTTGTGGTAGCGGGCCATGACGTGTGGGCCTCGCAGCCAGACCTCCCCGTCGTCGGCGATCCGCACCGCTGTGCCGGGCATCGGCTGGCCGACTGTTCCGATCCGGGAGTTGTCGGCGCGGTTGAACGTGCCCGACGCCGTGGTCTCCGTGAGCCCGTACCCCTCCATGACCGTCATTCCGATGCCGGCGAAGAAGCTCCCGAGACGCTCACCGAGACTGGCTCCCCCGGTGATAGCGAATCGCAACTGACCACCAGCGGCCGCGTGGATGCGGGAGTACACGAGCCGGGAAAAGAGGAAATGCTCCGCGCGTAGGCGCAGCGACGGCCCTTGCGCGTGAGTGGCCCGGCCGTATTCCATCGCGACTTTCGCAGCCCGTTCGAAGATGCGCCCCTTGCCTTGCGCGTGGGCCTTCTGCTGCGCGGCGTTGAAGATCTTCTCGAAGATTCGAGGAACCCCGACGAGGAAGGTTGGTCGTACGGTGAGCATGTCGGCGGGCAACTGCGCAGGTTTGGGACAGTGGGCGACCTGCATTCCGCCGAGCGCACAGTAGACCTGCGCGCCGCGACCCAGGACGTGGGCGGTCGGCAGGAACATGACGGTGCGAGCGCCAGGGGTCGTGACGACCGGACCGGTTGTGGCGACCAGAGTCTGCACGACGAACATGAGGTTCTCGTGGGTGAGCACGCAGCCCCTCGGACGACCCGTCGTGCCTGAGGTGTAGACGATGGTCGCTATGTCCTGCGGCGACGCGGCAGCCAGTCGCTGATCGATGACGGCGTCCTCGACGTGGGCGCCCTCTTCGGCGAGGGCAGCCAGCAGGCCCTCGTCGAAACGCCAGAGCGGCGGTGCCTGTCCGTTGCCCACGCGCTCAGCGGCATTCGCTGTGTCGACGACCACCGCGGTTGCCGCGCTATCGGCCAGGATCCACTCGATCTGTTCTGCGGAGGAGGAATCGTAGATCGGCACAGCGAACGCGCCGATGGACCACAGCGCGAAGTCAAGCACCGCCCACTCGTAGCTGGTGGACGCCAGAATCGCGACCGGGGCACCGGCTTCGACTCCGCGAGTGACCAATCCCTTGGCGACGGCGCGGACCTGGTCGTTGAACTCCCGTGCGGTGACGTCGGTCCAGCCGTCCCCGGATCTGATCAGGTACATGGGGTGATCAGGGCGGGTGCGGGCGTTGTCCCCCGGAATCCCCCCAGCTGTCGCTGTGACGGGCAGGTCTATCGCTGCCGGAACTTCAAGCACTCGGGGCATGATGTCTCCTCACCGCATGGGTGTCCTACTCCAGCCTAGTCGTATCGGTCATGTTGCGAGGATGGTTCAATCGCTGACATTCCGGCCCCGCGACCTCCTGGTGGAAGCATCTGCACATCTGGCTGAGGCCAGCGCCGGGGTTGCTTCCTGTCCATCACGAATGCCCTGCACGCTGGGGCCCGCAGCTCAGGCCATCCGGGCCGCCGACGAGGTGATGCGGCGCACCTACTGCCGGCATTCGCCCGGTCTACGCCGAGGCACTGGGTGCCGATCGTGACTCGCACCGGTTCGAGAGGACGAAGTGGCGGTTGCCTCAATGTCCCGCGCCGAGGCCCTACCGTGGACCTATGCCATCGAGCCTGCGACCCAGCGATCCCCGCGTGCAATACGTCGGGGACCTGGCCTACACCGATGAGGGCACCGGCGACGTGACGATCGTCGCCATCCCAGGACTGCCTGGCAGCGGCCGGGACTACCGCTGGCTCGCGCCCGCCCTCAGCGGCCACCACCGAGTAATCCGGGTAGACCCGCCTGGCTACGGTGCCTCGCCGAGAACCAACTGGGCTGGGATGACGACTGCTGACCGCGCCGCCGCCGTGTGCGAGGTGATCGACCACCTCGAGGTCTCGCAGGCCGTGCTCATCGGGCACTCGGCGGGAGGTGCCGTCGTCGCCCACATCGCGGCGCACCGTCCGGACCTCGGCGTGGCCTGCGTGATGATCTCTTCGACAGGGCCGACCGCGCACCTTGCCCGCGCGCCGATGCAACTGCTCGCCCAACCGCTGCGCCTTGCACCAGTACGGACCCTGCTGGCCCCGGCCATTCGCCGGCTGTACTCGATGCAGGGATTCCCGCGCTACCTGAGCGACGACGAGCGGGCCTTCGCTCTGCTCGATGCTGCGGCCTTTGACTTTGGCCAGCACCGAGCCAACCTCGCCGGTATGCAGGCCCCCACGATGGTGGTCTGGGCCACCGACGATCCGGTGATCCCCGCCGGCACCTTCCGAGCGCTCGCCGATGCCGTACCGGCCGGCCCGCGCCTGGAGTTCCCCGACGGTGGCCACAACGTGCAGAAGACCCACGCCGTCCAGATCGCTGACGTCATCACGGCGTTCGTGGGCTGAACGACCGGGTCAGCGCGCCACCACCGATGCGACGCTGAAGACTTCGCCCGGCATCCGGCGCTTCAACCGCCACGTGATCGCAATCGGCCGTTCGCCGCGGTGCTCCTCGTACGCCAGTGGCCCAAGGCACATGAACGGCATTGCCCCCAGTTCGTCCTGCGGTCGTTCCCGCACGAAGAGCAATACCTGGGTGCCCAGTTGATCGTGATGCAGGTATCGCTGACCGGTGGGGGATTCGACGCGAGTGGCGTTCTGAGACTCCCAGTGGAATCGGTCGGGTGAGATCGCGAAGTCCCGGTACATCGTCGTCGGGGAGAAATCCGCCTCGCTCTTGCGCAGGTTGACCAGCAGTGCGTCGGTGCGTGTCTGCTCCGCCCAGATGACGCCCGTCGCATGGCCCCGGGCTGATCGTGTCAGGGAGGCCCAATCGAGGGCGGCCAGGATCTCCTCCCGGCGGTAACGCGCATGGCTGAACACGGGCACCGCTTGCAGTCGCTCGCCCAACGACTGCGGGGTGTGGCGCGCACGGTCGCTGGTCAGAGCCAGCAGTTCCCGCAGTTCCACGCAGACGCCCGGGTGCATACGCAGGAAACCCAACCCTTCCTCATAGGTCGCGAATCCACCTCGATCCGGCCACAGCGTGAAGAAGAGCATCCGGGCCAGTCGCTGCTCTCGAGCGCCGAGATCGTCGTAGTGCGGCGCCTCCGACGCGGTGAGTTGCGCATAAAGGTGGGCACGCTCCGGATCGTCCACGTGGGACAGCGTCTTTGCCCGTTTCAGGAGCGCCGCCTCGGCTTCACCGCCAGCGGGCGTTGTCAGCCCCGCCGCCCGACGCAGCGAGGTCCACGAGCCGACCCGGTAAATGTCCTCGAGATCGCGGCCTGACTCGGCCAAGAAGTGCGCCAAAGATACGTCGCCGTACGAGCGCAACTCGGCAGCCAGCCCTTTACCCGTCAACCTCAGTTGCTGCCGGACGTTGTCTAGGACGATCTTCTGCGCCACCCGATCCAGCACGATTTGCGAACCGGAGGGCAGGAAGGGGAAACCCTGCTCGATCTGGCGTTCCAACGTCTTGCGTCCACCACCCAGCAACCCGCGGTAGCGCACGTCGAAGCGGAACTCACGGCGTTGCTGGCCGATGAAGTCCAGCACCGTCAGAACCGCCTTTCCCTGCGAGCGACGCAGTCCGCGCCCGAGTTGCTGCAAGAACAAGGTGGCGCTCTGCGTGGGTCGCAGGAACAAGGCCGTGTCCACCTGCGGGATGTCGAGACCCTCATTGAACAGGTCCGCCGCGAAGACCACATTTACCCGCATCTGCCGCAGATCCTCAAGCGCCTCGTCGCGGGCCGCATCGGAGGTCTGCCCGGACACGGCCACGGCAGGGATTCCCGCCTGCCGGAACACCTGGGCCATGTACTGCGCGTGGGCGACGGAAACGCAGAACCCAAGAGCGCGCATACGGTGAACGTCGGTGACCTTGTCCCGCAGCTCACTGAGCACCTTGGCCGCGCGGGCATCGTTGCCGGTGTAGACGCGGTCCAGGCCCGCGGTGTCGTACGTCCCGCGCTTCCATTCGACGCCGCTGAGGTCGACGTCGTCAGCAACCCCGAAGTAGTGGAACGGGACCAGTAGGTCGTCGGCCAAGGCATCCCACAGGCGCTGCTCGAACGCCGTGCGATCACCGAAGAAGGATCGGACGTCGGTGCCGTCAGCTCGCTCCGGTGTTGCCGTCAGGCCGAGGAGTTCGCGGGGCCGTACATGGTCCAGCAGCCGCTGATAGGTGGCTGCCTGCGCGTGGTGGAACTCGTCGATGACGACAACGTCGAAGTGATCGGGGAGCAGGCGCTCGACGCCATACGAGGACAGCGACTGGATGCTGGCGAAGACGTGCTGCCACCGTTCCGGGCGGGCACCACCCACGTAGCTCTCCCCGAAGGTGGCATCGGCCAGCACTTCGCGATACGTGTGCAGGGACTGTTCGAGGATCTCCTTGCGGTGCGCGACGAAGAGCAGGCGAGGCCGCCGCGTGGGGTCAGCGGCGATGCGTTTGTAATCCAGCGCTGCGACCACCGTCTTGCCCGTGCCGGTAGCGGCCACGACGAGGTTGCGGTGCCGGTCATGGATGCGGCGTTCGGTCTCCAGCGCCTCCAAGATCTGCTCCTGATGCGGAAATGGACGCACCTCTAGACCGGAAAGGCTGATGCGGGCAGCGCTGCTGCCCGAGCCACCCGCACGGCGCAGAGCCCGCTCAAGGAGATCACCATTGGCGGTTGGGTCGTAGCCGGTGAACGCCGGATCGGACCAGTAAGTGTCGAAGGTGGCGGCGAACTTGCGGATGAGTTGCGGGGTCGCGATCCCAGACAGGCGCACGTTCCACTCCAGGCCGTCGACCAGCGCCGACCGGGAGAGGTTGGAGCTGCCGACAAACGCTGTGTCGAAACCGGAATGACGCCGGAAGAGCCAAGCCTTCGCGTGCAGGCGCGTGGACTTCTCCTCGTAGGTGATCCGGACGTCAGCGTTGAAGCGCTTGACGAGTTCGTCCAACGCTCGGCGTTCGGTGGCACCCATGTAGGTGGTGGTGATGACCCGGAACGGCACCCCCCGGTCGCGCAGTTCGAGCAACTGCTCCTCAATGACGCGCAGGCCGTGCCACTTGATGAACGCGCACAGCAGGTCGACCCGGTCGGCACTGGCCAATTCGGCGCGCAGCTCCGCTCCAAGGGTCGGTTCCTCC
>JAKOZM010000520.1 GCA_029779995.1 Actinomycetes bacterium
GTGCAGGCGGCGCTGATCGGGCTGCTGGTGTGGCTCTTCTTCCTCGCCTTCGGCGTCCTGGCCATCACGCTGCCGGTGCAACAGGCATGGCTCGGCGACCTCGGCAGCGCCGATGTGTGGTGGACGCTGACCGACGGCCACGTCCTGTCCCGCGCGCTCGTGCGGGTATCGACCTTCCTGGGGGCTTTCGCCGCCTTCTACACCACCATCTACGCGGCCAGCGATCCTGTGTACCGGGCCTCATTCTCCGAGGACATCGGCGCCTCCCTGCAGCAGGCGGTGGACGTGCGCAGGGTGTATCTGGCGGTGCGCGATGCGTGACCGTGACGAGGCCGGTCGGGCCCGCAATGCGCGGCCCCGCGACGCCCTCGGACGGCCGTTGCCGTACGGATCGATCGGGGTGCCCCCGCTACCCGAACCCATCGACTCGGCGCCGGCGGCGGTGGTCGCCCTGACCAACCAGTTGCTGGACGACGGCCTGCCCTTTCAAGCGCACGAAGCCCTGGAAGCCGGCTGGAAGGCCGCGCCCGAGGATGAACGCCCGGCGTGGCAGGGATTGGCACAACTTGCGGTCGCTATCACCCACGCCCGCCGCGGCAACGTGTCCGGCGCGCAGAAGCTGCGCGAACGCGCGCTGGCCAATCTCGATGCGGGCCGGTTGCCGCCGGTGGCCGAAGCGTTGCGCGACCGCCTGCTCGCCGACGTGAATCAGGCGTTCATCCGCCGGTAGAACCCCTTCAATGAGCCGTAGAGCTTGCGGTACTCGGCGAAGTGGTCGGCGTAGATCTTCCGGTCTCCGGCCTCCGGGGTGAAACGCTGCGCCACCGGCACCAATGCCGCGGCCTGTTGCAGGCTCAGTTCCCCGGCGCAGACCCGCGTCCACAGCGCCACCCCGCGCAGTTGCGCGTTCAAAGGATCGCTCACCTGCTCGATGGGCCGATCGAGTGTCGAGGCGATGATCGAGCACCACAAGTCCGACTGGGCGCCGCCTCCCATGATCCGCAGCATGGGCACCGGCCGCTTCAGGAACTTCTCGTAGTAGCCGAACAGCCAGCGCACGTTCAGCGCCACGCCCTCCATGACCGCGCGCACCAGCATGGAGCGGTCGCTGCGGAAGGACAGGTTCAGGAACGCCGCCCGCAGGTTCTTGTCCTCAACCGGGGACCTCTCCCCGGCCAGCCAGGGTGTGAAGATCAGCCCCTCGCAGCCAGCCGGCGCCTGCGCGGCCAGCGCGGTCAGCGCTGCGTAGGTGGGCTGCTCGGTCACGGGTGCCGCACCATCGGCGCCGATCCCAGAGCCACCGCCGCGCAGCCCGTCGGCCGGTGCGATGATCTGTTCGCGCAGCCACGACAGGGCCGCCCCGCCGGTCTCGATGTTGTTGCCGACCAGATTCATCTGCGGATCCAGCCCCGGCAGGGTCGCGATGGAGTGCAGGATGTCGGTGCGTTTGAACGGCACCCGGGCCGAGAGCCACGCCGTCGTGCTGATCGCCAGGTGCGTCTCGTAGGACCCCACCGCTCCGGATCCGATGATCGCCGCGTGCACGTCCGGGATTCCGCACGCCACCGGGACACCCGCTTTGAGGCCGAGCCGCTCAGCCGGTGCTGGGAGCAACGGACCTTGGACGGAGCCGGTCGGGATCAGTTCAGGCAGCAGTTCGGCGCGCCGGCCGGAGCGTTTCACCAGGGCGTCCACATAGCCCAGCGGTGCGCCGATGTGGTTGTCGGTGAGCCAGGAGGCCGTCATGGATGCCGGTGTCGCCACGGCGCGCCCGGTCAGCAGGAAGGCGAGATAGTCGACCGGTTCCAACAGGACCCGGCACTGCCTGCCCACGTCCGACAACTCGTTCTGCAGCAACAGTGCATGCCCGGTCGGGTCGGCTCCGGACGGGCTCGGCGCGCCACCGGTGATCTTCAGCCAGGGCCACACCTTCTGCGGTGCGTAACCGGCCACGGGGCCACCGATGGTACGCGCGATGTTGGCCCGGGAACGGGTGTCCGACCACAGGATCACCGGGCCGACCGGGTAGTCGTCGGCGCCGACCGGAACCGTTGAGCCCCACTGCCCGGTGATGCCGATCGCGGCCAGCTCTGCCATGGACACCCCAGCGGTCACCTGCTCGATGGCCACGCCCAGCGCCATCTCCCATTCGATCGCGTCCTGGGTCGCCGTGCCGTCCCGGCCGATCTGCACGCTCACCGGGTGGAACGCGGTGGCCAGGATCTCGCCCTGCGGTGTCACCGCGGCCACCTTCGGCCCGCCATTGCCGAGGTCGATGGCCAGGATCCAGGTCATTCCGGGGCGACCTCGTGCATCGCGTCCAGCACCCCGGACATCAGTGTGTTCAGGGTCTGGTTGCCCTGCGGTGTGTGGCCGAAGCCGTACATGGCCCCACTGGCCGCGGGCTTGCCGGCATTGGCCAGGGCGTAGTCAACGCTGGCCTGCAGGTCCGTGAGGAAGGCCTCGATGACGCCGGGTTTGGTGTTGGGTCGGGTGACGCAGAAGTGCAGGGCGGCGGGCAGCTGCAGAGCGTTCATGCGCCACCCACGCTCCTTCAGAGCGTCGTTGACGAGGTAGATGTCGAGGTCGTCCCGGTCAGCCATGAACGCGATGAGGAAGGTCGGGTCCCCGATGACCTGCAATCCGTCGATGGCCGCCACCCCGTC
>JAKOZM010000533.1 GCA_029779995.1 Actinomycetes bacterium
CAAAGGCGATGGCCACGTCCTCATCGCTACTGATGGGCACCTCAGCCAGCGGTTCGAGGGTGAAGGGCGCAACAGTGGTGAGTTTCTCGGCATTGGGAGACGCCACCACGAGCGCAGTCAGGCTGTTCACGTCAATCCCAGCAACCTGAGTGGGCAGGGATTCAGTGATGAGTGTCATATGCGCACGATAAACCCGCGTGCCTGATGGCGACCAGGGAATCCCGTTCTTATTGACACCCGAGTCAGGTTTATGCCTGGACTCAGCGTCAATTCCGGCCCACCAATTCCGCCGAAAGTCGAACATTCAACTTGCGTCGTCGCCGGGCGTGACCGACTACCGGACCATTTCACGCTCCTAGCGGGCAATTGTTCGAGGCAGGTTAGCGTGGCCCTATGCTTCCCGCCGCCCGTTGGGTCATCGGTGCTGCCCTCGTGACCCCCGTGGCCCTCGCAGCGATCGGCACCGCGCCTGTCGCCGCCGGACCCGGCGACGACCCGTCCAGCTCCGTCAGTCCAGCCACCTCCAGTCCCAGCGAGACCGCCAGCCCGTCGCCGGTCGTCCCGGACCCGACGGTGACGCCCGCGGCGACACCGTCGCAAACGCCAATCACGATCAGTCCGGAAATGGCCATGGAGTCCCAACTGGCCGCCCTGGGGCTGCCCACCGGGATTGCCGACGGCGTGATCACACCCGGCACCCGACGGGGTATGTGCGTCTTCCGGGATCTCACCGGCTACAAGGCCACCCGGGAGCTGCCAACGCCGGAGCTGATCAACCGGATCACCACCACGACGACGTTGCCGGGCCTGCCCAAGCGGCTCCGATCGGTCAAGGCCCTGGTCAACCTCACATGTCAGACCGCGTACATCACCGACGGCAAGGGCACCATCCTGCGCGTGCTGCCGGTCAGCACGGGCAAAGACCTCGGCCCGCACGCCACGCGGACGGGCTTCAAGCGGGTCTACTACAAGGTGAACCGCTGGCAGCGCAGCACGCTGTTCCCAGAGCCCGACGGCCGGCCGGGGCTCTACCGTCCCATCTACTTCGACCGCGGCATCGCGTTCCACGGTGTGCGCAAGGCTATCCGCACGGTTCCGCAGTCCCATGGCTGCGTGCGCACCTGGCCGCGGGACCAGGACTGGCTGTGGAACCAACTGTCGGTACGTGACGAGGTCTTCGTTTACGGCAACTACTGGAAGGGCAAGTCCGCCGCCCTCGGTGGATACGGGATGCCGCGGGTCTGAGGCGGTCGCCGGTTCCCGGGTGCCGGGCGCGCGACTGGAAGCGGCCCGGGCGTCGTCGGGGATGACTGACCCCGGCATGCGGTAAGTGGTTTACGGCCGCCCGTGCCAGGCGTTCGTCCGCCGTACAGGCGTTCGTCAATTTCGCCCGCCACACGACCTTTTCGGGCCTAGTTGGGCCGAAAACGCCGCACAGAAGACCAATAACCCCGGAGAAGCGGCCCCGGAGCGGATCGACCGACAGGCGTTCGTCCGCGGTCGCGCCCCTAGTGGGCCTGCACCATCTCGACCCGTTGGAAGCTCTTGGCATCGGTGTACCCGCACAGAGCGATCGAGCGGCGCACGGCACCGGCGAGGTTCATCGTCCCGTCGCTGACGTGAGATGGCCCATGGATGACCTCCGCGAGCGTGCCGAGGGTCTCGAACTCGACGACCTCCCCACGCGGCAACTCCGCATGGGTGGCCTCCATTCCCCAATGTTTGCCCGCGCCCGGGGCCTCACTGGCCCGCGCGAGCGGTGATCCCACCATCGCCGCATCGGCGCCACAGGCGATCGCTTTGACAATGTCTCCGCTGCGGCCCATCGCTCCGTCCGCCACCACGTGCACGTAGCGCCCCCCGGATTCGTCGAGATAGTCACGTCGGGCGGCAGCGACGTCGGCCACCGCCGTGGCCATGGGTACCCGCACGCCAAGCACGTCGGCGGTGGTATGCGTGGCGCCGCCACCGAAGCCGACCAGCACTCCCGCCGCCCCGGCGCGCATCAGATGCAGCGCCGACTGGTAGGTAGCCACCCCGCCCACCAGCACGGGCACGTCCAGTTCGTAGATGAAGCGCTTGAGGTTCAACGGCTCGTTGCCCGCGCTGACATGTTCAGCGCTCACCGTCGTGCCGCGGATCACGAACACATCCACACCAGCCTCGATGACGTGACCGAAGAGATCATGGGTCTTCTGCGGCGACAGGGAAGCAGCGACCGTGATGTTCGCCGCGCGCATCTGCCGCACCCGCTCGATGATCAGTTCAGGCTTGATGGGCTCGGCGTAGAGCCGCTGCAGAAGTGCGACCGAATCGTGCGCCGA
>JAKOZM010000541.1 GCA_029779995.1 Actinomycetes bacterium
CCGGCAGCACTGATCGCGGCATAGAGGACGGGGTACGCCCGGCTGAGGAAGGGACCCACTTGATCCTGAGGCAGCGACTCGGTGAGGCTGACCAGTTGTTGTGCCGGCTGCTCGTCGCACGTGATCTCGTACACGGTGTTCAGTCTCCCATGGCTTGCGTCCAGCATCTGGGGACCCGCCACGGGAGAGGCCGGAGTCACCGCGGCACGTGGATCACCATGGCGCGTTCCTAAGATGGACAGAGTGGCCGTCTCCCCTGCCCAGCCCGTGCGTGAGCATCACCAACAGCGCATGTCCGGTGAAGCCTGGGTGCTGTTTGCGGCGATGTCGCTGATCTGGGGACTGCCGTATCTGTTCATCAAGGTGGCAGTGGCCGAGGTGGACCCAGCAACGCTCGTGTTCGCCCGCACTACCCTGGCCCTGATCATCCTGCTGCCTCTGGCGATGCGGGCCGGCGCTCTACGACAAGCCCTTCGCCATTGGCAACCTGCCGCCATCTTCGCGCTCTTGGAGATGGGCATTCCGTGGCTGTTGCTCTCCGATGCAGAGACCAGGATCTCCAGCGCACTGGCGGGATTGCTGCTCGCCGCGGTGCCCATCATCGGTGCTGTGGTGACCGCCTTCATGGGGGATCGTCACAATCTCGCCCCCAAGCGACTCGCAGGCATGCTGCTCGGCGTGGTCGGGGTGGCCGCCTTGGTCGGCGTGGATGCCAGTGCTGGCCACCTGGACTGGCTCAGCGTGGCCCAACTGCTCACGGTGGCAACCTGCTACGCGGTGGCACCCATCATCATTGACCGGCAGGCGAACCCAGCCCCCGCGATCGGCACCATCACACTCTCGATCCTGCTCGTCAGCGTGGCCTACCTGCCCTTCGGGGTCCCAGGCATGGTGCGGGCCTGGCCTCTGCAACCGGACACGACCGGCTCCTTGCTGGTACTCGGCTGGCTGTGCACCGCGCTGGCCTTCGTGCTGTTCTTCCGCCTCATCGCGGCTGCCGGACCGGTTCGGGCGGTTGTCATCACCTTCATCAACCCCGCCGTGGCCATCGTGCTCGGGGTCGTGGTGTTGTCCGAGAACATCACCGCCGGCATGTTGATCGGCTTCCCGCTGGTGATCCTGGGGTCTTTCCTGGCGACGAGGCCCTCAGCGCGGGTCAGCGCAACGCCTGGATGATGGTGCACCCGCGATACGGCAGACTGCAGTGCCATGTCCGACTTCATGGCCGACTCAGCGGGTTTGCACCACGCGGTTGACCTCCTGGTCGCTGCCAGGGCTTCGGCCGGCTCACCGCATCACGACGGCATATTGGAGCTCGGGGAATGGCCAGCGACGGGAATGGGCGGCCGTGGTGCCCTCGAGGTGCTGGCGGGACCGGCCCTGCACGACGTGACCCGCTTGGAGCACCCTGGGTTCTTCGCGCACATGGATCCACCCACGCCGTGGGTCACGTGGGCGACGTCGATGTGGGCCGCCGCTGGTAATCAGAACCTTTTGCACCCCGACAGCGGCCCGACGGCACGGCAGCTCGAGAGGCAGGTGGTCGACTGGCTGGCCCCGGCCTTCGGGATGGACGGAGGCCACATGGTCCCCGGTTCCACAGTGGCCAACCTCACGGCGTTGTGGGCTGCCCGGGAGGTCGCTGGTGTGCGCCGCGTCATCTGTTCCACCGCCAACCACCTGAGCATCGCGAAGGCGGCGCACTTGCTCGGACTGGAGTTGCTGGAGGTACCGGTCGACGCGGCCCAGCGCCTGCGCCTGGACCTGCTACCCGAGGACCTGTCTGACGCCGCCCTTGTTCTCGTGGCTGGCACCGTTGCCACCGGCGCCGTCGACCCGTTGTCGGGCGTGGATGCGGCGTGGCGACACGTCGACGCGGCCTGGGCGGGACCGCTGCGCCTGTCCTCGCACGCTCACGTGCTCTCCGGTGTCGAGGTGGCAGATTCGGTCTCGTTCTCAGCCCACAAGTGGTTGTTCCAGCCCAAAGAGAGTGCCATGGTGCTGTTCGCCGACACAGAGCGCGCACACGCGGCGCTGGCTTTCGGCGGAAGCTACCTCAGCGCTGCCAATGTCGGCCTGCTCGGGTCGCACGGCAGCGCTCCCGCCCTGAATCTGGCCGCAACGCTGCTGGCGTGGGGGCAAGACGGCGTGCGAGCCCATGTGGACGCCGGGATGTCCAGTGCGCAGGCGCTGGCAGCGGCCATCATCGAGGAGGATCTGACTTTGTGGCGCCCTCCGGTCTCCGGCGTCGTGAATTGGCGGGTGCCGGGCGTCGAGGTGGCCGAGGTGCGCGATCGTATCCACGGGGCGTGGATAAGCCAAGCCGACATCGCCGGAGAGCCCTGGCTGCGTTCGGTCGCGGCGAACCCCTTGGCGGATCCCCAGGTCGTGGTGGACGCCGTCCGAGCTGCCGTCTCTTGGTAAGTAGCCGTCTCGACAACGCCAAGCAGCGCTCATGTCCCACAGCAACTGTCGCAGCGCTACGAAGGGAGGGGTTGAGGTGCAGCGGTATTCCGGGCGGCCAGGCGTCCCGTTGACCCCCGCATTCAGCGACGCCTTCTCAGACCTCTGAACGCACAACAGCTTTGAGAGCCCCCGACCGGAAACGGTCGGGGGCTCTCTAGCTGTCTGGCCCTGCAATTCCTCGTCAGGCATCGACTCCGGAAACGGTGACAATCCGCTGGGAAGCGCTGTTATTCGGCTTTAACTGCAGCCGCTGGTAGACCCGCATCCTTCGCACACGTAGCAGGATCCAGCCGGGCGCATCTTGATCCCACACGTCATGCACAGTGGCGCATCAGCTGTCTTGCCCGTGATCGCCTCCAGCAGTTCTGCCGAGGAGTGCACACTCGCCGGCACGCTGGCGGCGCCCACCTCAGCAGTGCTTGATACACCGAGGTCCTCGTTGAGGTCGACGACTGGGGCCGCTGAGGCATGACTTGCGGACTCGTCCAGTTGCCCTGCCCGCTCCTCCGCGGAGAAGATGCTCAGGCCAGCGCGCTTCTCGTACGGCAGGTAGTCCAGTGCCAGCCGGCGGAAGATGTAGTCCATCATCGACTGGGCCATCCGAACGTCCGGATCGTCAGTCATGCCGGAAGGCTCGAACCGCATGTTGACGAACTTGGAGACGTAGGCCTCCAACGGCACGCCGTACTGCAAGGCGATGGAGATGGCGATCGAGAAGGCGTCCATCACACCGGCCAGGGTGGAACCCTGCTTGCCGAGTTTCAGGAACACCTCACCCAGGCCGTCGTCAGGGTAAGAGCCAGCGGTCATGTAGCCCTCGGCTCCACCCACACTGAACGAGATGGTCTGGCTCGGCCGCTTCTTGGGAAGCCGCTTGCGCACCGGACGGTGATCGATGACGACCTCCGCCGGGGCTTCCTTCTCCTTCGCCTTGCCGTCGGACAGCGGCTGACCGACCTTGCAGTTGTCCCGGTAGATGGCCAGCGCCTTCAAGCCGAGTTTCCAGCCCTGGAAGTAGATCTCCTCGACCTCTTCGACGGTGGCAGTCTCGGGCATGTTGACGGTCTTCGAGATGGCTCCGGACAGGAACGGCTGAACGGCCGCCATCATCCGCACGTGACCCATCGGGCTGATCGACCGCTCCCCCATGGCCGTGTCGAAGATGGCGTAGTGCTCGGGCTTGAGTCCGGGCGCATCCACCACGTGCCCATGGGCTCCGATGTACTCGACGATCGCCTCGATGGTCTCCTCTGCGTAGCCCTGCTTGCGCAGTGCCCGGGGAATGGTCTGATTGACGATCTGCATGGAGCCGCCACCGACCAACTTCTTGAACTTCACCAGCGAGAAGTCCGGCTCGATACCGGTCGTGTCGCAGTCCATCATGAAGCCGATCGTCCCCGTCGGCGCCAGTACGCTGGCCTGCGCATTGCGCCATCCGTTGGTGGCACCGATCCGGTTTCCGTCGTCCCACACCCGCGATGCCAACTGCAGCACATCACGATCCAGCGGCGAGACCGATCGGACGCTGTCCGTGGCCGCTGCGTGCTTGCGCATCACCTTGGCGTGGGCTCCTGCATTGCGCGAGTACCCCTTGTAGGGCCCGACCACGCCGGCGAGTTCGGCCGAGCGCTTGTAGGCCGCGCCGGTCATCAGGCTGGTGATGGAGGCAGCCAGAGCGCGCCCACCATCAGAGTCGTACGGCAATCCACACGCCATCAGCAAGGCGCCGAGATTCGCGTACCCGATACCCAACTGGCGGTAGTCACGGGTGGTCTGCCCGATCGCCTCGGTCGGGAAGTCCGCGAAGCAGATCGAAATGTCCATGGCGGTGATGATCATCTCAACCGCCTTGCTGAACGCCGGCGCATCGAAGGTGCCGTCGGTCTTCAAGAACTTCATCAGGTTCAGCGACGCCAGGTTGCACGACGAGTTGTCCAACGACATGTACTCCGAGCACGGGTTCGAGGCAGTGATCCGCCCGGTCTCGGGGTTCGTGTGCCAGTCATTGATCGTGTCGTCGTATTGGATGCCGGGATCGGCACAGGCCCACGCCGCCTCGGACATGGTGCGGAAGAGTTTCTTGGCATCGATGGTCTCGATCACCTCACCGCTGGTCCGCGCACGCAGGCCGAACTCGTCGGAGGTCTCCACCGCCTGCATGAACTCATCAGAGACGCGGACACTGTTGTTCGCGTTCTGATACTGCACGCTGTTAATGTCGCGGCCACCGAGATCCATGTCGAAGCCGGCGTCGCGCAGGACGCGAATCTTGTCCTCCTCGCGCACCTTGGTCTCGATGAACTCCTCGATGTCGGGGTGGTCCACGTCGAGAACGACCATCTTGGCCGCCCGCCGCGTGGCGCCTCCGGACTTGATCGTCCCCGCTGAGGCGTCCGCGCCCCGCATGAACGACACCGGCCCACTGGCCGTTCCACCTGACGAGCGAAGGAGTTCCTTGCTGGAGCGGATCCGCGAGATGTTCAGTCCCGCACCTGAACCACCCTTGAAGATCAGCCCCTCTTCGCGGTACCAGTTCAGGATGGAGTCCATCGTGTCATCCACGGCGAGGATGAAGCAGGCGCTGACCTGCTGCGGCGCGCTGGTTCCCACGTTGAACCACACAGGCGAGTTGAAGGAGAACACCTGGTGCAAAAGCATCCAGGTCAGCTCGGACCCGAATACCTCAGCATCGTCGGGCGTCGCGAAGTAGCCGTGGGCCTGCCCGGCCTCCACGTACTTGTGCACCACGCGATCGATGAGTTGCTTGAGACTCCACTCACGCTGGTCAGTGCCAAGCGCACCCCGGAAGTATTTCGTGGTCACGATGGTCGAGGCGTTGATCGACCAGAACGAGGGAAACTCCACACCACGCTGTTCGAACACCACCTCGTCGGTCTTCCAGTTCGTCTGTACCACGTCGCGGCGCTCCCATTCGACATCGTCGTAAGGATGCACGCCAGGTGTCGTGTATAGGCGCTGGATGCTCAAGCCGGTGTTATGCACAGTGACTTCGGCCCCTTTCGCACCCGCAGTTCGGGTCCTGGCACTGGACTGCTCGGTCATACGTCCTCCTTCTGGACAACAGTGGTGAGGGGCGATTTCTGCCCTTCAGTGATATCGATGCGCACGTGAGTTCCTGCGCGGCCTGCTTTGAGTAGGTCAATCTCGCGTTCGAAGTCGGCCAGTGAGTCGAAGGACCGGTAGACCGAGGCGAAACGTAGGTAGGCGACCTCATCGAGGTCGCGCAGTGGCGTCAGAATCGTGAGACCGATGTCGTGGGCTGGGACCTCGGCCAGACCCGAGTCGCGCAGCCGGTCCTCCACCTTCTGCGCGAGGACGGCGAGGGCGTCGTCTGTCACCGGTCGGCCCTGACAGGCCTTACGGACCCCTGCCACGATCTTGTCCCGACTGAAAGGCTCTACGACGCCGCAACGCTTGACGACATTGAGAGCTGCGACCTCCAGCGTCGTGAAACGCCGATGACAGGCGACACACTGCCGACGACGACGGACCGCAGCCCCGTCATCGGCCAGCCGGCTGTCGACGACCCGCGAGTCGTCGGCCCGGCAGAACGGACAGTGCATGGTGCTCCCTTGGTACGGACAGGGACTTTTCCCTGCTGACTGTGGACAATCCGGCGCAGATCCTGGGGACAACTTGTGCCGAAGCGACCACAACCTGTGGACGAATCACATCCATGTAACTACTAGATGTGGTGGCTACCGTACGCATGTGACACAAGCCAGCGCAAGCCCTTTAGGCACAGTGTCGCCGAACTCATCCGAACCGCCTACGCAGACGGCAACTGCAGAATGTTCCCCGCCTGCAAGGTGCGGCCGGCACTCAAACCATTCAGTACCCGGATCTGCAGGATCACAGCGCGCGGATCAGCGTTCGGGCGCGTGCGCTGCGCAATGGACCATAGAGTGTCCCCCGATCGCACAGTCCACGCCGGGTACGCCGCCGACTCGACAACAGTCGGCCCGGACACGGAGGTCGCTGGCGGCGAGGTAACGGGTGCGCCGATGGTCATGGACCCCAGAAGGGTGAGGGTGAAAGCCGCGATCAGGGCTACCAGCAGAACTGCCTGCGGGGATCCGGGAACGCGCGGCAGACGCACCGGGATGCGCCGTACGCCACCGAGGACGACTGCGGGGGAAGCGTTGAGGACGGCCATGTCGATCTCCAAACTTGTTCGAACACACGTTCTTAAAGAACGTCTGTACGATGTTTAGCACAGGGGTACGACACGCCGCTAGTCGAACTTATGTTTGATTTTGACGTACCTTCGGAATACGGTGAAGACGGTTGATCGTGGCCCGGGATGGACCCGGCAGTGCAGCGAGGAGGACACATGGCCCGCCCTAAGAAGACCGATGCCGACATCGTGGAGTTGCCGGACACGGAGTGGGGTCCGGACGGGCTCACTGCTCGTCAGCGGCGGATTCTCAATGAGATCAAGCACGCCGTTGAGACGCGAGGGTATCCACCGTCAGTGCGTGAAATCGGTGAGGTCGTCGGTCTGACCAGCCCCTCCAGCGTCAACTACCAGCTCAAGGCGTTGGAACGCAAAGGCTTTCTGCGCCGCGACCCGAATCGCCCCCGCGCGATCGAGGTCCTGATGCCTGACCACGACGTGACGGGCCGCGGCGACGACCGGCCGACCCCGCGGTATGTCCCGGTGGTGGGCCGGATCGCCGCGGGTGGCCCGATCCTCGCCGAGCAGAGCGTGGAGACGGTCTTCCCGCTGCCCACCGAGCTCGTGGGCGACGGCGATCTCTTCCTGCTCAAAGTGGTCGGCGAGTCGATGATCGAGGCCGCCATCTGCGACGGCGACTGGGTGGTGGTGCGACGTCAGCCCGGCGCGGACAACGGCGAGATCGTGGCGGCCATGCTTGAGGACGAGGCGACCGTCAAGACCTTTAAACGACGCGACGGACACGTGTGGCTGATGCCACACAACCCGGCCTTCGAGCCGATTCCCGGTGACGACGCGCAGATTCTCGGCAAGGTGGTGGCGGTCCTGCGCAGGGTGTGAGCCCAGCTAGCTGAACGTGGCGTCGAGGCGCTGCAGGGCTTGGCAGACCTTGGCCGTGTCGGTCATGAAGGCGAAGGGCGGGAGGCTGCGCCGCAGGTAGCCGCCGTAGCGACGATTGGCCAACCGGCTGTCCAGGATCGCCACCACACCGCGGTCGGCGTCAGTTCGAATCAGACGGCCAGCCCCTTGCGCCAGCGTGACGGCCGCCTGCGGCAGTGACACCTGCATCCAGCCAGAGCCCCCATCGGCGTCGATCGCAGCCTGTCGCGCACTCACCACAGGGTCTGTGGGCGGCGGGAAGGGCAACTTGTCGATGATGACCAGCGTGCATGCGTCCCCGGGGACGTCCACCCCCTGCCACAGACCCAAAGTGCCTACCAGGACGCTGCCCGGGTCCTCCGCGAATGCCCGGATCAACCCGGCCGTGCTCTCGCCTTTGCGCTGCACGATCAGGGGTCCCTCGACCAAGCCCGCCAGTGCCTCCGACATGACCTCGACGCCATGCCAGGACGCCATCAACACCAAGGCCCTGCCACCCGCAGCACTGACCAGTTGGCGCGCCGTGTCGAGCGCCGCCGCCGTTGGCCAGCCGGGACCCGGAGCAGCCAGCCGATCAGGGACGAACAGGATGCCCTGGGCCGGGTAGTTGAACGGGCTGCCGACGTCCTCACCGAGCCACTCGCCCTTGCGTAGTCCCAACTGCGCTGCGACGGCGTCGAAACTCCCGCCGAGCCGCAACGTGGCCGACGTGAACACTGCGGCACGGTCACCGATGATGCCGTCGCGCACGATGCCGGCGACGTTGAGCGGCATGACGAAAAGGCGGTCCTTGCGGCGCCACATCACGGTCGACTCGTTGGCGGAGATCAACTCCCCGGCGGCATCGTGAGCCTCTTCGACAGCTGCCATGGCACGCTGCCGGCCGGTGGCGTCCGCGTCCGTGGCCCGGCGCAGAGCCTCTCGGGTGATCCCGCACGCCTCGCGCACCGTGATGAGCGCTTGGGCCACGGCCGGCGGCACCTGAACGACGCGACGGCCGTCCTGGACATCCCACTCGGCCAGAGCCATGTCAAGCGCGTCGGCGGCGTCGAGCAGACGGTCTGATTCCTCGGCCACCCCGACCGTACGCGCCCTGCGCGCTGCCCGGCTGATGCTCTCGACGCCAAGTTCGTGGGTCGCTGCCCGCTGCAGGGCGCCGGGCAAAGAGTGCGCCTCGTCGACGATCACCGCGTCGTGCTCACCCAGAATGCCCTCCTGCACAGCGTTGAGGGCCAGCAGCGAGTGGTTGGTCACGATGATGTCCGACGCACGGGCCCGCGCCAAGGCCTTCTCCGCCCAACAGTCCTCCACGAACGGGCAGCCACTGCCGCGCGAGCACTCCAAGGAATTGACCGAGTAGGCCGACCACACCAACCCGGAGATCCCTTCGAGTTCATCGCGGTCGCCGGTGCTGGTACCGTCGGCCCACTCCCGCACCTGAGCCGCCTGCTGCTCCAGGGCGGTGCGATCCAGGGTCTGCTGGTCGGAATCCTCGGTGCCCTGCAAGCGCGCCAGACACAGGTAGTTGCTGCGGCCTTTGAGGGTGGCGAACGACACCTGACCGGGTAGGTCTGCTGACAGCGCCGAAAGCAGTCGGGGCAGGTCGCGCTCCACCAGTTGGTGCTGCAACGCCAGGGTGGCGGTCGCCACGACCACCCTGCCCTCGTCCTGGACATGCACAGCACTGGGCAGCAGGTAGCCAATGGACTTGCCCGTACCCGTGCCGGCCTGGATCAGGACGGTGCCGTGGTCAGCGAGGGTGTCGGCCACCATCTCGACCATGCGGGCCTGGCCAGGGCGGTCGGTCCCGTTCAGGTCAGCGACGACCGTGGCCAGCAGGTCCTCGAGCGGTGGGGTCATTCATCGATTCTGTCATCGGCGGCGCCGGCGATCGCAGCGGCGAGGTCGGCGGGCACCCTGGCACTGACATGTGTGCCGTTGTCCAGGTGCTCGACGGCGACATGGGTTCCCGCGGCATACACGCGGCTCACCAGATCCCCCCGTGCGAACGGGATCACCGCGTCCACTGTCTGTAGGGGATCCGGCAGGTCGGTGTCCAAACGCTGCAGCAGTTCTTTGATGCCCTGTCCGGTGAGCGCGGAGACCTCCATGCTGCCCGGGATATCGCGGCGGATCAGCGCCAGCGTGTCCGGGTCGGCGATGTCCGCCTTGTTCACGACCACCAACTCGGCGCCATCGCTGCCACGGCTGTCATGCATGGCCTCTCGCACGGCCTGCAGTTGACCGAAGGGATCCGGATCAGTGCCGTCGATGACAATGAGCAGCAGGTCGGCAGCCTCGACCTCCTCCAATGTGGACTTGAACGCCTCCACCAGGGAGTGCGGCAGATGCCGGACGAAGCCGACCGTATCCGTGATCGTGAAATGCCGGCCCGAGGGCGTCCGGCCCCGCCGTACAGTCGGGTCGAGGGTCGCGAACAGGGCATCATCGACCAGCAGGCCGGCACCGGTGAGCCGGTTCAGCAGGCTGGACTTACCGGCGTTCGTATAGCCGGCGAGCACCACCGAGGGCTCGTCGGAGTTGCGCCGGCGGGCGGCCTTGCTGGCGCGTACCCGGTCCAAGCCGCGTAGTTGCCGGCGCAGCCTGGTCATCTGGGAGCGGATGCGGCGGCGATCGATCTCGATCTTCGTCTCACCCGGTCCGCCCCGGACGCCGATGCCACCCACCTGCTGGCTCAGGGACTCACCCCAACCGCGCAGCCTGGGCAACATGTATTCCATCTGGGCCAGAGCCACCTGCGCCTTGCCCTCCTTGCTGCGCGCATGCTGGGCGAAGATATCGAGAATCAGCCAGGTGCGATCCACTACCTTGACCTTCACGACGGCCTCAAGTTTGCGCAACTGCCCGGGCGTCAGCTCACCGTCGCAAATGACGGTGTCGGCACCCGTGCTGGCCACGATCTCGCGCAGTTCTTTGGCCTTACCCGAGCCCACATAGGTCGCCGGGTCGGGAACATGGCGGCGCTGCACGACCCCTTCCAGAACAAGTGCACCGGCGGTCTCGGCCAGCCTGGCCAGTTCCTGCAACGAGCGATCGGCGTCCTGCGCGCTGCCCTCGGTCCACACCCCCACGAGTACCACCTGCTCCAGGCGGATCTGGCGGTACTCGACCTCGCTGATGTCCTCGAGTTCGGTGGACAGCCCCGGCACCCGGCGCAGCGCCTCGCGGTCGGCCAGTTGGTCTTCGATCCGAATGTCGGTCACGCAAACATCTCCGTTAACTCGTGGCTCAATTCCCCGTCGGCCACCAGGACCGCGGGTCCGATCAGGACCAGCGATCCTGAGGGCGTGCGTTGGACCCAACACGTTCCGCCCGGCACATCCACCCGTACCCGTGCTGGGCCGACCACTCCGGCTGCGGCCCAGACCTGATCGGCGACCGCGCAGATGCCGGTCCCGCACGACAAGGTCTCGCCCACCCCACGCTCGTGCACGCGCATCCGGGCGTGCTCACCGGGGCTGGCCACCACGACGAACTCCACGTTCTGACCCGCAGGGAAGATCTCGGAGGCGACCTGCGGCGCCACCTCTAGGTTCAGATCGAGATCGTCCACAAAGACGACCGCATGCGGGTTGGGCATGAACACCGCCTGAGCGGGCCACCTGCGCTCGCCTACGCGCACAGTGACTTGTCCGCCGTCATGGCGCGGTGCTCCCATGTCAATGTGCACCAAATGGTCATCAAAGGCCACCTGCCGCACCCCGCCGCGGGTGCCGATCTCAAACTCGCTGGCGTCGATGAGGCCGTGCTGGCGCAGATACGCTGCGAACACCCGGGCTCCATTGCCGCACATCTCACCGATGGATCCATCGGCGTTGTGGTAGTCCATGAACCAGCGCCCGTCCTGCGGCACGACCCGGATCAGGCCGTCGCCGCCGATGCCGAACCGCCGGTCGCACACAGCCTGCACCGCCTGTGCCGTTACCGTGATCTGGTCGTCAGGATCGGGCAGCAGCACGAAGTCATTGCCGGTGCCATGCCCTTTCGTGAACGGCAGTCGGGTACTCATACCTCTAGAGTGCCAAGAATCTGATCGACCTGCGCAGGCGTTTGCGCCCAGCGGACACGGGGGTCACGCCGGAACCACTTGCGCTGCTTGCGTGCCAACTGCCGGGTGGCCGTGATGGTCCTCTCCCGAGCGGTCTGCGGGTCCTCGAGAATCTGGCGATAGCCGACCGCGAGTCGAGCCGTACGGCTCATGTGCGGTCCGAGTCGCTGCACCTCGTCGACCAGGCCCTGTTGCCACATGAGGTGAACCCGCGCCTCGATGGCGCTATCCACTGCCGCCACTCCGGGGTCGAACCCGATCCGCAGCGACGGCAGCCACGCCGTCGGTTGACCCAGGGACGCGGTGAACGGTTGTCCCGTGAGCTCGTTGACCTCCAGCGCGCGCACGATGCGCCGACCGTTGGCGGGCTGGATCTCGCCCGCGGCCACAGGGTCGACAGCCGCGAGCCGCGCGTGCAACGCACGTGACCCCACGTCGGCCAGTTCCTGCTCCAGTCGCGCCCGGACCGTTCGGTCCGTCGCCGGGAACTGCAGGTCATCCAGGGCGGCCTGGACATACAGCCCAGAGCCGCCCGCCAACACCACGGGCACCCCGCGGCCGAGCACCTCGCGCACAGCGGTGCGGGCCAGATGCTGGTAGGTAGCCACGTCCACCTCGGCACTGACATCGTGGGTGTCGATGACGTGATGTGCTATTGCGGCCCGGTCAGCCCCACTGGGCTTGGCGGTCCCGATGTCCATGCCGCGGTACAGGCAGAAGGCATCACCATTGACGATCTCCGCACCCACGCGGTGCGCGATGCTCATCGCCACCGCCGACTTACCGGCGGCCGTGGGCCCCACGATGGCGATCAGGGCTGCGTTCGACACTCCTCGATTGTCCTCCCTATCCTGGGCTGGGGTTCCGCCAGCACCTAGGAGAAGCGATGGGCGCGTTCGAGGACATCAGCAAACAGGCCAGCGACATCGTGGACAAGGTCAAGACCGGCGTCGGTGGTCTTGTCGATGGGTCCGGGGACAAGATCGCCGAAGTGGTGGACAAGGTCACTGATGCGATCGACGAGGGCACCGGAGGGTCAGCATCGGCCGTCACGGCCACCGTGGACAGTGCCGTTTCGGGCGCCTTGGACAAGGCAGTGGCGGCGGGCAATCAGATGTCCAGCGCGGCGACGGACGCCGTGAACGCAGCCAAGGCCGCCGTTCCCAAGCCCAAGGAATCGTCCTGACCAGCGCGCGGGTGGCCTTCCTGCCCACCCCTCCCCTGCTGATACCGGAGATCGCAGCGGGCGCGGCCCACGACTTGGACGATGTGCGTGTGGCGGCCCGGGCGGCTGTGGACTGGGCCTGTGCTGGCTCGAACGTGGCCGCTGGGCTGCCGGAGCCCCCCGTGGGCGACGAGACCTGGTCGCTGGCTGGCTTCGGTGTCAGGATCGGGCACGGAAAGCGAGTTGGTCTGGCCGAAGGAATGGCACGGTGGCTGCTGGCCGGCCGGCCGGCCGAGATGGTTGGTCCGGGCGGCTCACTGGGTGCTTATGACGCAGTGCTGGTGATGGGTGACGCCAGTTCGTCTCGTACGGATAAGGCACCCGGGCACACCAATCCGGCCGCTATCCCCTTCGACGACGCCGTGCTGGCTGCTCTGCGGCATGGCGATGCACGGGCCCTGGCAGAAACGGACCTGGAACTGGCGACTCAGGTCGGCGCTGCCGGTGCGCCAGCCTGGGTCTCGCTGGCCGAGCAAGTGGCGCAGGTGCAGTCGGCTTCGGTCGATGTGGCGACGGCTCCCTTCGGCGTTCTGTACGTCGTCGCTAGATGGACCGTACGGTGGGCAGACCCAGCATGACCTGATCCGTGGCCGGCGTTGGGTCACGGTGCTGGGCATCCCCACCAGACGTGGTGGTGACCTCGATCGCTTCGGAGTCAGCGACCAGGTGGTGCGGCGCGGCGTAGGTGACCCGGGTGGACACGAGGTCGCCTGGCCGCGCGCGGTCGTCGATATCGAGGAAGTGGACCAGGCGGCCGTCGCGGGCGCGGCCGGTCTTGCGGTGGGTGGCCTGGTCCTTACGGCCCTCACCGACGCTGGTCAATACCTCGACTTCCTGACCCACAAGCCGCTTGTTCTCCTCCCATGCGATGTCGTCCACGAGCGTCACCAGTCGCTCGTAGCGCTCTTGAACCACGGCCTTGGGGACCTGATCCGGATAGGTTGCGGCGGGGGTCCCGGGGCGTGGCGAGTACTGGAAGGTGAACGCGCCAGCAAACCGCGCTCGCCGGACAACTTCCAGGGTGTCCTGGAAGTCCTGTTCAGTCTCCCCTGGGAACCCCACGATGATGTCGGTGGTGATTGCCGCATCGGGCATGGCCGTGCGCACGCGGTCCAGGATGCCGAGGAATCGCTGCCCACGGTAACTGCGCCGCATCCGCTTGAGCACGTCATCGCTGCCCGACTGCAGCGGCATGTGCAACTGGTGCATGACATTGGGCGTCTGCGCCATGGCCTCGATGACATCGTCGGTGAAATCGCGGGGGTGCGGGCTGGTGAAGCGGACCCGGTGTAGGCCGTCGATGTCCCCGCAGGCGCGCAGCAGGTCCGCGAACCCGTGCCGCCCGCCGTACCGATAGGCGTTCACGTTCTGCCCCAACAGGGTGACCTCGATCACCCCGTCATCAACGAGTGCCTGGACTTCAGACAGAATCTCGTGCGGGGAGCGGTCCTCCTCCTTGCCGCGCAACGACGGGACGATGCAGAACGTGCACGTGTTGTTACACCCGACGCTGATCGCAACCCATCCGCTGAATGCCGACTCCCGGCGGGTCGGCAGATTCGACGGGAACTCGTCGAGCTGCTGCAGGATCTCCACCTGAGCCTCATGACGCACCCGGGCACGGTCCAGCAGATCTGGCAGCGACCCGAGGTTGTGCGTGCCGAAGACCACATCAACCCACGGCGCCTTGTCCACGATGAGGGACTTGTCCTTCTGCGCCAGACAGCCGCCGACGGCGATCTGCAGATCGGGATTGGCCACCTTCAGGGGACGCAGATGGCCGAGGTTGCCGTACAGGCGGTTGTCCGCATTCTCCCGGACCGCGCAGGTGTTGAACACGATCAGATCCGGGGTCTGCCCCTCTGACACCTGGGTGTAGCCGGACTCCTCGAGCAGACCGGAAAGCCGCTCGGAGTCATGGACGTTCATCTGACAGCCGTACGTACGGACTTGGTAGGTGCGCGACATGGTCCTTCCAGGGTACGACTCAACTCGCGTCGGCAACCTCGTCGACTGCCATCCGCACGGCCTTCCGAGCGGTATCCCCGCTGTGTCCCCGCCGCATCAAGAAGGCCAGTAGCCTCCGCTCATCCTTATACGACAACGGCAGGGGGCAGCGGGCGACGCGACCCCTGACGCTGACCACGGCAGCGGCGAGGCTGTCCTCCGGTTCGACATCGGCCAAGGCCTCCTCGATCAGGGCGTCCGGCACGTGGTGGCGTCGCAGCTCCTGACGCAGCGCGGTGGCTCCCAGCCCCCGTGACCGCATGCGCGACTCAACCCACAACCGGGCGTAGGCCCGATCGTCGAGTAGCCCCACAGTCACGAACCGAACGACAAGCTCAGAAGCGACATCCTCGGGGATACCGCGCTGACACAGCGCCCCGTACAACTCCGCCTCCGTACGGGGCTTGGCCTCGAGTAAGCGCAGTGCGATCAGCCGACCGACCTCTCGCGGATCGGACTCGGTCACAGGTTCAGCGGCCCCGGCTCCGGCAGACCACTGAGGTCCACAATGTCGTCATCGGCTGGTGCGTCCATCCGAGCGCCGATCCCCAGCTTGTCCTTGAGCCGCTTCTCGAGCTCGTCGGCCAGATCGGGATTGTCCCGCAGGAACGCCCGGGCGTTCTCCTTTCCCTGACCGAGCTGATCGCCCTCGTAGGTGTACCAAGCTCCGGACTTGCGGACCATCCCCTGCTCGACGCCCATGTCGATCAGGCCGCCCTCGCGGGAGATGCCGATCCCGTAGAGAATGTCGAACTCGGCCTGCTTGAACGGCGGTGCGACCTTGTTCTTGACGACCTTGACGCGAGTGCGGTTACCCACAGGCTCGGTGCCGTCCTTGAGCGTCTCGATGCGCCGCACATCAAGGCGGATCGAGGAGTAGAACTTCAGGGCTCGGCCACCGGTGGTGGTCTCCGGAGACCCGAACATCACACCGATCTTCTCCCGCAGCTGATTGATGAAGATCGCCGTGGTCCCGGTGTTCTTCAACGCCCCGGTCATCTTGCGCAGGGCCTGACTCATCAGCCGCGCCTGCAGCCCCACGTGGCTGTCGCCCATCTCCCCCTCGATCTCAGCACGGGGCACCAGCGCAGCAACAGAGTCGATGACGATGATGTCGATCGCGCTGGAACGGACCAACATGTCCGCGATCTCCAGCGCCTGCTCCCCGGTATCCGGCTGGCTGACGAGCAGAGCGTCGATGTCGACCCCGAGTTTGCCCGCGTACTCCGGGTCAAGAGCATGCTCCGCGTCGATGAAGGCAGCGATGCCGCCGGCTTTCTGTGCGCTCGCAATCGCGTGCAGGGCCACCGTGGTCTTGCCGGAGGACTCCGGGCCGTAGATCTCGACGACCCGACCTCGCGGCAGACCGCCGATGCCCAGCGCCAGATCCAGCGCCACCGACCCGGTCGGGATCACCTCGATCGGCGCGCGTCCCTCATCGCCGAGGCGCATGACTGAGCCCTTGCCGAACTGCTTGTCGATATTGGCCAGTGCCTGGTCGAGGGCCTTGCCCTTGTCCATCTTTCGCGGGTCCTGTGCAGCCATCTCGCGGTGTCCTTCCATGGGGATGAGTCGTTACGTGTCGACGCTAACCGTCAGGTACGACATCCTCGTTTGTGCGCCGGATCTGTGGACAACACGTTACCGAACGGATGTTCGACGCGGTAGTAGCGACACGCCAGACTCCTGCACGTCGCTGCGGCTACCGGAACCGGGGCGGGAGATGCAGGTTGGCCACCACGGCGCGCCACACGGCCTTCGCATCCTCGCCGTCGCGCAGCGCCTGATCGACGGTCCTGCCCCCGAGTTCGGCGAGCACGTGATCCTGCGCCCACGAGGTGTAGTAGCCGGCTCCAAGCACCTGCTCCATCCGCTCCCAGAAGTCGGTCAAACGCACCGGGCAAGTGTTACACGCCCATCGGCGCCGCAGCGCATGTCGTACCTGCCTTGCACAATGGTCACCGTGGACCTCGACCTGCACCCCGGGATGCGCGCGGCGACGCGGCAGTGGTTCCGGCAGGCATTCGCAGCACCGACGGCGGTGCAGTCCCAGGCTTGGGAGGCGATTGCCACTGGCAGCGACACGCTGGTCGTGTCCCCGACCGGGTCGGGCAAAACGCTCGCGGCATTCCTGTGGGCCCTCGATGGCCTGTTCACCGAGCCCGGACAGGGCTGTCAGGTCCTCTACATCTCTCCGCTGCGCGCGCTGGCCACCGACGTCGAACGCAACCTGCGGGCACCTCTGATCGGGATCGAACAGGTGGCCTTGCGCCTCGGCGAGCAGCCTCAGAGCATCACAACCGCTATCCGTACCTCCGACACGCCGGCGGCCGAACGGCAGCGGATGGCGCGCAAACCTCCCGACATCCTGATCACCACCCCGGAATCTTTGTTCCTGCTGCTGACCTCGCAGGCCGGCCAGTTCCTCAAGGATGTCCGCACCGTGATCATCGATGAGATCCACTCCGTGGCCGGGAGCAAGCGGGGCAGCCATCTGAGTCTGTCCCTGCAGCGCCTGGACCATCTGACGCAACGGCCCGCGCAACGTATCGGGCTGTCAGCGACCGTGACCCCCGTCCAGACCGTTGCTGAGTTCTTGCACGCTGGCAGTGATGTGCGGATCGTCCAACCTGAGCTGGACAAACCGATCGAGCTGAGCCTAACCGTCCCGCTGGCTGACATGACGGCCTTCGACGAACCCGCGGACGGCCAGCCGCGGCGGGCATCCATCTGGCCAGCCGTCGAGTCCTCCATCCTGAGCCTGATCGAGGAGCACACGTCCACGATCGTGTTCACCAACTCCCGGCGCGTCTGCGAGAGGTTGTCGAGCCGGCTGAACGAACTTGCCGCCGACGAGTCCCCGGACGAATCGGTGCCCGCCCAACTGATGGCGCAGGCCGGCGTCGCCCGCGGCACCGCCGAGGTGGTGGCCCGCGCCCACCATGGCAGCGTCAGCAAGTCCGAGCGCGCCATCATCGAGGATGATCTGAAGTCAGGTCGGTTGCCGGCGGTGGTCGCCACCAGCAGCCTGGAACTGGGTATCGACATGGGCGCCATCGACCTCATGGTGCAGGTCGGGTGCCCGCCGTCGGTGGCGTCGGGCCTGCAACGGCTCGGTCGCGCCGGACACCGCCTCGACGCGGTCAGCAAGGGCATCTTCTTCCCGACCCACCGCGGAGATCTGCTGGCCACCACAGTGGCTATGCAGCGCATGGCCGCCGGGGGCATCGAAGCCACGCGTATCCCCCGCCACCCGCTGGACGTCCTGAGCCAGCAGATCGTGGCCATGGTCGCCATGCAGGACTGGCACATCGATGCGCTCTTTGAACTGATCACCACTGCGGCGGGTTACACCCACCTGCCCCGGGCGGCGTACGAGGCGGTGCTCGACATGCTCGCCGGACGGTATCCCTCCGACGACTTCGCGCAGTTGCGTCCGCGCATCATCTGGGACCGCAGCACCGACATGCTGAGCGGACGCCGGGGTGCACAGCGCACCGCGGTGATCTCCGGCGGCACGATCCCTGACCGTGGGCTGTTCCCGGTGTTCAACGTCGGGACCAAGGACGGCCGGGTCGGGGAACTCGACGAGGAGATGGTCTACGAATCGCGGGTCGGGGATGTCATCTCGTTAGGCGCCTCGTCGTGGCGCATCGAGGAGATCACCTACGACCGGGTTCTGGTCACCCCCGCTCCGGGCAAACCGGGCAAGTTGCCGTTCTGGCATGCGGACGCCCAGGGCCGGTCCTTTGAGATGGGACAAGCAATCGGAGAGTTCCTGCGCACGGTCGAGCGGGCCGCAGCGCCCAACCGGCTGCGGGACACGCCGTTGGACGACTACGCACGGGGGAATCTGCGGGCGTACCTCGACGAGCAGCTGGCGGTCACCGGCGTACTGCCGACCGACCGTCGCATCGTGGTTGAACGCTTCCGCGACGAGATCGGCGACTGGCGACTCGTGGTACATGCCCCGTGGGGCGCCCGGGTGACCTCCCCGTGGGCGTTGCTTGCCAGCGCCCAGGTGCGGGCCCGCTTCGGTGTCGACGCCAACATCATGGCCACCGATGACGGTCTCGTCATGCGGGTCATGGATACCGATCAGGATGACGACTGGTGGGATCAGGTGGTCGATGCCCTACTGCTGGACCCGGATGACGTGACCCGCGACCTCAGTCAGGAGATCACCGGCAGCGCGCTGTTCGCGGCGAAGTTCCGGGAGTGCTCCAGCCGGGCACTGCTGCTGACCCGCAACGCGCCGGGCAAGCGAACCCCGCTGTGGCAGCAGCGGCAGCGTTCGGCGCAGCTGCTGGGGGTGGCCGGCAACTACCCGAGTTTCCCGATGGTCCTGGAGGCGGTGCGCGAATGCCTCGACGATGTGTACGACCTGGCTGCGCTGCGGCAGGTGCTGGGGGGTCTGCGCGACGGCCTGATCACCGTGGAGGTGGTCCAGACCGACCTGCCGAGCCCCATGGCCCAAACGCAGATGTTCTCCTACGTGTCGGTCTTCATGTACGAGGGCGACAATCCGCTGGGCCAGCAGGCGGCCGCCCTGGAACTCGATCATGGCCTGCTCGCCGACCTGCTCAGCGACACCGACCTGCGCTCGATCATTCCGCACGAGGCAGTGGAAGCGGTGGAGATCGACCTGCAGTGGCGCCATCCCGGGCGCATCCGCAGCCCTGACGACCTCGCCGACCTGCTGCATGCGGTGGGCTTCCAGACTCCTGCTGAGTTGCGGGCCCGGGAGATCCCCGAGGATTTCGGCACGGCCCTGGTCGCCGCTCGCCGCGCGGTGTGGGTCCGGGTCGCTGGCGAGCAGGTCCTGGCCGCTGTCGAGGACGTGTCCAGGCTGCGTGACGCCCTGGGGGTGGTGCCGCCACCTGAAGTCCCGTTCGCCTTCCTGGAGCCGGTGGCCGACCCGGTCGGTGATCTGCTGAGCCGTTACGCACGCACCCACGGTCCGTTCAGCAGTGCGGACGTCGCTGCCGCCCTGGGACTGGGAGTGCGCCTCGTGGATCAACTCCTGCAACAGCGCAAGGCTGCTGGCACGGTGCGATGGGGGCGTTTCACGGCTGCCAGCGAACAGGGTCAGTGGGTCGACAGCGATGTGCTGGCCAGGATTCGCCGCAAAGCATCGGCGCTGCTGCGGGGGGCCGCCGAACCGATCCCGGTGGAGCGGCTGTGCGCCTTCCTGCCCCGCTGGCAGGGGGCGGCAGCACCGGGCCGGGGACGTGGCGCCCTGCTCGCCGCGATCGGCCGGCTCAGCGGGTATGTTGCGGCGGCCACTGTCTGGGAGCACGATCTCCTACCGGCCCGGGTGGCCGGTTTTGAAGCCCAGCACCTCGATCAGCTGATGGCCGCCGGGGATGTGGTGTGGTGCGGGGCAGGACGGCTCGGCGCTCGCGACGCTCTGATCAGTCTGGTACCTGCCGGGCACGAGGACCTGCTGCCGAGCGCCGATGCCGACGATCTGAACGAGGCTGAAGTCCAGGTCTGGGAGGTGATGCGCCACGGCGGAGGATGGTTCTTCCGTGACCTGATGATGCGGTTACCCGATCTCGGACAGGAGGTCCTGGAACGATCACTATGGGGTCTGGTGTGGCGCTCGATGGTGACCAATGATTCCTTGGAGCCGCTGCGACGTTATCGCCAGCCCGGTGGCCGGCCGCGGCCGCGTCGCATGACCCAGGTGCCGATGCCAGGTCGGTGGTCGGCCGTGTACCGCCCCGACCAACCGGACAAGGCATTGGTGTGGGCGCAGACGCTACTTGACCGATACGGTCTGGTGGATCGATCTGTGGTCGGCAATGAGCGCGTGCCGGGAGGTTTCCACTCCCTGTTCGGGATCCTGCGTCGCATGGATGATGCGGGCAGATGTCAGCAGGTGTATGCGGTGGAGGGTCTGGGCGGGGCACAGTTCGCCAGCAGTGCCGCCCTGGAGCAGTTGCGTCAGACCGGCAGCCTAGATCCGGTCCTCTTGGCGACGACTGACCCGGCGAATCCGATGGGCGTGACGGTGCCGTGGCCGGAGGTCGCAGGCGGGCGGCCACAGCGCAAGGCCGGGTCGCTGGTCCTGTTGGGAAGTCAGGGGCCGCTGTTCTACCTCGACAGCGCGGGCCGGTCGCTGCTGGCCTGGTCAGAGGATCAGGGGGCGGCGGCGGTCTTCGTGTCGGGTTTGCAGGCTCGGCGCCGGAAGGTGTCACTGCGAAAGATCAACGGTGAGGATGTGTTCTCCTCACCGTTCTCATCGGTCTTCACCGATGCTGGTCTGCATCTCACTCCATCGGGACTGCGCTGACCGCAATCAGTTGCCAGCGCGGGCGACGTTGTCGCTGACCGAGCGCATAACCTCTGACAGGGGGACCTCGAGGGCGCCGCAGATGGCGGCCAGTAGCTCGCTGGAGGCTTCCTTCTGACCCCGCTCCACCTCGGAAAGATACCCGAGCGAGACACGAGCGGAGGTCGAGACGTCACGCAGGGTGCGGCCTTGATCCATACGCCGACGGCGCAATTCTTCACCGACGACTTGCCGAAGGACTACCATCTCTGACCTCCTTTCGATGGGTCGACTGTACGCGAACCGTGTTCCCACGGCATCCGATGACGCCACCTTTAACTTCACATTTACCCCAACGAAACGGCCCTTACTCTCTATTCCAG
>JAKOZM010000560.1 GCA_029779995.1 Actinomycetes bacterium
CCTCGAGATTTCACGGGGGTGTGGTCTCGACCGGCGGAATGAATGGCGAAAGGTGCTCCTGGCCTGGGATGATACGAGGTGTTGAGACCCGTAGCCATCCGCTGGAAGGAGCACCTTTCAGGTGTCCCACCCTACCTTGTTCTTCTACCCCCGTCCGCGGGTGGACGTCGCCGAGGTTCCGGCCCTCGCGCATGCGGGCGCTGTGCTGCTGACCGACACGATTCACGCCACTGGCCTCGCTGCTTCGCTGCGTGAGGCGCTGGATTCGTGGACGAAACCGCTGGCAGAGCATCACAGCTCGAAGGTCCTGCTGGATCTCGCACTCACTCTCGCGATCGGCGGCGAGCACGCTTCGGATGCTGATCTGCTGCGGTGCGAACCGGACCTGTTCGGTGACGTCGCCTCGGCCCCCACGATCTCCCGCATGCTCACCACGCTGGCTGAGGACGCGCCCGCCGTGATCGAGGCGATCTCGAATGCCCGTCGCGCCGCGCGGGAACGGGCCTGGGCCTTGGCCGGGGAGCACTCCCCCGCCGCGGGGGCCAGTGCGAAGAGCCCGCTGGTCATCGACCTCGACGCCACCCTGATCAACGTCCACAGCGAGAAGGAGCAGGCCGCACCGACGTTCAAACGCGGCTTCGGCTATCACCCGCTGTGCGCGTTCCTCGACCACGGCAGCGAAGGGACTGGGGAACCGCTGGCGATCCATCTCCGCCCCGGCAACGCCGGCTCGAACACCGCGGCTGATCACATCACCGTCACCAAGGCCGCGCTCGCGCAGCTCCCACCAGCCCTGCTGGCCCGGAGCAGGCGGGGGTCGAAGAAGATTCTGATCCGCACCGACGGAGCCGGCGGCACCAAGGACTTCGTCAAGTGGCTGACCAGGCGGCGGCTGGCCTACTCCGTCGGGTTCACTCTCCCCGCGCACACTCCTGACCTGCTGGAACATATCGATGAGGCGCAGGCGTGGACTCCGGCCTATGACACCGATACCGACGGGATCCGCGAGGGGGCGTGGGTGGCGGAGCTGACCGGACTGCTGGACCTGTCCGGGTGGCCTGCCGGGATGCGGGTGATCGTGCGGAAGGAACGCCCCCACCCCGGAGCGCAACTACGGATCACCGATCACGAAGGAATGCGCATCACCGCGTTCGCCACCAACACCCCGCGCGGCCAGCTACCCGTCCTCGAGCTGCGTCACCGCCGCCGCGCACGATGCGAAGACCGGATCCGCAACGCCAAGGACCTGGGCTTGATGAAGTTCCCGCTGCAGGGCTTCGCGCAGAACCAGATCTGGTGCCAGATCATCCAGCTCGCCTCCGAGCTCGTCGCCTGGATGCAGACCATAGCTCTGACCGGCCATGACGCGAGGAAGTGGGAACCCAAACGGCTCCGCGCACGCTTGTTCGAGATCCCCGCGACTCTCGTGCGCCGCTGCCGGCACAAGGTCCTCCATCTCGCCGAACACGCCCCCGAAGCCCGAACCGTCCTAACCGGCATGAACCGGCTCCGCACCGCCGTCGCACAGACCTGACCAGGCGGCTCCACCCGCCCCACCGACCAGCAGAATCCTCCTCTCGGGAGTGGAACCCGACCGCCCGCAACGGACACTGCGACGATCTGTCACACCCACATGCCAGAATCAGCAGCTGAACACCGGCAACGACGCCGAACGCCCCCGCTCACCAACCCGATGAAACATCGAGGCTAGAGGCTTCGGCGCAGGTGCACAGTAGAGCGTGCTCGAGGGCCTGCAACGGCAATGCCTCGGTGGGCAGGCGGGCCGCGACGGCCCAGCCGACGATCCGCCGCGTGCGGACGTCCGTGAAGAGCGCGGCGTCGCAGAGCCCTTTCGGGATGCGAACGCAGGTGAACTTTGCGGCCCAGATGCCGCGGGCAGAGGCTGGGCGCTGCTTCGCGGCTCGGCAGCCGCGGGAGGTGAGAAACCCACATTCTGTCGTGCCGACCACGCGGCAGACAGCCTCGAAACCGAATTGTTCACGGTGCATATCGATGAACCGGATCATTTCGTCGTGGGGCGATCGGGCTGCGCGGATAAAATGCCGATGCCTTCTTCAAGATCTCGTTCGCACGGCGCATGTCGGTCACTTCGCTCCTCAGCCGGCGATTCTCCTCCTCGAGCGATTCCTGCGGACGGGACGATCTCTCGGCGGGGCCGTAGCGGTTGCACCAGCTCCGCAAGGGCTCCTCACCGACGCCGAGCTCGGGCGCGACGGCGCGGGTCGACTGCGCTCCTGGGCCACTTTCAAGGGCGTGGCGGTCGTAGACCATGCGGACCGCACGATCACGCAGCTCCGAGCAGAACTTCGTGGGCATACTCCAGTTCTCCTTCGTGAGACTCGGGAAGGAGACCCAGCGCGCTACAGCGTCCTGGCCGGCATCGTGAGCGGCTCTGGCTCTCGCATCTCCCCTCTGCGCCACTACACTCGCCGGATGACTGAACACCTTGGATGCTCCGGTGGCACCGCACACGCGATGCGACCGCAGGTCCGACCAAAGCAACAGCAGCCGATTGCGGATCTCCGATCATTGATCACGGATCGAGGCGAGGTCGTCGACTGCCAATGTGGGCGCGAGCACACGGTTGACCAACTTGGAACTGAATTCGAGTTCCCGGAGAACATGCGAGAAATCCTGCGTGAAGGAGCCGGTCGCCCTCGCCTGGATGTATTCGGCCCCTCCTTCCTTCTGCGAATAAACCGGATCGCAAAAGCAGGGCAAGAAGATCTACGAATAGAATCACTACACATTGTCTTTCATGACGACTGGCTGGTGGTCTTTGAAGATGTCGACGGAATCGGGACCGCCTGGCATCCGGCGGAAGACAACTCAGGGCGATACTTTGCCGCAGATGAGGCGGAACTGACGCTAACGCTCATCGTCGAGGCCGCGATCGATTCCTATGACTCTGCCGCACTTTCCCTGGAGGACGGCACTGCGGACTGCGAGTCGAGTATTTTCGGGGAATTCGAGAAGGACATCGAGAGCGTTTATCGGCTCGGCTCCGATGCCAGCAAGGTCCGCTCCTCTCTTGCTTCCCTGTGCCGGTTCATCGATCGAATCCCCGCGCCAGGGGCGTCGAAGAACTCAGACTGGTCAGCCGATGCTGCGGCCTTCGCCGAGGACGCAGATGACCTTCTGTCCAGAGTGTCCGGCATCCACGCACGGCTGACACAGCTCGTTACGGTTTACTTGGCCCTAGTGGCCCAGAAACAGAACGAGGACATGAAGCGCGTTTCAGGGTGGGCCGCCATCCTATTCACTCCGAGCCTTGTCGGAGCGATATACGGGATGAATTTTGCGTCAATTCCGGAACTTACCTGGGATTTTGGCTACCCGCTATCGATTCTGGCAATGGTCATCATCTCCGCGGGCCTGTACGCCGTCTTCCGCCGTCAGCGTTGGCTCTAGCCTCGATGTTTCATCGGGCTGGTGGGCGGGGGCGTTCGGCGTCGTTGCCGGTGTTCAGCTGCTGAACGGCTCGGCTACCCAACCCAGAAGCCCTTGGCGCTGCTGGAACGGATCATCAAGCTCACTACCAATCCGGGTGCGGTGGTCCTGGACCCGTTCTGCGGGTGCGGGACGACGGTAGACGCGGCGCAGAAGCTCGGTCGGTCGTGGGTAGGCATCGACATCACGTACATCTCGATTGACCTCATCATCAAGCGGTTGCAGGCCACTTTCGGCCAGTCCGTCATGGACCAGGTAGTGGTGGATGGAATCCCGTACGACATGCAGTCGGCGCAGCGCCTGTTCGAGAAGTCGCCGTTCGACTTCGAGCGCTGGGCGGTCTCGATGCTCCACGCCCAGCCGAACGAGAGGCAGGTCGGAGACAAGGGCATCGACGGCGTTCGCCGGTTCATCATCGACAGCACCACCGTTGGCAAGGTCCTTGTCTCAGTGAAGGGCGGCAAGACGGTGCCCCCGACCCACGTGCGCGATCTCGTTGGGACCGTCCACAATGCCCGCGACGCGCAGCTCGGCGTGCTGATCACCCTCAACGACACGCTCACACGAGGCGCCCAAGAGGTCATCGACACGTCCGGCTTCTGGACCCATCCTGCGAACGGTCAGGACTTCCCGACCTTGCAGCACATCGCCGTGCGAGAACTCATGGCCGGCCATCGACCCAACCTGCCAACCGCCCTCGCCCCGTATATCTCCGCTCAACGAGGCATCGAGTTCGTGGACCAAGGGAAGCTGTTTGGTTGAGATGCCGGAGCCTCGATAGCCTGCCGCGCCGGTGCGCCACAAACGCTCTGTCGTGGGTCGATCAGGGCGCCCTGTACGTTTGGGACTTCATGCCAACACTCACGGGCCCTCTGGCTCTATCCGAGTGCTTCGCCTCTACCGGCTCTGGCCCGGCTTCGGCCAGCTGTCCAACTTCTCCGACCAGTACGCGGCGGCGACTCGACGCTTCTTGTCGTTTGGGTCGTAGCTGGCATGAACGGTGACTGCGAAGCCGCCGCCTTCGTCTTCGATGGCGTCAGCCCAGTCCACTAGCCAGTCGTCGTCGCCGAAGTACTCCGTGAACCCCGCCGCTAGCCTCGAGTTTTCATAGCGGTGTGGTCTCGATGGGTGGGAGGCATAGAGAAAGGTGCTCCTGGCCTGGGATGATACGGGGTGTTGAAGCTCGTAGCCATCCGCCGGAAGGAGCACCTTTCAGGTGTCCCACCCTACCTTGTTCTTCTACCCCCGTCCGCGCGTGGACATCGCTGAGGTCCCGGCCCTCTCGCATGCTGGTGCGGTGCTGCTGACCGACACGATCCACGCCACCGGCCTCGCTGCTTCGCTGCGGGAAGCTCTGGATCCGTGGACGAAACCGCTGGCCGAGCACCACGCGGCGAAGGTCCTGCTGGACCTCGCACTCACTCTCGCAATCGGCGGGGAGCATGCTTCGGATACTGATCTGCTGCGTTGCGAGCCGGGCCTGTTCGGTGATGTCGCCTCGACCCCGACGATCTCCCGCACGCTCACCACCCTCGCCCAGGACGCGCCCACCGTGATCGAGGCGATCTCGAAAGCCCGCCGCACCGCGCGTGAAAGAGCCTGGACCCTCGTCGGAGCGCATTCCCCGACTGTGGGGGCGAGCGTGAAGAGCCCGCTGGTCATCGACCTCGACGCCACCCTGATCACCGCCCACAGTGAGAAGGAGCAGGCCGCACCGACGTTCAAACGCGGCTTCGGATATCACCCGTTGTGTGCGTTCCTTGACCACGGCAGCGACGGGACCGGGGAACCACTGGCGATCCAGCTGCGCCCCGGCAACGCCGGCTCCAACACCGCCGCTGATCACATCACCGTCACCCGGCAGGCTCTCGCGCAGCTGCCTGCGGGCCTGCTGGCCCGGGGTGGTCGGGGGTCGAAGAAGATCTTGATCCGCACCGACGGGGCCGGCGGCACCAAGGACTTCCTGGCCTGGCTCCAGCGGCAGCGTCTGGCCTACTCGGTCGGGTTCACCCTCCCCGCAAGCACCCCTGACCTGCTGAAACGCCTCGACGAGGCAAAGGCGTGGACCCCCGCCTACGACAGCGAGGACGAGGGGATCCGCGAGGGGACATGGGTGGCGGAGCTGACCGGGCTGCTGGATCTTCAGGGTTGGCCGCCCGGGATGCGGGTGATCGTGCGGAAGGAACGTCCTCATCCTGGGGCGCAGCTGCGGATCACTGATCACGAGGGGATGCGCATCACCGCGTTCGCCACCAACTCCCCGCGCGGCCAGCTTCCCGTCTTGGAGCTGCGGCACCGTCGCCGGGCGCGCTGCGAAGACCGGATCCGTAACGCCAAAGACATGGGCCTTGAGAAGTTCCCGCTGCAGTCCTTCGCGCAGAACCAGATCTGGTGCCAGATCATCCAACTCGCCTCCGAGCTCGTCGCCTGGATGCAAACCATCGCCTTCACCAGGCACGACGCGAGGAAATGGGAACCCAAACGGCTCCGCGCGCGGTTGTTCGAGATCCCCGCGACCCTCGTGCGCCGCGCCCGGCACAAGGTCCTCCACCTCGCCGAACATGCACCCGAAGCCGTGAGGGTCCTGACCGGCGTCAACCGGCTCCGCACCACCGTCGCACAGACCTAACCCGGCGAGACCACCCGCCCCTACGACCAGCAGCTCCTCTTCTCGGGA
>JAKOZM010000001.1 GCA_029779995.1 Actinomycetes bacterium
AGAATCGACCGTCTCAACACGTCTTCGGCCGACGCGCCCAAAAAGGGCTGGGTGTTTGCTTTGGGGCTCCGACCGGGATACACCATCACCTATGGCGAGAGAAGTTCCCCTGGCAGTGCCCTACGGCACCGGGACCATTCAGGTCCACCTCAAGATGCCCCCGAAGGTCAAGAAGGCTGCCCAAGCCGAGGCAGCACGACGAGGCATGACCTTCAGTCGCTTCCTGACAGAGACCATCGCCCGGGAAATCGGGATGGCCCTGCCGTGGGAGGAAACCCTCCCGAAAAGTGCTTGAGGGGCCGGACAGGTGCCCGGCCCCTCAGAAGCTGCTACCGGTCGAGTTGGCCCTCGACCGGCGGTGGAAATCAGTGTCCGCGAGCAAGCAAACGACCGATCCTTTGCCCGACCTATCTTGCTAGGAGGTCCCCATGAGCGTACCAAGTGAGCGCACACGGGAGAAGACCCACAGCGCCTCCGGCGCGTCCAACGTGGTGCGGCTGGATCGTCGCCCGCACCTGTCGGACCACGGCAACGCGGTGCGGCTGGTGCAGCTGCACGGTGAGCACCTGCGGATGGTGCCCGGCATCGGGTGGCACGTGTGGGATGGCTCGTGCTGGCAGGGCGACCCGGGCAAGGTGCTGCTCCAGTCCCGGGTGGACCGGATGCTGTCCGCGATGTACGCCGAGGCTGCGGAGGCCGGCGGTTCGGCGCGGGCCGAGCTGGCGAAGTGGGCGCTCACGAGTGAGTCGGCGGTCCGGATCGACTCGTGCATGAAGTTGGCCTCGCGGGCCGAGCTGGTGCAGTGCATGCCCGATGACCTGGACCCGGACCCGCTGCTGGTCGGGACCAGTGAGGGCACCTTGGACCTGAGCACGGGCCAGGTCCGCGAGGCGGACCCCGCCGAGCTGATCACCCGCACGGTGAGCGTGGCCTATGACCCGGACGCGCAGTGCCCGCGCTGGCTGGAGTTCTTGCAGCGGATCCAGCCTGACCCCGAGGTGCGGGGCTTCCTGCAACGGGCGGTGGGGTACTCCCTGACTGGCTTGACCTCCGAGCAGTGCATGTTCGTGGCGGTCGGTCGCGGTGCCAACGGCAAGAGCGTGTTCATCGAGACCGTCATGGCGCTGCTGGCCGGGTACGCGCAGAAGGCGCCGGCCGAGCTGCTCATGCAGAAGCAGGCCGAGACCTCGAACGACGTTGCCCGCATGCGTGGTGTCCGGTTCGCGGCCGTGGTCGAGACTGACGAGGGCCGACGGTTGGCCGAGTCACGGGTCAAGGAGCTCACGGGTGGCGACACGATCAGCGCCCGCTACCTGCACCGGGAGTTCTTCGACTTCAAGCCCGTCGCGAAGCTGTGGCTGGTCACCAACCACCTCCCTCGCGTCACGGGGACCGACGACGGAATCTGGCGGCGTCTGGTCACGATCCCGTTCGGGGAGTTCATCCCCGAGGAAGAGCGGGACCTGCACCTTGCCGCCAAGCTCCGGGAGGAGCTGCCCGGAATCTTCGCGTGGGCTGTGCAGGGCTGCTTGGACTGGCAGGAGCACGGCTTGGTCCGCCCGGGGCAGGTCGTCGCGGCGGGCAAGGACTACCGGGCCGAGCAAGACATCCTGGGCGCGTACCTCGAGGAGCGGTGCGTGGTCCGGGAAGGAGTCTGGACCAGCGCGGCCGATCTGTACGCCGACTACACCAACTGGTGCCAGACCAACGGGCACATGCCGGCCTCGCAGACCGCGTTCGGCATCCGGCTGCGGGAACGCGGCTACCGCAAGGTCAAGTACGGCACGGTCCGCTGGGATGGGGTTGCCTTGCGCGCGCCGGGGGACTTGTCCACCGAGAGCGGGCAGTTGGACCCGGGCACCACTCACAACGCACCGGCATCCCCTACTTTCGCCGCTCGGCCTGAGGTGATGGCGCGGTTCATCGCGCAGCGGTGCGTGGTCGGCTCGGCCGAGAGTGAGGGTGCATCGGCCCTGTACGACGGCTACGCGGCCTGGTGCCAGAGCGGCAACCTTCCCGTGGCCTCTCAGACCGCGTTCGGGACGATGCTGGGCGAGCAGGGCTTCCGCAAGGTCAAGCGGGGAACGATCCGCTGGGCCGGCATCGCCCTGCGCCGCGATGGCGGCGGGGATGGCCCGGCCGCGCCTGGTCCGAAGGCTTCCCCCGAGAGTGACCCGAACCCGGCAGGCTCACCTGATCCCGCCCCGACTTCCCCGGTCACGTCCGCGCCGGCGCAGCCGAGCGCCGAGGCGGTCATTACGCGCCGGCTTCGCCGGCCGTGGACACCCAAGGCGACGGTCTACCTGACCTGGTCCTCCGGGCGAGGGGTGACCGCTGACGGGTCACCCTTCACGGTGCCCGCGCGATCGCCGATCGCGCAGCTGCTGCCGGCGCTGCCGGCGTCCGCGCAGCGGGTCGTCCTGGTCGGTGCGATGCCCGGCGGGTCCGGCCCCGGTCTGGTGGCCTGGGCCACTGCTGAGGTCCCCGAGGGTTGGTCGGCCGGCTCCCACTTCCTCGACCCGGACGCGGTGGCTGCCCGGTTCACCCGCCAGGACGGGTCGGGGGTGGACGTTCACCGCCTGGCGTCCTGGTCTCGCTCTGGCGGGTCGGCCCGCCCCGAGCAGGCCGCGCAGGCCTTCGAGCTGTTCCGGGCCGGCCTGGTCGCTGAGTTCGGCACGGTCCGGGCCAAGCCGGGGGAGCGCGTCGACGAGGACCCTGCGCTGCTGCCCGTCGTGCTGGGCAGCCCGGCGAGCACTGGCCGTGAGCTGCTGCTGCGGTCCCTGCCCTCCGGGCACGAGTACCCCGTCCTGGACCCCGAGCACTTGGAACTGATCCACCACAGCACCGGCCAGGGCCGCAACGAGCTGCTGGCCCGGCCTGAGGCCCAGCTGCCCGGCCTGTACGGCTACGACATGCGTTGGTCGTATGCCGCGCTGTGCCGGAGCATCATCGGTTCCGGCCCGGCCCGCTTGGACGAGGTGGCCGAGTTCGCCGGCTACCACCCGGGCCGCTACGAGGTCACCTTCACCATCCCGTCCGACTGGAACCACGTCGGCCTGCTCCCGGTCCACGGCGAAGGGTTCCCCTCGATGCCGGGCACGACCTGGCGGACCTGGGCCGATGCCCGTGAGCTGCGCTTGGCCGACAAGTGGGGCTGGCGCATCGCGGACATGACGATCCACCGCCGCCTGCTCTACACGGTGGACCCGGCCAAGTCGGCCCCCCTGCGCACCTGGGCGGACAAACTGGTGGACCTGCGGGAGAAGTGGCTCCCCGCGCAGGATGCCCCCGCCGCGGTGATCGACCTGGCCCGCGACTTCACCCGCACGACCCTGCTCGCCGGCATCGGCGCGATGTGGGGTCGCCGGCAGCGCGTCACGCACTCGGTGCACCGCGATCAGGCCGGGCAGGTCCCGGCCGACGCTGAGGCCTACCTTGCCGGGGACATGCTCGTCTGGACGAGCGAGACCGAGGCCTCGTGGCGAGAGATGGTCCACCCCGAGTGGGTCTCTCAGGTGTGGGCCGAGCAACGGTGCCGCCTGCTCGACACCGGCACCTCTGGCCGGCAGCCCAACGCTGGCGCGCTGCACTTGCCCTACTCCGACCTGGTGGCCCTGCGCACCGACGCGCTCTACAGCGTGAGCGATCCCGGCTGGGCCGACCCCGGCACGGTCGGCGCATTTCGCCGGCAGACTGCCCTTCCTGGCCCGGTACCGACTCCGACGTCGGTTGAGGACCTGCTGGCCCTTCGGGAGTCGTGATGGCCCGCCTGAGCGACGCGGACTGGATGGCCCGGTTCGTCGGCCGAGTCGGTTCCCAGCGCAAGGCAGCCGAGGCGCTGGGCGTGTCCCCGAGCATGGTCGGGCTGATCGTGCGGGGAAAGCGATCCGGTGCCCGCTACCGGGCCGCCGCCCGTGCCGGTGCGACCGGCAAGAGCGTCACCCCGCCCCCACCCACACCGCGCACCCCTCGCCGGGTCCGCCGTCCGGTCCGTCAAGGGACCTCCGGGGGAGGGTCCCGGATCATGACTAGCTCGCCCCGGCTGGCCGCGCAGGAGGTACGACGCACCATCAACGCTGGCCGAGCGGTGGCAGGCTTCACGGTGAGTCTGTCCGCGCAGCGGGCCGACCGATACCGCCACAAGAGCGATCAGGGGTGGGTCGGGTCGCTGACTATCAAGGACATGACCGACGAACAGTTAGCCGCTTTACAAGCCGGAGATACTGACGGTGTGCTCGTCGCGTTGCGCCGTGACCACTCTTGGTTAGGGGATGCGCGCATTTTCTCCATCACCTACACTGACTGACATGAGTGATAGCACCTAGGACGCTATCGAACAGGAAGGCAAGACCATGAGAACGTCCACCTGGCTGAAGGGGTCCGCCGCGGTGGCCGTGGCGCTGGCCTTGACCGCCTGCTCCACCTCGAACAGCACCGCGCCGGCAACGACCACCACACCGGCCCCCTCGACGTCCAGCTCGACCCCGATTCCCACCCCGACCACCAAGAGCCCTGAGGAGGTCGCGGCCGGCAACGCCGAGGCCGTCTACCGGGAGTACCTGCGGGCGCAGACCCGATGCCTGAGCGACCCGCTCAAGACCCTGCCGACCTGCTTTGACAACGTGGCGATCGGTGACGAGAGGAACACCAGCCTGCAAGCGCTGCGGGCTGCTCAGGAAGTGGGCTCCAAGGTTTCCGGTGAGGTCACCATCGTCTCGATCAAGACGACGAAGGTCGATCTCACCAACAAGGTAAAGGAGAGCCCCCCAACGGTTCCGGAGGTGGTTTTCGCGGTCTGCATGGACGTGAGCAAGTTCAACATCGTGGATAAGGACGGCAAGTCCATCGTGCCGCCCTCCCGCAAGCCGCACGTCCCGGTCAAGGTGTCGGTTCTCAACTACAAGTACCCCGACCCCGCACAGTGGCGTGTGGGTCTGATGACCGAGGTGAAGGACGGGTCATGTTGACCCGCGCCCGAGCGGCGGCTGCCCTGCTTCTCGCGCTCGTCGTCACCCTGCTCGCCGGCGCACCAGCTGCACAAGCCGACCCCCCGGTCTGCCTCTCCTGGAACTCGCTCGGGACCTGCATCATCTGGTCCGGTGGTGGCGGGGGCGGAGGAGGAGGCGGCGGTGGTGGAGGCGGCGGCGGAGGTGGAGGCGGTGGTGAACCCGTCGTGTGGATCACCATCAACGGCGTCCAGTGCCACCCCGGCGGGCAGTCGAACCCTCAGCCACCCAAGGACTACCCGGTGTGGGAGGGCCACACGGACGGTGCGATCTATGACTGCGTAGTGCCCCCGAAGATCGGCCCTGGCCTCTTCTTGGCTGGCTACACGATCCGATACTGGGCGCTGACCGCTCCGCCCGCGCCACCGAACCCGGAGACCTTGGCCCGGCAGGCCATCGCCACGATGAACCTCCGCGCGATCAACATCGGGATCGTGCCCGAGTCCCGCCCGGGCTCAGTCGGCATCGTCGGCATGCCCAACTGGATGTGGGTTGACCAACCCACCGAGAACACCTGGGGACCGATCACGCGCAGCGCCTCAGCGGCCGGCTGGACGGTCACAGCAACGGCCAAGGTGTCCAAGGTGACCTGGGACATGGGCGACAGCGCCCCGGTCGTCTGCAACGGCCCTGGCACCCCATACGAGGACCGCTACGGCAAGACCAACTCTCCGACGTGCGGACACACCTACACCCGGCCCGGGCACTACACCGTCCGAGCCACCTCGCACTGGGTCATCACCTGGGCCGGTATCGGTGAGACCGGCACCATCACGATGGACCTGAACCAGACCGCCCCGATCACCATCGGAGAGGTCCAAGTCCTCAACCAGTAACCATCGGCCCTACTGCCCGAGCGGCCTCCCTACCTCCCAACTCGCGGGACGGAAAGGGAGGCCGCGTTAGTGCTAGCGTGATAGCATGTAGCCATGAAGGAATACGCCGTTGTGCAGACCATCCGAGTAGGCCGGAAGAACCGCCTGGTGACCCACGCCCGGGTCCTCGACGTACCCGACGGCATCACCGTGGCCGAGGTCGAGGAGGCGATCACCGAGGCCGGCCGCGCGCCGGCCGAGGCGGGCATCGTCTGGGCCAACCACATCGTGCGTGAGGCCTCCAAGGTGAAGGACTCCGAGGATGCGCCCCGGGTCGCTCAGTGGCCCTGGAAGGAGCTCTCCAAGCCCCGTCAGCGCCAGCTCAACGTCCGAGTCCCCGCCTCGCTCTACGCGGCCGTAGAGGCCGCATCGGTGGCCGCCGGCGTGCCGTTGCGGCAGTGGTGCGAAGAGGCCATCCGCACTCGCCTGGAGGGCGAAGCCCTCAGGGCCGAAGGCCCGTCTGTCTGAGATGGTCCCCGCACGCTAGCGCGAGCACGCTAGCGTGCTATCTCCCTAGCGCCGAAGGCGATAGCGCGGCGCAGCCGGCGCTCGGGGGG
>JAKOZM010000035.1 GCA_029779995.1 Actinomycetes bacterium
GGATCCAGGAAGGCAGTGAAGCGCGCCACCTGGTAGGCATCCAACGCCCCCACCACATACGCCAGGACAGCGACCACCACACCCGAAGCCAGCAGCAGAACCAGGAACCGCCGCCGCACGCCAGCAACGAACAGCACACCGAGCACGGCGGCCAGCGTGACCAGCGCCGACCCCAGGTCGGGTTGCAGCATCAGCAGGCCCACCACCGCCCCCGTGGCGGCCAACACCGCCAGAACAGCCCTGGGTTCTGGCGGGTCGTCGCCCCCGTGGACACCCGCCCGATCGGACAGCCACAGCGCCGCCAGCAGCACCACGAAGACCTTTGCAAACTCGGCGGGCTGCAGCGTGAACCCGCCCGGCAGCGTCAGCCACGCCCGGGTGCCGTTGATTGTCGTCCCGAGCGGGGTGAGCACGGCCAGCAGCCCCAGCAGGCTCAGCGCGTAGCCGCCGATCGCGAGCGCCATGAGCCGCGGCCGGTCCAAGCGGTACACCACCCAGGCCGCCATCACACCCAGTACGAGGAACAGCCCCTGCCGGATCGCGAAGTAACCAGGCGGGTCACCGTCGGCGACGAGGCGGCCCCACGTCGTCGAGTAGACCATCGCCACGCCGATCAGGCTCAGACTGGCCGCTGCGATCAGGATCCAGACGTCGAAGCGGCGCGTCGTGACCACCCGCGGCGGCGAGGTGAGCACAGTCATGGCGTGATGCCGAACAACTGCTCGTACACTGCGCGAGCCACCGGCCCCGAGGTCGCCGCCCCCAGACCGCCCTGGTCGACGTTCACGACCACCACGTACTTGGGATCATCGGCGGGGGCGAAACTGGCGAACCACGACGTACTCTGCTTACCAGCGACCTCGGCGGTGCCGGTCTTGGCGGCCACAGGGTATTCGGTCAACGGGAACCCAGCGAACGCACCACTGGCAGTACCGGTGACCGTCGTGTCCGCCAGTGCTTCACGCACGTAGGTCAATGCCGCGGGGGTGGCGTCCACCGAGCCACGGGAGGGCGCCTCCTGGAGGCTACCGATATGCGGAGTGACCAGGGTCCCGCCGTTGGCGATGGCCGCGTAGGCGCCTGCGACCTGCAGGGGTGTGACCAGGGTGCGCCCCTGTCCGATCGCGGTGTTCATGGCGTCGCCAGCCTTGTATTCGAACCCGGACTTGCAGTAATCGCGGGCGTAGGCCTTCAGCATTTTGGCCCGCGCCGGGTTGCTCTCCTCGGGGTATCCCTGCTTGGCGCGCAGGCAGTAGTCGGCACTGCGCTGGTCATACTCGGTCTGTACCTGGGTGCGGTCCGGAATGGAACCGGCGACCTCACCGGGCAGGTCCACCCCGGTCCGGGCGCCGAGGCCGAAGCTGCGGGCCGTGCGCACGACCTGCTCGGCCGCACCCTCACCGGCCAGCCCTCCGTCCTTTCGCCACATCTGGTAGCCCAGCCGGTAGAACACCGTGTCGCAGGACACCGACAGGGCCTGCGCGAGGGACACAGGGCCGTACGCCCGGCTCTCGTAGTTGCGGAAGACCTGACCGCCGACCACGACCGAGGCCGGGCACTCGTAGGTCCGCCCGGTGTCGAAACCAGCGTTGACCGCGGCGACCGTCGTCATCGATTTGAACGTCGAAGCCGGTGGTGCCAACGCTTGGATGGGACGGAAGACCAGCGGGCGCCCCGACGTCTCGTCGGTCAGTTGGGCGTACTGATCATCGGTGACGCCGTGTGCCCAGATGTTGGGGTCGTAGCTCGGATAGGACGCCATAGCGACCACTGCACCGGAGTCCGCCTCGAGCACCACCACCGAACCGCCCGTTGCTTTGTACCCCTCATCGCGGGCGGTCTCCACAGCCTCTTGCAAAGCCTGCTCGGCCACCGTCTGCGTCTGGGCATCGATGCTGGTGCGTAGCGTCTCCCCCGCTACTGGCGCCTGGGTGATGACACTGCGCGAGGATCCCTGCCGCGTCAGTTCCCGGCGGGCCTGGCCAGGAACACCTCGCAGGGCCTGGTCGTACTGGGCCTCCAACCCGGACTGTCCGACACCACCTGACACATACCCGAGTAAGCCGGCGGCATTGGCCTGGGAGGGGTACTCGCGCACCGCCGCCGTGCGGATGTCGATGCCCGGCAGGTCAGCCTCCCGTACCGCCAGCGCCTCTGGCACCCCCACATCAACGACGACGGGCTGCGGCTGGCCGGGTTGCCCTGCGTAACAGGTCCCCGGCAGGGATCCGGGCTGACCGCAGATGACCATGCGGGCCTGCACGTCGGTCAGTTCGGATCCGGTCAGTTCAGCGACCTGCTGCAGTGTCTGCTCATCGACGTCAGTGTCGGCCACGACCTCGTAGGCCGTGCGATTGCCCGCCAGGATGATGCCGTTGCGGTCCACGATGTCGCCGCGGGCGGGCGCCACCTCGACGATGTCGGTCTGGATGGCCGCGGCCCGCGCCTGGTACTGGGGGGCCTGAGCGGTCTGCAGCCAGACCAGGCGCGCGGCGATGGTCAGCCCGATCACCGCCACCAGCACCTTCAGCAGACGTAGGCGGCGCTGCGCTGTGCGCCGGCCCGTCGGCCCCGGGCGGGTCTGCATGGTCGTCATCGGACCACCGCCCGCAGCCAGGTCCGCGTCGGGAGCAGCAGGGTCACGCTGGCAACACCACCCAGAATCAGCCACAGCCAACCCTGCGCGAACACCAGCGGAACCTGCCCCAGCCACGCGTTCAGCACGGTGAACGCACCCGCCGCAGCGATCACCAAAGCGAATGCGGTGGGCACCCCTGAGAACCACCAACGGTCTGGGTGCAGACGCCCGGCCGCCGCGCCCAGCAGGCAGCCCGACAAGGCACCGACTCCCAGCGTGCCCACACTGCTCAGATCCAGTAGCAGCCCGGCGGCGAACCCGGTCAGCGCCCCAGCCGACGACCCCAGGACCACTGCCAGCAGAACGACCGTCGCGTACACGAATGGCACTGCGGCAGAAAGCCCGACCGCGGGCAGCAGCGCGGTCTGCACGAGAAAGGCGACCGCCACCCCGACCACACAGACGGCCACGGCGCGCGGTGCGTGGGCGGACGCCGCAGCGGGCAGCGCGCTCATCGCCGCTCCGTCAGGACCAGCAGCGTCTCCAGGCTGGTCATCCCTGCCACGGGGCGGGCGCCGATCACCCGACCCGACGCCACCGGGGCGCTGTCGAGAGCGGTGACTGTGCCGATCGGCAGGTCAGGCGGGATGCCGTCAGCTGCGGTCGAGCCCAGCGTCACGAGCGCGTCGTCGGGCGAAGCCGCAGCCGCGGGGCTCAGGAAGTCCACCCGCAGATCGGCGTCCATGCCCTGCCCCGATGCCACCCCGATCTCCTTGCTGGGCAGCACCCGCACGCCGACCTCACTGCCCGGGTCGGTGACCAACAGGACGACCGCTGATTGGCCGCTGACGGCCGTGATCTGCCCAACCAGCCCGCCCGGTGCGAGCACGGCGTTGCTGCGCCGCACACCTTCGTCCCGGCCGATATCAATGGTCACGACTGCTCGATCGCCGGCGATGTCCGCGGCGACCACGCGTCCGGTCGCCGTGGCCCAGCCGGCCGGTGCGCTGATCCGGGCCACCTCGTCGCTGCGCACCGCCGGATCAGAGAACTCCTCCACTTGCCGCGCCCAGGCGCCGAAGGGGGCGAACACGCTGGTCACCGTGCGCTGCACGGGCGCCACCACGTCGGCGCTGACCTGCCGCAGCGTCTGATCGGAGGCCCGCAGATCCCACAGGATCAGCGCCAGCGACGCTGCCACGAGAACAACCACCACGGTGCGGGTGCGCGCCATGGCTTCAGAAGGCCGGTTCGATGAGCAGCAGCCGGCGCACACTCGAGATGTTCTCGGCGCAACGTCCTGCCCCGTCGACCACGCTCAAGTCCGCGTTCGCGGCCAGGCGCACCGGCACCCCGATCTCATGTTCGAGGCGTTCGGGCAGACCGCGCAGCAACGCCGCACCGCCGGTCACGACCAGCCCACTGGCCATGAGGTCACCGGCGATCTCCGGGGGTGTGGCGTCAAGCACCCGCCGGATGGCCGCGAGCAGTTCGTCCAACGGAGCCTGCAACGCCTTGCGCGCGTGGTAGGCCGACAGTTCGATCTGTTTGGGCAGACCGGTGCGGGTGTCCTGGCCCGCCACGGTCATGGCCGGCAGCCCGTCGACGGGCACCGCGCAGCCCAGACCCAGTTTGATCTCCTCGGCGGTGACCGCTCCGATCCGGATGTCGAAGTGCTCGTCCAAGTAGGCCACGATCGCAGCGTCGAGATCGTCGCCGCCGCTGCGGGTGGTGGTTGCGGACACCACGCCCCCGAGGGCGATGACCGCCACCTCGGTGCAGCCCGCGCCGATGCTGACCACGAAATGGCCCCTGGTTTCGTGGATGGGGACGTCGGCGCCGATGGCCGCCGCCAGCGCTGCCTGGATCAGGAACACCTGGCGGGCACCGGCGGCATAGGCGGCATCGCGCACTGCCCGCTGCTCCACACCGGTCAGCGAACCAGGGACGTTGACGACCAGTCGTGGCCGGGTGAGCAACGATCGCCCGTGCGCCTTCTGCACGAAATAGCGCAACATGCGCTCGGTGGCGTCGTACTGGTGGATCACCGAGTGCTGGATGGGTGAAATGACCTTGATGTCGGCCGGCGCCCGACCCCGCATCTGCTTGGCCTCACTGCCGACCGCGACCACATCGTCGCCGCGCATAGCAACCACCGACGGCTCATTGAGGACCACCCCGTGACCACGCACGAAGATGCGAGTGTTCGCGGTGCCGAGGTCGATCGCGAGGTCCTTGCCGAGGCTCAGGCGCGGTCGCGGCCGCGCATCGGCCAGCATTGCCATGCGAGAACCTTTCGATCAGACCTTGCGCCCCATGCTAAGGACGCGCATGACGTGGCGTCAGAGATTCGGAAAGAACAGTGCGATCTCGCGGGCAGCGGAGTCCGGGGAGTCGGAGCCGTGCACGATGTTGCGGCCCATCTCCACGGCCAGGTCCGCGCGGATGGACCCCGGGGTGGCCTCCAACGGTTTGGTGGCACCCATCATCTGCCGCCACGCCGCGATGGCATCCGGGCCCTCGATGACTCCAGCGACCAGCGGTCCGGAGGTGATGAAGTCCACGAGCTCGGCGAAGAACGGCTTACCCTCGTGCTCCGCGTAGTGCGCCTGCGCGGTCGCTGCATCAAGGGTGCGCAGTTCCAG
>JAKOZM010000040.1 GCA_029779995.1 Actinomycetes bacterium
CACCTCAGCACGCAACACGTCGGGGGCGTTGTCCGCCTGCGCCGCGGTCTTGAACTTGTTCTGCGCCTCGGAGAAGGGCACGTTCTGGTAGTCGACCTTGACGTTCGGGTATTCACCCTCGAACTTCGAGATCAGCTCTTTGAAGGCAGGTGCCTCGTTCGTGGAGTCACTGGTGTCCCAGAAAACCACGGTGCCGGACACGTCCGACGGGTTAGCGGGTGACGCTGATGCCTCGCTCCCACTGTCGCTGCTGCCACCACAGGCCGAAAGGGCCAGCGGTAGCGCTGCGAGCAGGGCGAGACCTTTGATGCCTCTGCGCATGGCGCTCCTCTGTGTATTGCACTTCTACGGGGACCGGACGGCCACCGCACTTTCGAATCCCGGGGCGGTACTGCCCCCGGTTCAGACCCGTGGGGAACATTACCAGTCACGAGTATCGGTAAACGTGATCTACGACACAGGACTGCCGCCGGCACGGGACACGATTGGATAACAAGGGTTATCCTGCGCGATTTGCAGCGGTCAGCCGACCCCGCCAATAGGCGACATCGGATCGGACCGACAGCAGATCGGCGCGCGGCTGCGGATAGGTGCGCAGGGTCATCCGTCCGTCCTCCGGCAGGAGTGGCTCGGTGCTGTCGGCGGCGAACAATGCCCCGGTTCCCAGACCACAGGCCAGCGGCGCTTCGGGCAGCGCACAAGCGGCGGCCAGCCCGGCCGCCAGGCCCAGCGATGTGTCGAGGGCACTGGAGATCACCACGGGCAACCCGATCCGGGCGGCCACGTGCAGCGTGGATGCTACGCCACCCAAGGTGGGCACCTTCAGCACCGCGACGTCGGCGACGTGGCGAACGTCGTCGAAGCGACGGTCGATCCTGATCAGTTCGTCGGCGGCCAGGGGCACATCGACGGCGGCCCGCAGGCGTGCCATGTCGTCGTAGCTGCGGACGGGTTGCTCGGCGTACTCGAGGTCCAGCGGTCGCAGGGCGGACAGGTGCTCGACGGCCTCGGCGAGGGTCCAGATTCCGTTGCCGTCCACGCGCAGGTTCGCCTCGGGCAGAGCGGCACGAACCGCAGCGACCCGCTCGAAGCCCTGTGCGTCGCCCACCTTGATCTTGATCGTGGTACAGCCGCTGGCGACGGCCATGTTGGCCGCGAGCTCGGGTGCGACGGCCGGGATGATCGCGTTGACGGCCACTTCTGTGCGAACCGGGGGCGGCCAGCCGTGGTTCGCCTGTTCTTTCGCGCAGTCCAACCAGCGGGTGTCCGCCTGCTGGCCGTAGTCGTCGAACGGGGCGAACTCCCCCCACCCGAGCGCTCCACGCACCAGCGCGCCCCGGCGTTCCGTCAGGCCCCGGAAAGGGACCTTCAGAGGCAACCGGAAGGGGCGGATCTCCATGGGCGCAAGCGTAGGCGCGTTGGGGAAGTCCGGGCGGTCGCCGCCCGGAAACGAGACGTCAGAGGTGCGCAGGGTTGACCGTGGATCGACAATGATTCCGTGCTTCCCCTGCCCGATGAGCCATGGCCCGAGTTGGCGCATCGGGTGTGGGGCCTGCTGCGCAGTCGCACACCGTTTGCTGCCCCAGGGGCTCCGCTCACGGAACACGCTGACGTCGTGTTGCGCTCGTCTGGGAGTAGCGCCGCGGCCAAGAACGTCGGGCACACTTACGCCGCCGTCGACTGGGCCGCGCAGGCCGGCACGGCGGTCATCGGCAGTCACCGATGGCTGCTCATCCTGTCCCCGGTCTCAGCGGGCGGCTTCATGGCGCTGGCCCGCAGCGCGGCGCCGCCGGTGATCTGGCCGGGTCTGGGTAACGGCTTCGACGCGGCCAAATTCGCCGAGTGGTACCCGGGAGGCGCCACGGCCGTCTCGTTGGTCAGCACCCAGCTCGCCCGCCTGCTCACGGTCTCGCCAGCTCTGTTGCAATCGATGGCCGTCGTGCTCGTGGGCGGCGGACCACTGCGCCCGGCCCTGCGCCAGCGCTGCGAGGACCTCGGCATCAGCGTGGTCAGCACCTATGGCGCGACGGAAACCCTCGGTGGCTGCGTGTACGACGGCATCCCGTTCGCCGGGGTAGGGGTCAGCCTGCAGGAGGGACAGATCCTGCTGGACGGGCCGAATGTGGCCGCGTCGTACATCCCCGGCCCGCTGCTGGAGCATCCTTGGCCCACAGGTGATCTCGGCCGCTGGGAGAACGGTCGCCTGCAGGTGCTGGGACGGCTGGACGACATGGTCACCGTCAAGGGCGTCAACCGCCACCTGCGGGAGTACGAAGTGGACGCCCTGCGCCGACCAGGGGTGCTGGAGGCCGTGGCGGTCGCGGTGCCCGACGACGTCGACGGTTACCGTGTGGAGGTATTCGTCGAAGACGGGCAGCACCAGTTGCCCCGCCTGCCGACCGGCAAACCCGACCGGCAGGCACTGCTCAGGAGGGCACGTGGCGACAGTCGCTGAATGGGTCGAGGGCGCCCGCCCCCGCACCCTGCCGGCTGCGGTCGCACCCGTGGTGGCGGGCGCGGGCGTCTCGGCCTTCACCGGCAGCGACCTCACACTCCCGTCCGCCCTGCTCAACGCCGTACTCGCGCTGCTGGTATCGCTGGCGCTGCAGGTCGGCGTCAACTACTTCAACGACTACCACGACGGGGTCCGGGGCACTGACGAGGTGCGGGTGGGTCCGGTCCGCCTGGTCGGCCAGGGACTCACCGCGCCCAGCAACGTCAAACGTGCCGCGATCCTGAGCCTCGGGGTGGCGGCCGTGATCGGGCTGGTCCTGGTGATCCTGAGCCGGGCCTGGGTGCTGCTGCCGGTCGGTGCCGCCGCCATTGTGGCCGCGTGGGGCTACACCGGCGGATCGCGGCCGTACGGCTACAGCGGGTTCGGGGAGCTTTTCGTCTTCGTGTTCTTCGGGCCGGTGGCAGTGTGTGGGACGACCTTGGTGACCGGCGGCGACGTGTGGCCCTTGTCCGTCCTGGTGTCGCTGGCGATCGGCCTACTGACCGTGGCGATCCTGGTCGTGAACAATCTCCGTGATCTGCCCCTGGACGAGCAGGCCGGCAAACACACGATGGCCGTGCGGCTCGGGGATCAGCGGACGCGCACCTTCTTCGCCTTCACACTCATGGCAGCTTTCGTGCTGGTCACGTGGATCGCCCTGACGAGCACGTGGTGGGCGTTGCTCGGCATGGTGGGGGCGGCTCCTGCAGTGGCCGCTGCGCAGGATGTCCTGGAGCACGCCTACGGTCGCGGTCTGATCCCCGTCCTGCAACTGACCTCGTTAGCTCTTCTGCTCACTGGTCTCGGCCTCGGAGCCGGTTTCGTCATCGGCTGAGGTGTCCGCGTCGTCTTCCTTGGTCGCGGCGGCGTCGATCTTGTCGTTCATGCGGCCCATCAGCCGCCCGAAGCCGGCGCTGGCCTGCCCCCGCGGTTTGTCCAGCCACACCAGGCTCAGTGCGCCACTGAGCAGGAACGCCAGGATGATCAGCAGCAGCCCCCGGGCACCGGTCAGGTACAGCAGGCCGCCCACCGCCAGCAGGAGCACGAGGCGCAATCCGGAATACACGAGCAAGGCACGTCCTGAAGTCACCGTTCCAGGGTACCTGCGGGTCTGGAACTGGATCGGCATCGCGGTGACAACTGTCCGCTCGGTCGTATCGCGACTACCATAGGACCATGGTCAAGGTGCTGGGGGTCATCGCCGCTCTCGGCCTGACCATCTTCGCTCTCATCGACCTGTTCAGCGTGCCCGCCTCCGACGTGCGCGGCGGCAGTCGCTTCGTCTGGGCGGTCGTGGTACTCCTGCTGCCGGTGATCGGGCCCGGCCTGTGGCTGTGGTTGGGTCGCGCCCCGGCCGATGGACCGCCGCGCCGCTTCCTGCCGCCTGATGACGACCCCGACTTTCTGCGGGGCGTGGGCTAGGTCGTGTCTGGCAAATGCTGTTCGCGCCGTCTCGGCAGAACATGATTTGTCAGACACGCTCTAGCTATTCGATCCCCCGGCCGCGCGCCCAGCGGGCCAGTTCGCGGCGGTTGCTCAACTGCAGTTTGCGCAGTACGGCCGACATGTGGGTCTCCACCGTCTTGACGCTGACGAACAGTTCGTCCGCCACCTCGCGGTACGTGTAGCCGCGTGCGATGAGGCGCATGACGTCGCGCTCGCGCGCGGTCAGCCGATCGAGTTCGTCGTCGGTCTTCGCTGCCGCACCGGTGAAGGCATCGAGGACGAACCCGGCCAGGCGGGGACTGAACACCGCGTCGCCGGCGTCGACCTGCCGGATCGCATCCGCGAGCGCCTGCGCGGTGATGTCCTTCGTGACGTAACCGCGGGCACCGAGGCGCACCACCCCGATCACATCCTCCGAGGCGTCCGACACGGACAGGGCCAGGAACTTGGATCCGCCGTGGCACTGCCGCAACACCTCTTGGGCGTTACCGCCCGGCAAGTGCACGTCGAGCAGAACCACATCGGGATGTGTGACCCGGATGACCGCCACAGCCTGGGTCACGTCCGCGGCCTCCCCCACCACCTCGAAATCGCCGGGCAAGCCACCGCGGATCCCGGCCCGCACCAGCTCATGGTCGTCCACGATCACCAGCCGGATCATGCCGGCACTCGCAAGGTGATCTCGGTACCGCGGCTGTCGGTGCGGATCGAGCACTGGCCACCAGCGCGCTCCATCCGTCCTTTCATGGACTCCGCGATCCCTCGCCGATCAGCGGGCACCGCGTCCGGGTCGAAACCGGGGCCGCGGTCACGGACGTACACCCGCAGTTCCTCGCGATCGGCTTCTGCATACACGCTGATCGTCCCGCCGGCGTGCTTGGCGGCGTTGAGGACGGCCTCGCCGGCGGCGGCCACCAGCGCGCGCCCGCCGTCGTTCAACGGTCCGTCTCCGACGCACACCACCTCCACAGTCACCGGGTATTCGGCCTCCACTCTCGCCGCGATGTGCGCGAGTCCCGGACTCAAAGACTCCTGCGGATCGCCCACCGGCTCGTAGAGCCAAGCCCGCAGATCCCGCTCCTGAGAACGGGCCAACCGCACGACACGATCGGGATCATCGGCGTGTTTGCGGATCAGGGTCAGGGTCTGCAGCACCGAGTCGTGCACCTGCGTGGCGAGTTCGGCGCGGGTCTGCGAGCGCACCCGCTCCTGGCGTTCCGCGGTCAGCTCGCGGTACATCCCGGCGATCCACGGCATAGTGATCAACCCGATCCCCACGAGCAGGAGCACTGCGACGGCCACCACGTTCAGCACCGATCGCAGCCCCAGGCCGGTGGCCGTCAGGGCGACCAGGCCCACCACCACCAGCAGCAGGCCCAGGAGTAGAGCGGTCCATTGCAGACCGTCCCGGCGCAGTCTGCGCGCTGGCTGCACCCGCATCCACACCACCGTCGCCCCGATCGCCATGACGGCCAGCGGCAGTCCCACCTGCATCCACGTGGTCAGCGGCACCAGTAGGAAGCCGCCGATCACCAGGGCGGCGAACGCGAGCAGGCGCACGGTGTCGGAGTCGTCGTCCTCGCGGGCAGGCAACACGGCCCAGTAGGCCGCGTAGGCGATCACCCCGATCCCGCCGAAGACGGTGAGGATCACGAACAGCGCGCGGACAGTCCAGATGGGCCAGCCCAGGTTGGTGGCGATGCCACTGGCGACGCCACCGATCCACCGGCCGTGGCTCTCGCGATAGGCGCGCGGCACGGCGATCTGGGTGGTCATGCCCCGATTGTCCCGCAGGGGAGGTCCTGAGGACATCAGGAGAAAACCCTGAGGGCAGAATCAGGGCTCGTACCCGATGTGCCGGACCCGTCCCGGCGGCCACCGTGGAGACATGAGTGAAACAACGATGCAGATGAGTCCACCGCCACCAGTTGCCCCGCGACCATTCCGGCGCAGCAACTCCGACCGGATCTTCGGAGGTGTGGCCGGCGGTCTGGGCCAATACTGGAACGTCGACCCGGTGATCCTGCGAGTCGCCTTCGGGGTCTCGTTGCTGTTCGGCGGCTTCGGGTTGTTCGCCTATCTCGCGCTGTGGCTGCTGGTGCCCGATGAGACGGCACCACCCGGCACCCGGATCAGCGACTCCTGGGGCCTGCGGATCCTGGGCGCGATCGTCGCGTTCATCGCTGCGGGGATCGGGCTCGGATTGTTGTTCGGCGATGCGAACGGCGGCGTGCTGATCGGCGCTTTGGTAGCCGGGATCGTGGTGTGGATCGCGATGAGCCGGCGGGCCCCGGTTGTGCAGGCTGAGCCTGCCGAGGTGGGGTACGCGTACAGCGGCGGGCAGCCGACGACGGTGCTCGCCGCGCCTCCTGTGCCACCGCGGCCGCGGTCCTACTTGGGCCTGATCGGGCTGTGTGCGGCGATTGCCGCCGCGGGTGTGACGATGCTGATTACCGACAACCCGACGGCCATCATGGCGTCGTCCTTGCTGGCGCTCGCTGTCACGATGGTGATCGGGGCCTTCCGGGGACGGGCGCGTTGGCTGCTCATCTTCGCGGTGCCCTTGCTGGTGCTGGTGTCAGCCTCATCGCAGGTGCAGCGGGCAGACATCACGACTGGCCAGGTGACCTGGCAGCCAACAGCGGACCAGGAGAGCTACTCGTTGAGTCTTGGAGTCGTGGACGTCAAGTTCGATGATTGGGACGGTCAGCCCGATGGTGACGAGGTGGATGTCGATGTGACCGTTGGGGACATCCGGATCGCGGCGCCCCGCAATTGGGAGGTCCGGGTGGTCACCGACCAAGGGACCACGACCTACCTCGATGGCCTGCGTGAGAACGGAGTGCCCGACCCGGACGGCGCCGGGAAAGTGATTCTCGCCAAACCCACAGGCGCCCAGCAGGGCATGCTGACCGTGAATGCGACGACACTCGCGGGCGGCGTATACATCGACACGGGTGCGCCCGCCGCCGGCAACACCCCCGTGATCGCCCCTAAGAAGGAGAAGAAGGCATGAGCAGACATCCCATCGACATTCTGAGCCTGGGTTCGGGCGTCATGTTCGCCCTGTTCGCCCTCGGCTACCTGATCGTCCCCGCTTCGATGAGCCTCGCGGTAGTCGTACCGCTGATGCTCGTGGGCCTGGGTGTGTTCGGGATGGCGGGCCTGCTGGTGGCTCAACGCCGGGCGGGCTGATCCCCTGCAGATCGATGAGGTGGGCGTTTTCCGATTCGGAAACGCCCACCTTCGCCGTGTCCCGCCCCCATGCGGCGGGGTTATCCACCACATACTTCCTGGTCCGGGTAGTTTGTCGTAGGTCTCTCGTACGGTATGGGCATGAACGAATCGGTGCTCGCGGTGCTAGCGGAGATGCTCTCCGACGACGATCCGCTGGAGGTCGCGAAGGCGGCGGAGGCGGTGATCGGGTTCTGCCACGCCCAACAGTTGCAGGCCTTCCACCAGGTGTTCGTCGAATCGGAGCTGGGCGCCGATCCGGACGGGGTGGTGGTCGATCCGACCCCGCCGGAGGTGGCCTGCGCGATGGTGTGGACACCGGGGTTCGCCTCGACCATGGTGGATGTGGCCGTGGACGTCGTGCGGGACCTGCCCGTCCTGCTGACCGCGCTGGCTGATGGGCGGCTGGATTTGGTGAAGGTGCGGGAGATCGCCCGGGCCACGTGTGAACTCGCCCCGGCCGACCGGCAGGCGCTGGCCGAGCGGGCCATCGACTATGCCGCCACCCGGACCCGGGGCCAGTTACGGCCGTGGCTGACCCGGCAGGTCGACCGGATCGACGCCGACGCTGCCGAACGCCGCCGTAAGAAGGCCCGCAAGTCACGCAAGGTGACGTTGACCCCAGAACCGGACGGCATGGCCACCCTGTCCGCCTATTTGACCGCGGAGCAGGCCACCGCCTGTATGGAGTCGATCCGGGTGCGGTCGAACAGCATCCAGGGCAACCGGGATGCCATCCAGGCCGACATGTTCATCGAACTGCTCACCGGGATCACCGCGGCCGAGCAGGTCCCGATCGCGGTGATCATGACCGACGATGGGGCGGAGATCGACGGGTACGGCCCGATCGCCGACGGCCACGCCGATGAACTGTTGCGCCGCCTGGAGGTGCCGTCGGCGATCATCCGGCTGACCCTGCCGCAACTATGCGCCGGGTATATGCCGAGCCTGAGGATGCGCCGGTATGTGCGGACCCGGGACCGGCGCTGCCGGTTCCCCGGCTGCCGCCGCCCGGCCCGCCACTGCGATCTGGACCACATCGTGCCCTGGCCGGCAGGTGCCACCGACGCGGACAATCTGCAGGCGTTGTGTCGTTATCATCACCGCCTCAAAACGCATGGCAAATGGCGGGTCGAACGCCAGCCCGACGGCACCACCGTCTGGATCAGTCCCCGCGGGAAGCGATACACCAGCCGGCCCGACGACCCCTGATCCACATGTCACCCGCTCACGCGGGCAGTGCCACCGATGATCGCCGAGGACTGACACGCGCCCCGAGGTCTATACCCCCGAGTACGAGTGCAGGCCGCTGGCGAAGAAGTTCACGCCGAAGAAGTTGATGATGAACGCGGAGAAGGCGATGAGGCTGATGATCGCGGCTTTGCGCCCCTTCCAGCCTGCAGTCGACCGGGCGTGCAGGTAGCCCGCGTATACGACCCAGGTGATGAAGGCCCAGGTCTCTTTGGGGTCCCAGCCCCAGTACCGGCCCCAGGCGTTCTCCGCCCAGATGGCTCCGGCGATGACGGCAAACGTCCACACCGGGAAGACGAACGCGATCGTGCGGTAGGCCAGAGCGTCGAGGCGCTCGGCGGACGGCAACCGCGACGCGAGGCCCTTGTCGGTGGTCCCGCGGTCTTCGGCCCGTTGCCGCAACAGGTACGCCACGGTGAACCCGGCGCTCAACGTGAACGCACCACCTGACAGGGCCGCAGCACTGACATGGATGACCAACCACCAGGACTTCAGAGCCGGCACCAGCTGGGCGCTCTCGGTGTACAGGATCGTCACCGCGAGGCCCAGGGTCAGGAGGACCGCGCCAATCACCCACACTCCGAGCCAGCGCAGGTCGGTGCGGGATGCCGCGATCAGGTAAACCAGCGCGACGCAGATCGCGGCGGCCAGCGAGAACTCGTACATGTTGCCCAGCGGGAAGCGTTCTGCAGCCAGGCCGCGGAGCACGAAGCCGATGGTGAGCAGGATCGTCCCCAGCCAGCTCAGCGACAGGGCGATGTTCCCCGATCGGCGCCCGGGATCGTCGCCCGGATCGGCCTCGACGGTCTGCGGCCCTCCGGCACCCACGAGCACCTTCTGCTTGGCGGCCAGGGGCACCCGGCGCGCGGCCAGCGATGCGGCGAACAGGAACAACGCCAAGGTGTAGACCAGCATCGAGGCGTACACCATCAAGTTGCTCAACTGGGCCATTTGTCACTTCCCTTGTTCGCGGAGCGTGACGGCGATCTCTCGCACGTCGTCGTGGACCTTGCCCCCGCCCGACTTACTCAGGCCGGCTACTTCGGCAACTGTAACCGAGTCACCGGTGACCTTGACCCAGACCCGACGCCGTTGCAGCAGCAGGGACATGCTGACTCCCAGGATCACCAGCACCGATGCGGCGAGCGCGAACCACCGGCCCGGGTCGTGGGCGACGGTCACATTCGCAAAGTCGCGAAACCCGACGAATTCCACCGTCATGCCATTGGCCAGGTCCCAGCTCTGGCCTGGGCGCAGCGCCTCGGTGCCGATCCGGTTGAGCCCGGACGTGTCCAGGGTGTACACATTGCCGCCCGCGGGCACCTGCCCGTCGAAGGCGCCGAGGAACAACTGCGGGTCGTTGGCGGCGGGGAACACCGAGACCGGGCCCATGACCGGGTCGATGACCGCGGTGGGCAGGAACAGCCCAGTCAGTGCGAAGGGCTGCTCGAGGTCGGGCAACTTGACCACGCCGGCGCTGGTCAGGTTGCCGTCCCGGGGCAGGAAGACCACGGCGTCGTCGAACACGACCTCACCGTCCGCATCGGTGATCTTGATCTCCGGGGCGTACCCGTGGCCGACCAGGAATACCTTGCTGCCGTCGATGACCAGCGGATCGTTGACGCTGAAGGTCTCGGCCACTTCCGGGGCGCCCGGGCGCTGCGTGACCAGTGCGTCCGCCTCGAACTGGCGCGGCGCGCCGCGCTGCTGCCCGCTCTCCTGGAACGTCGCGGTGAAGTCCTGCAGGACCACGGAGAAGGGCGCGATCTGGTCGGGGTTGACCAGTCGGCCCTTGCGGAAGGAGTCGAACTGGGTCAGGGAGCCGGTGAAGCCGGTGCCCTCGACCACGATCACCTTGGCCGACCAGCCGAACAGCCCGCCCACCGCCACAGCCACCAGCAGGAAGATGAAGCACAGATGGAACAGCAGATTGCCGACCTCGTGCAGGTAGCCCTTCTCCGCCGAGACCCAGTTGTCCTCCCGGCGCACCCGCCAGCGGTTGGCGCGCAGATACGCCTCAGCCCGGTCGAGGGTGTCGACATCGGCCGTGGTCGTCTCAAAGGCCGGCATCCGGGACAGCCGCGAGGGTGCTTTCACCGGCGGCCGACGCAGCACCCCGATGAACTCCGCGGTGCGCGGGACGATGCAGCCGATCAACGACACGCACAACAACAGGTACACGGCCGCGAACCAGGGGGCGGCGAACACGTCGAACATGCCCAGACGGTCCAGCCACGGGCCGATGGTCGGGTTGGCGGTGATGTAATCGACGACCCGCTCCGGCGCTGTGCCGCGCTGTGGGAACACCGAGCCCGGGATGCTGGCCAGCGCCAGCAGAAGCAACAGGATGAGCGCGGTACGCATGCTGGTCAGCGAACGCCAGCCCCAACGCAACCACCCGCGCACGCCTAGGCTGGGTCCCGAGGTCGGCGCCGGCGGGGTCACGGTTGTCGTCATAGCCCCACCTGGAATTCGCTGGCCCAGACCCGCATCCACACTGAGATCTCGTTCCACATGCCCGTCACGAGCAGCACCCCGATCGCGATGAGCGTGAGCCCGCCGAAGCGCAACACCCAGACCGAATGCCGCCGCAGCCACGTCACAGCCCCGGCCATCCGCCGGAATGCCAGCGCGATGATCAGGAACGGCACCCCGAGACCGATGCAATAGGCCACCGACAGCAAGGCTCCGCGCAGCGCCGACCCTTCACTGAAGACCAGCGCCTGTACAGCGGCCAGCGTCGGGCCGATGCAGGGTGTCCAGCCCAGGCCGAACAGCACGCCGAGCACCGGCGCGGTCCACATGCCCAATTTCGGCGAAACGTGCCAGCGGACATCGCGCTGCAGCCACGGGAACGCCCCCATGAAACCGATCCCCAACACGATGATGATCACACCGAGCACCCGCTGGATCGGCTCCTGATACTGCAGTAGCACCTCGCCCGCGTACCCAAGCAAAGCACCGTAGGAGATGAACACTAGGGAGAAGCCCAGGATGAACAGGCCGACACCGGCCAAGATCTTGGACTGCTTGGGGGTGGTGTGCTCCTCCAGTTCGGCACCGGTGACGCCCGTGACGACCCCCACGTATCCGGGCACCAGCGGCAGTACACACGGGCTGGCGAAGGAGACGAATCCCGCGAGCAGCGCCAGCGGGATCGCCAGCAGCAGCGACCCCTGCGTCACGGTCTCCGCGACGCTCACTGCTCCGCCTTGAGTTGCTGCAGGGCGTCATCGAGTTCGGTGGCATCCACCGCACCGAGGAACCGGCCGGCCACCCGACCCTGTGAATCGATCAGCAACGTAGAAGGGATCGCCTGCGGCGGCAGGCTGTCGGAGAACTTCAGCACGAGCTGACCGTTGGGGTCGGGCAGGTTGGGGTAGGTGATGCCGTACTTCTTCACGAACTGCCGGGCGGCGTCGTCATTGTCTCGGGTGTCGAGGCCCAGGAAGTTGACCTTCGGGTTCTGCTTGGCGACGGCGACGAGTTCGGGGGCTTCCGCGCGGCACGGCGCACACCAGGAGGCCCACACATTGATGACACCGGGGTTACCCTGCCAGGTCGCCGTATCGACGGGCTGCCCGTTCAGGTCGGTGCCGGTCAGGACAGGCGCGGGTAGCCGTTCGGCGACCGGCAGGATCACGCTGGACCCGTCCCCGGCCACAAACCCGTCGCCCTCGCCGGGGTCGCCGGCCTGCATCGAGCATGCCGATACGGCGAGCACCCCGATCAGGACCAGCAGCAACCGCTTCACTTACGCCCCCACACCCCGCGTGGACTGCGGGTAGAGGCTGCTGGCCGGCTCGGTATAGACGATGCTGATCAGTTGTCCGTCGTCGAAGTTGAAACTGGTCAGCGACGCCAGGTTGCATTGCCGGCGCCGCGGATCATGAGTGAAGTTGCGGCCCTCGGCATCGAGCCGAGCGATCCACACAGGCAATTGATGGCTGACCAGAACCGCTTCGTGGCCCGTGTTGCGCCGCCGGGCATCTGTGACGGCCGCCCGCATCCGGGCGGCCACATCCACGTACGGCTCACCCCAGGACGGCCGGAACGGGTTATAGAGGTGTCGCCAGGCGCGGGGCTGCTTCAGGACGCCATCGCCGACACTGACTCGCTGGCCCTCGAAGATGTTGTCCGCCTCGATGATCCGCTCATCGATTCTCGGGGTGTAGCCGAACCGTCCCGCGATGGGCGCGGCGGTCTCCCGCGCCCGGTCCAGCGGCGAGGTGATCACCTCGGTGATGTCACGGTCGGCCAGGGCATCGGCGGCCAGTTCCGCCATCTGCTGGCCCAGATCCGAAAGGTGGAAGTCGGGCAGCCGGCCATAGAGGATCTTGTCGGGGTTGTACACCTCGCCGTGACGCAACAGGTGCACAGTGGTGTGCTCGGACATGCAATTCCTCCTAAGCGTCGGCGGCGGCGCGAGCGGCGGCCGGCAAGGCGTCGGCGATCCGCTGCAATGCCTGCTCGTCGTGGGCGCTACTGACGAACCACGCTTCGAAGGCCGACGGCGGCAGGCTCACCCCATTGTCAAGCATGCTGGCATGGAAGGCGGCAAAGGCCTGCGTGTTCTGCTGCTGGGCCTGCTCGTAATTGTTGACGGGCTCGTCGCGGAAGAAGAAGCTGAACAGGTTGCCGGCGCGTTGCACGATGTGCGGCACCCCGGCAGCGGTGAGCGCCTGCGTGGTGCTGGCGATGACCTGCTCGGCGGCGGCATCGACGCGGGCGTAGTCGGCATTGCGCAGCATCGCCAACCCGGCAGCGGTGGCCACCGGGTTCCCGCTCAGCGTCCCTGCCTGGTAAACCGGCCCGATCGGAGCCAGCATGGCCATGACATCGGCGCGACCGCCGAACGCCGCCACGGGCAGTCCGCCACCGATCACCTTGCCGTAGGTGAACAGGTCCGCGGGGACGCCCTCGAGGCCGTACCATCCGGCTGGCGACACCCGGAAGCCGGTCATCACCTCGTCGCTGATCAGCAGCGCCCCGTATTCCTTGCACAGACCTGCCAGGCCCTGCGTGAACCCTGGTGCCGGCGGGACGACACCCATGTTCGCGGGCACCGCCTCAGTGATGATCGCTGCAACGTTGTAGATCCGTAGCGCCTCGGCGACCAGAGCGAGGTCGTTATAGGGCAGAACCACGGTGTTCGCGGTGTGGCTCTGCGGCACGCCGGCGCTGTCCGGCAGCCCGAGTGTGGCCACCCCGGAGCCCGCATGAGCGAGCAGTGCGTCGGAGTGTCCGTGGTAGCAGCCCGCGAACTTGATGATCGTCTCGCGGCCGGTGAAGCCCCGGGCCACCCGGATCGCACTCATGGTCGCTTCCGTGCCGCTGCTGACCAGGCGCACCTGGTCGACCGGGGCGACACGTTCGGTGATCAGTTCGGCGAGTTCGACCTCATGCGGGTGCGGGGCGCCGAAGCCCATGCCCAGGGCGGCGGCCTCCGTGACGGCCTGCACGACCGCGGGATGAGCGTGGCCCAGCAACGCCGGGCCCCACTGACCGACCAGATCGACGTACTCGTTACCGTCCACGTCGCGCACATAGGCGCCCTGGCCGCTGGTGAAGAAGACCGGGTGGCCGCCGACGGCCCGGAACGCTCGCACAGGAGAGTTCACGCCCCCGGGGGTAACCTGCTGGGCCCGTTCCATCCACGCTGCAGAGGTCCTGCGATCCATGCCCCGATCGTCGCATGCCCTCACGGGGTCGGCATGGGGCGGATACATCAGTGTGATGGTGGCATGATTGTGGCATGAGTCGCATACGCCTGAGCACGACTGTGGACTCCGAACTCCTCAAGAACGCGCGCGAATTGGGGATCGGTCCCACTGATTCATCTGTCATCGAAGCGGCACTCCGATCGCTGTTGGCGCACCACGAGGCGGCACAGATCGACGCTAGTTATGCCGCCTACGACGAGCGGCCGGTCGATGCTCCCGATGCCTGGGGTGATCTGGGGTCATGGCGGGCGTCGGCAGGCGCCTCGTGACGGACCTGCCTGCCCGAGGCGAACTCTGGTGGTGCGAACTTGCGGATGTGGGCCGCCGACCCGTGGTCGTACTTTCCCGGGACGCGGCAATCCCCCGGCACCGGCGCGCACTTGTCGCCCCCTGCACGACGACGGTGCGCGGCTTGCCAAGTGAAGTGATTCTCGAACCTGGCGAGGATCCCGTTCCACGACGGTGTGCGGTCAACCTCGACTCCGTGGAAGGCATCGCGTTGGGGTTTCTCGTCCAGCGGATGGGCCGCCTCGCCGACGTCCGCCTTCGCGAGATCTGCGCAGCACTGGCCGTCGCCGTGGGTTGCCAGGCGTAAGAATGACCTCATGTGCGACACCTTTGTTTCGCTGGCAACCACCGATGGCTCGGTGATCCTGGGCAAGAACTCCGACCGGGAGCCCAACGAGGCCCATGACCTGCGGATGATCGGGGCCAACACCGATCCGGGCGATCACCTACGGGCCACTTACATCACCATCGCGCAGGCCCCCCGCACGCACGCGGTCCTGCTGTCCAAGCCGTACTGGATCTGGGGCGCGGAGATGGGGGTCAACGAACACGGCGTGAGTATCGGCAATGAGGCGGTCTTCACGAAAGCCAAGCGAGAGGAACAGCCTGGGCTGCTTGGGATGGATCTGCTGCGGCTGGGTCTGGAACGCAGCGAAACGGCCGACGAGGCGGTGGCGCTCATCGCGGCGCTGCTTGTCGAGCATGGGCAGGGCGGTGAAGCCGGGCACACCCATCACCTCGTTTACGACAATTCCTTCATCATCGCCGACCGGACCCAGGCCTTCGTCCTCGAGACGGTGGGGCGCGATTGGGCGGCCAGCCGGATCGCCACGTCCGGATCAATCTCCAACGGTCTGACTCTGACCCGGGCTGAGCAGGCTTCGGCAGGGTTGCGCGACGTGGTGGTGAAGGACCGTTCGGACGTCATCTACACCCGCTTCTCCGACTCGGCTCGCCGGCAGTGCCGCACAACTGACGCCTTGACCGCGACCCGTACCGATGTGGCCTCGGCGATGCGACTGCTCCGCGATCACGGGGATGCCGGACCGGACTGGTCCCCCGCCCGCGGGGTCACCGGGCAGACTGTCTGCGCCCACGCCGGACCGGGGCCGATCCGGGTGGCCCAGTCCACCGGCTCCATGGTTGCCCACGTCACCGCCGACGACATCACCGTCTGGCTGACCGGGACCTCGGCACCCTGCACGTCGATCTTCAAGCCCGTGTGGTTCGGGGGCGGTCTGCCCGCGATGACCCACCCCGGGCAGTTGTTCGACCCAAGCGCCATGTGGTGGCGCCACGAACTCCTGCATCGCCAGACCTTGCGAAACTACCCCGCGCGGATCACCGCCTACATGCAGCAGCGCGACGCGTTGGAGGCCAGGTTCGTGCGCGAGAGCGTCGAGACTGACGACCGTGCTGCCTTCACGGCCGCCTGTTTTGCCACGGCTGACGCCGCCGAGCAGCAATGGCTGGCCGCGGTGCAGGACATCCCCGAGTCGCGACAGTCGCGGTTGTACAGCCGGGCCTGGCAGGCCTGGGACCGGCAGGCGCGCATGCCATGACATCGCCGACCAAACAGCAGACCCTCGACCTCTCGCGGGAGTACGTGTGCCCGAACCGGGTCGACTTCCTCACCGCAGCTGGCATTGACCTGGTGATCGGGAAGCGGGCCGGCTATCGCATCTACGACGTGGACGGCCGCGAGTTCATCGATATCCACCTCAACGGCGGCGTGTTCAACCTCGGCCACCGCAATCCGCAGGTGATCACCGCATTGCAGGACGGATTGCTGACCCTGGACATCGGCAACCATCACTTCCCCAGCACCGAGCGGGCCGCGTTGGCCCAACAACTCGTCGACCTGACCCCCGGCATGCAGTACGCGGTGTTCGCCAGCGGCGGCGGAGAAGCCATCGACCTGGCCATCAAGAGCGCCCGCCGGGCCACTGGCCGGCGCCGTGTCGTGTCGGTGACCGACGCGTACCACGGCCACACCGGTCTGGCCCTGGCCGCCGGTGACGAGCAGGCCGCCGCGTCGTTCCTCAGTGGCGGCCCGGACTTCGGCCGGGTGCCATTCAATGACGTTGCAGCCCTCGAGCGTGCCCTGTCGGAACCCACCGCGGCCGTGGTGCTGGAGACCGTCCCGGCCACTGCTGGGTTTCCTCGCCCGGCCGACGAGTACCTGCCCGCGGTGCGCCGGTTGTGTGACGAGACCGGCGCCCTCTACATCGCCGATGAGGTGCAGACCGGCCTGGGGCGCAGCGGGCACCTGTGGGCCGTCGAGGAGTTCGGCGTCGTCCCCGACATCCTGGTCACGGGCAAGGGCTTGTCGGGAGGTATCTACCCGATTGCCGCCACCCTGCTCAGCGAACGTGCGGGGGCTTGGCTGCGCGAGGACGGTTGGGGCCACGTCTCCACGTTCGGCGGGGCGGAACTCGGCTGCCGGGTGGCGGCCACGGTGCTGGACCTGACCATGGCAGCACTGCCCGACCTGCCCATCGAGCGGTGGACAGCAGGGTTCGCCGAGCTGGCTGCCAAGTACCCGCACTGGATCGTCGAGGTCCGGCAGACGGGTCTGATCATCGGGGTGAAGTTCGCGAATGACATCGGCGGGATGTTGATGACCAAGTTGCTCTTTGATGCAGGCGTCTGGGCGATGTTCGCCGGTTTCGATCGCAGCGTGTTGCAGGTCAAGCCGGGGCTGCTGATGGTCGACGAGATCGACGCCGTGCTGGCGGCATTCGACGCAGCCTGCGCGGAGGCCAGCTCATGGTGAGGGAGGTGCTGACGCGGTTGGAAGCCGAACTCGACCCGGCGCATCCGACCGGGGTCGACGTGATCGCCTACGGTGAAGTTTCAGCGGCGCTGCGGGTGCCGGGCCTGGAGGGGTACGTCGCCAAACGCATGTCGGGTTTCGCCGATGATGCCATGGCCGATGCCTTCTGCGCACTGGTTGAGCAGTACGTGCAGATCCTCGCAGCGACCGGCGTGCAGGTAGTGGCCACCGAAGTCATCCCGGTCCAGCGGCCCGGGCGCCCGCCTGTGGTCTACCTGCTCCAGCCATTCATGACCCGGCTGGGCAACACCCTGCTGCACACCGCCGGCGATGACTGGCTGGAGGTGGCGATCCCCGCCGTGCTCGACCGGGTCGAGGCCCTGCTGGCGCGGACTGCCCAACCACAGGTGGCGATCGACGCGCAGTTGTCCAACTGGTCCTTCGCGGCCAACGATCCTGTGCTCATCGACATCGGCACCCCGTTCATGCGGGATGCCTCGGGCTACCTCTTCGACCAGGAGATCCTGCTGTCCGCCATACCCCCGGGGCTGCGCACCTACTACCGGCGCAAGGGCAGCATCGCCGAGTACATGGACGACTACTTCGACCCCCGGCTCGTGGGGGTGGACCTGTTGGGCAACTTCATCAAGGAGGGCGTCGCGTACCGACTTCCTGCAGCGATCAGCATGGCCAACAGGTGGCTGGCCGGCCACGGCTACGCCAGCGTCACGCGCCGAGATGTGGACGAGTACTACCGGCAGGATGCGGCGACGCTCGAGTTGTTTCTGCGGGTGCGGCGCCTCGATCGCGGCGCGAAGCGGATTGTGCGCCGCGACTACGACTTCCTGCTGCCGGGACCCGTCCGGCGTTAGGGGCGGGTGGGGCCGAGATCGTCGGCCCCACCACGACCTCAGACGTACGGCTCGGTGCGTTCCACCAGCGAAACCGGCGGTTCGAAGCGGGCACCGTACTTCGCCGCGAACTCCTGCGCCCGGCTCACGAACTCCGGCAGACCGTAGGAGTTGATGTACTGCAGCACCCCACCGGTCCACGGCGGGAAACCGATGCCGAAGATCGAGCCGATGTTGGCATCCGGCACCGACCGCAGCACGCCCTCGTCGTAGCAGCGCACCGAGTCGATGGCCTCCACGAAGAGCATCCGCTCCTGCAGTTCGGTCAGATCCACATCGCGTGGGTCCACGCTCTGCCAGCGATCAAGTCCAGACCACAGGCCGACTCGCTGGCCGTCGGCGTAGTCGTAGAAGCCGGCGCCGGCGGCACGTCCGCCGCGGTCGAGTTCCACCACCATGGCATCGATCACCGGGTAGCTCGGGTGCTCCGGGAAGTCCCAGCCCTCGGCAGCCGCAGCTTCCCGGCCAGCCTCCCGGATCCGGCGGCCGAGCGTGAGCGACACCTCGTCGAACAGGGCCAGCGGACCGGTCGGATAACCGGCCTGCAAGGCGGCCTGCTCGATGGACTGCGCCGGGATGCCCTCGGCCAGCATGGCCACAGCCTCGCCCATGAACGTGCCGATGACCCGGCTGGTGAAGAACCCCCGACTGTCATTGACCACGATCGGGGTCTTCTTGATCTGCAGCGCGACGTCCACCGCTTTGGCGATGGCCGCATCTGAGGTCGCCTCGCCGACCACGATCTCCAGCAGCGGCATCTTGTCGACCGGCGAGAAGAAGTGCATGCCGATGAAGTCGGCGGGCCGGGACACGCCGGTGGCCAGGCCGGTCACCGGCAGGGTCGACGTGTTCGATGCCAGCAGCGCATCCTCGGCCATGAACGGCTCGATCTCGGCGTACACCTTCGCCTTCAGCGCCGGATCCTCGAACACGGCCTCGATCAGCAGGTCGGCGCCCTTGGCATCAGCCGGGTTATCGGTCGGCGTGATGCGAGCGAGCACCTCGTCGGCAGCAGCTTGGGCCATTTTGCCCCGGCTCACCGCCTTGGCCAGCAACTTCTCGCTATACGCCTTGCCCTTCTCGGCCGACTCCAGGGCGACATCCTTGAGGATCACCTCCATGCCAGCGCGAGCGCAGACATAGGCGATGCCGGCCCCCATCATGCCGGCGCCGAGCACCACGACCTTGCTGGCCGTGTACTTCGGGTAGTCCTGGGGGCGGCTGCCGCCCTTCATGATGCCCTGCAGGTCGAAGAAGAAGGCCTTGATCATGTTCTTGCTCACCTGACCAGTGGCCAGATCCACGAAGTACTGCGACTCGATGAGCAGCGCGTTGTCGATGTCGACCTGCGCCCCCTCGACGGCCGCAGCCATGATGTGCTCCGGTGCGGGCATCGGAGCACCCTTGAGCTGCTTGCGCAGATTGGCCGGGAAGGCGGGCAGCATCGCGGCGAACTTCGGATTGCTGGGGGTGCCGCCCGGCAGCTTGTAACCCTTCACGTCCCACGGCTGCACTGCGTCCGGGTTGGCCTTGATCCAGGCTTTCGCCGCCGGGATGAGCTCGGCAGGATCGCTGACCAGCTCATCGACCAGTCCGACCTGCAAAGCAGCTGCGGGCTTGCGGCGCTGGCCCTGCAACAGGACCTCCATGAGCGCCTTCTGCAGCCCGAACATCCGCACCGTGCGCGCCACTCCGCCACCGCCGGGCAGCAGACCCAGACTCACCTCGGGCAGCCCGATCTCACTGCCGCGGACGTCTAGCGCCACGCGATGGTGACAGGCCAGGGCAATCTCCAATCCACCGCCGAGGGCGGCACCATTGATCGCCGCCACCACGGGCCTGCCCAGCGTCTCCAGTTGCCGGCTGAGCTTCTTGAAATGCTGCAGTTGTTCGGTCAGGGCAGGTGCGTCAGCGGGGGTGGCCTGGCTCAACAGGCCCAGGTCACCGCCGGCGAAGAACGTCTTCTTCCCGCTGGTCAGCACCACCCCCGTGATGGTGTCCTTCTCAGCGAGCAGGCGCTCGACGGTCTGCGCGAACGAGGTCTGGAACGTCTCGTTCATGGTGTTGGCACCCTGGTCGGGGTCGTCCATCGTCAGAGTGACGATGCCGTCGGCGTCGGCCTCCCACGCGATCATGTTCGTCATCTCAGATCCTCTCCACAATCGTGGCCAGCCCCATGCCGCCGCCAATGCACAACGTCACCAGGCCGTACCGACCGCCGGACCGCTCCAACTCATCGACCACAGTGCCCAGGATGATCGCGCCGGTGGCCCCGAGCGGGTGTCCCATGGCGATGGCGCCACCGTTGATGTTCACCTTGGCCATGTCCAGATCCAGGTCCTTGACCCACTTCAGGACAACGGCGGCAAAGGCCTCATTCAGCTCCCAGACGTCGATGTCATCGGGGGTCAGACCCGCCGTCTTCAACGCCTTCAGCGTCGCCGGGGTGGGGCCGGTCAGCATGATCGTGGGGTCGGCGCCAGAGACTGCCGTGGCCACGATCCGCGCTCGCGGGGCCATCCCGAAGTCCTTGCCGACCTGCTCGTTGCCGACGACGACCAGCGCCGCGCCATCCACGATGCCCGAGGAGTTACCCGGGGTGTGGACGTGGTTGATCTTCTCGACCCAGTGGTACTTCTGCAGCGCCACCGCGTCGAAGCCACCCATCTCGCCGATCCCGGCGAACGAGGGCTTCAGCGCCCCCAACGACTCCAGCGTCGTGTCCGGGCGCATGTGCTCGTCATGGTCGAGCAGGATGACGCCGTTGCGATCCTTGACCGGCACCACGGACTTGGCGAAGTTGCCGGCACTCCAGGCGGCAGCCGAGCGCTGCTGGGACTGCACGGCGTAGGCATCGACGTCCTCGCGGGTGAAACCCTCGGTTGTGGCGATGAGGTCCGCGCTGATCCCCTGCGGGACGAAGTACGTCTCGTACGCGGTCTCGGGGTCCATCGCCCAGGCACCGCCGTCGGAACCCATCGGGACCCGGCTCATACACTCGACACCACCGGCGATCACCAGGGTGTCCCAGCCCGAGCGCACCTTCTGCGCGGCGATGTTGACCGCCTCCAGCGCTGAGGCGCAGAAGCGGTTGACCTGGGTGCCGCCGACGGTGTCGGGCAGGCCCGCGAAGATCGCTGCGGTCTTGGCGATGTCGGCACCCTGATCTCCCACGGGAGTCACACATCCGAGCACCAGATCGTCCACCACGTTGGTGTCCAGACCGGGGTGGCGGGTGCGCAGTTCGTCGATCAAACCGGTCACCAGCGTCACGGGTTTGACCGTGTGCAGGGAACCGTTGGCTTTGCCCTTGCCCCGGGGGGTTCGGATCGCCTCGTAGATGTACGCCTCGTTGGCCGCGTTACTTGGCATTGCACTCCTTATGTACAGGCTGTACCGCCAGAGTAAGGCGGGGGCCTGACATCGCCGAAGGGGGTGCGCTTGGCCACGCGCACCCCCTTCGGTCTGCTGGCGTTACTGACCCAGCGACTCCTGCAACTTCGAGGTGCACTCCTGCACCTGAGTGGCCTTGGACGGGTCGTCGATCAGTTCCTGGGTGAGGTTGGCTGCGGTGTCCTGCAGCTTCTGGGCAGTGGCCTGCAACTCAGCAGCAGTATCCGTGTTCGGGTTGGCCTGCAGCTCGGCCACCTTCTCGGCATACTCGTCAACCTGCTGGCAGTACTGGTCGACCGCTGACCCGGATGCCTCAGTGGCCCCATCGGTGGCCTCGGTGGTCGCTTCCATCGTGGCTTCCGGACTCGCCGCAACAGTGGCTTCGGCCGTCGCGGCCGGGGTGCTGGCGGTATCACTGTCCCCGCCGCCACAGGCTGCCAGCCCACCGAACAACAGCGGGACCGTGATGACCAGCCCGACAAGTTTCTTCATGTGCCCTCCTCCAAAGGTGTGAGCGGACTCTACGCGAAAAAGCGATGATCGACTAGCATCCGTCCGGCTGCTACTGCCGCGGTGTGCGCTGATCGGTCCACGACCGGCCGTCCCACCACCGCAGCTGGGCAGGGTCCTGCGGATCCGGATACCAGCCTCCAGCCGGTCCGACCGCACCGACGGCTGGTGTCTTCTTGCCGCCGATGAACAGCACTGCCACGAACCATCCCAGACCTGCCAGCGCGATGAAACCACCGAGGACGGCGGCCCCGACCCAGCCGAAGGCGTTGCCCAAGGTGCCCGCCAAGGACGGTCCGACCGCCAGCTCCCGGCCCTCCCTGGCCACGGTGATGGTGTACTCGCCGGCGACGGTCGCCGTGAACCCGGCCACCCCGACCCACGTGGTGTTGCCCAGCGTGACCGTGGTCGTGGCCGTGCCGCCGATGGGCACCGTGCCCTCCGGGCCCGTGATCGTGACGTCCTGCGGGTCCAGGGTGCGGGTGGTGGCCTGCTCGTACAGCACGTAGCCACCCTCCTCGAGGCGCTGCGTGTGCGGGCCGTCGGCCACCCACGGCGCCCCGACGCTGTTGATCGTCTGAGCCACGCCGCCAACAGCATTGCCGACCCCCACGGCGAACAGCACGATCCCGAAGAGGGCCACCAGAAGCGGAATCACCTTGCGCATAAGATCAGCCTGCCACGCTGCGCGCGCGTAGCCTCAGGTTCGTGAGCGACTTCGACGACTTCATCGATGGCTTTTATCCCTACCGCAAGGAGACGACGACCTACCGGCGGATCCCCGAGGAACCGCGTGACCGAGCGGAGGTGTTGGCCGAGATCACCTCGATGGCCCACCGCGAGGACGCCACCGGGGACCAGGGCCGGGTGTCGGGGAGCCTGTACTCCGGGGACCACGAGCATTACGGCTACCTCGGCGAGGTGTTCAGCCAGTTCTCCCACGCGAACGTTCTGCAGCGCGACATGTACCCGTCGGCGACGAAGTTCGAGGCGGAGATCATCGCGATGGTGCTCGACCTCGTGCACGCCGACGCGGGCGCGTGCGGTGTCATCACCAGTGGCGGCTCAGAAAGCCTGATCACCGCGCTCTACACATACCGGGAGGCCGCCCGCGAACGCGGTGTCACCCGGCCGAACGTGGTCATGCCGATCACCGCGCACGTGGCCCTGGACAAGGGGGCCTACTGGATGGATATCGAGGTGCGACACGCGCCGCTGACCGACGCCTACACCGCCGATGTAGCGGCCATGGCCGACCTTATCGACGACCAGACCATCGCCCTGGTTGGCTCGGCCGGGGACTACGGCCATGGCCTGATCGACCCGATCCCACAGATCGCCGCATTGGCTCAGGAGCGTGGGATCGGCATGCATGTGGACGGTTGCCTGGGGGGCTTCTTGTGGCCGTGGGCGCAGGAACTGGGTTACGACATCGTGCCGTGGGACTTCCGCGTGCCAGGGGTGACCAGCATCTCCGCGGACACCCACAAGTACGGGTACGCCCTCAAGGGCACCTCGACGCTGCTGTACCGCGACCGCGATCTGCGCCGCCATCAGTACTTCACCTACCCCGACTGGCCGGGCGGGCTGTACCTGTCCCCCGGGCTGGCCGGCTCTCGCTCCGGCGGCCTGATCGCCGCGACCTGGGCTGCGATGGTCACCACGGGTCGCAGCGGCTACCTAGACGCGGCGCGGGCGATCCTGGAGACCGGGGCGGCATTGCGGGACGGGGTGGCGGCCATCGACGGATTGCAGGTCATCGGGGACCCGACCTTCCTCATCGCGTTCATGGCTGACCGGGACGACCTCGACATCTACCTCGTCAACGACGCTCTGAAGGAGCGTGGGTGGCGCATGAACGCTCTGCAGCTGCCCGCCGCCCTGCACTTCTGCGTCACCCGACCCAACACCAAACCCGGCGTCATC
>JAKOZM010000041.1 GCA_029779995.1 Actinomycetes bacterium
ATCGAGGTCTTCATCACAACCGGCGTCACGAATGCCCGTACCGAAGCCGCCAACACGATGGTCAAACACATCAAACGCACCGGCCGGGGCTTTCGCAACCCCGAGAACTACCAAACCCGTATCCTGCTACGCAGCGCCCACCAAACACGGCGGCGCCGACGCTTGACTCAACAAGGCCCCACGGTCAACTGCGAATAGCCCTGTAACACGCTGGTCACGTAGTCGTCGACGGCCTCCTGCAGACCGATGTCGTACCCGGCGCGCTCGCAGAGGTACCAGCGGTGCTCGAGCACCTCGTGGAAGATTTGCGCATCCTCGAGCTTTGATCGCAGTTCGTCCGGCACGGCCCTAATCACCGGTTCGTACACATCCGTCATCCAGCGGTGGGCGGCCAGCAGGTCCTCGCGCGCGTTGGCCTCACTGCGGCGTGCCCGGACGGGAGAGGCCGCTCGGTTGGTCGCCGTGTACTGATCCAGGTCGTTCAGCAGACGGCGGGCCTGATTCTCACCGACGTCGAGGCCCACGAGTCGCAGCAGCCTTCCGGAATGGTAACCGGGGTCGACCACTTTCGGCTGGATGCGCACTAGACCGTCGGCCTTGGCCCGCAGGTCGAGTTCGGCCACATCGAAGCCGAGGGCGTTGAGCCGTTTGACGCGCCGGGCGATCCGCCAGCGCTCGGTGCCGGAGATGTGCTCGGCCCCGGTCAGCTCGTCCCACAACTGGGCATAGCGGCGAGGCACCTCCTCGGCGATCGCAATCGGGTCCAGGTCGGCAGGCAGCCGCCCGCCCGACTGCAGGTCGAGCAAGCCGCCGGCGATGTTGGTGAAGGCGATCTCAATGTCGTTCTCCCGTTGCCCACTCGACAGCTGCGGGTGCAGTTCCCCCGTCTCGGCGTCAACAAGCCACGCGGCGAACGCGTCAGCGTCGCGGCGGAACAGCACATTCGACAGTGAACAGTCATTCCAGGCGAATCCGACCAGATGCAACCTGGCCAACAGCAGCACCAATGCATCGAGCAGACGGTCCACAGTGTCGGGCTGCATGCGCCGGGCGTAGATGTTGCGGTAGGGCATCGACCAGGTGAGGTGTTCGGTGATCAGAGCCCCGGGCAGCCGGTCTCCGGTGGGCGTGTGGCGTCCGGTGACGACCCCGATCCCGTGCACGGATGGGACCTCGAGCTCCTCGAGGTCGCGCAACAGCCGGAACTCCCGCTCGGCGACCTCGTCGTTGGTCTCCTTGACGGCCATGATGGATTCGCCAACCTGCACGAACCGCACGACGTGGCGCGATATGCCGCGAGGCAATGGAATGAAGAGGGTCTCGGGCCAGTCCTCAAGGTGGGTGTCCCACGGGAAGTCCAGCATGTCGCCGTCGATTCCGGCTTCGACGCGGATGGCAAACTCGGCAGACACAGGTTCATTGTGCCCTGCGGGACCGAGGAATTGCAGTGCTGCCTTCATCTGACAAACTGGACAAATGATGCTCCCCGCTGCGACAGCCGCCGGCGGCGCGCCCACTCTGGACGTCCCCCTCTGGTTGTGGGCGTTGACCGTGGGCATCGTCGTCGTGCTGATCACTTTCGAATTCATTCAGGCCACTCGTAACCCCCACGAGGTGCAGATAAAGGAAGCATCAGTCCAATCGGTCATCTACGTGGGCATCGCGATTGCCTACGGCGTCTTCTTCGCATGGTGGAGCAGTGGTCAGCCGACACCGGAGGGCAGTTCCTACGGCTTGGAGTACTTCGCGGGCTGGCTGATCGAGAAGAGCCTTTCGGTCGACAACCTGTTCGTGTTCGTCATCATCATGACCAGTTTTGCCGTGCCGAAGATCTACCAGCAGAAGGTCCTGATGGCCGGCATCGCCGGAGCCTTGGTCCTGCGCACGATCTTCATCTTCATCGGTGCCGCTGCCCTGGAATCCTTCGCGTTCACCTACGTCATCTTCGGCGCGTTCCTGATCTACACCGCGATCAGCCTGGCTCGGCACCGCAATGAGGACCCCGAGTTCAACGAGGGCAAGGTCGTCAAACTCGCCAAGCGGTTCCTGCCGTTCACCGACGAGTACGACGGTCCACACCTGCACACCCGGATCAACGGCAAACTGTTCGGCACGCCGTTGTTGCTGGTGATGATCGCGATCTTCGCCACCGACATCATCTTCGCCCTGGACTCGATCCCAGCGGTGTACGGCGTGACGAACGAGCCATTCATCGTGTTCGCCGCCAACGCGTTCGCGCTGTTGGGTCTGCGCGCTCTGTACTTCCTGGTCGCGGGCCTGCTCGACCGGCTGGTGTACCTGTCCGTGGGTTTGGCCGTCATCCTCGCCTTCATCGGGGTCAAGCTGATCCTGGTGTTCTTCGACATCCACATCGATATCTGGGTTTCGCTCGGATTCATCATCACCGTGCTGATGATCACCACGGTGGCTTCGCTGATCAAGGTGCGCAAGGACCCGTCTGCCATTGCCCACGCGGGGACGATTCCCGGCTTCGAGGCGAAGAAGAAGGACATCAAGAAGGGCGAGTAGGGGCCCCTCGCGCAGGCTCGCCCCGTTTCCGTGCAGTTGCGCCGCTGCCGATGGGGCGATCCTGAACGAAGACCGCGAGGCTTGTCAGCCGAGCCCGAACGCCCGCAGCACCGCTGCGGTCAGGGCGCCAACCAGCACCACCACGAGGAACGGTGCCCGCAGCGTCAAGGCGACGGCCGCAGCAGCCACCGCAGCGACCCTTGCGTCGAGCTCGATGGCCATCCCATCCCCGACGGTCACGACTGCCAGCAGCGCCGACAGCAAGGCCACGGGAAACATGGCCACCAACAAGGCCACGGTCGGGTTCTCCAAGAGACTGCGGGGAAGCACATAGCCCAATGCCTTCAGCGCAAAACACACTGCTGATCCCGCGAGGACCGCCACCCAGATCATGCGGTTCTCCTCAGAAACAGGAAGGGCACCAGCGCCGCGCAGAGCACCGGCAGTCCGGGAGCGAGCACGGGGGTCAGCGCCACGCCGATCAGCGCGGAGATGATGGCGACCGCCAGCAGTCGGTGACTAGTGATCTGCGGCCACAACAGCGCCAGGAAGGCGGCCGGAACGGCGGCGTCGAGACCCCAGCGGGTCGGATCACCGATGGCGCCGGCGCCCAAGGCGCCAGCCAGCGTTCCCAGATTCCACAGCACGAACACGCTAATCCCGGTCGACCAGAAGGCCAGGGCGGGCCGAGGCACCGGCCGGTCGTAATGAGCCAGTGCCATCGCCGTCGACTCATCGATGGTCAATTGCGCCGTGGGCACGGCCATCGCTGGTGAGGGTCGCAGGATCTGCCCCACGCGGGCTCCGTAGAACATGTTGCGCACGCCCAGCAGTGCCGCGCTGGCGACCGCAGGGCCCACCGCCCCACCACCGGCGAGCACCGAGACCAGCGCGAACTGCGATGCGCCGGTGAACATCAGCACACTGAGCGCGACCGTCTGCCACAACGTCAAGCCGGAGGTGATCGACAGGGCGCCGAACGAGATGGCGTAGGCACCGGTCGTCAGTCCAATCGTGACGGCCTCGATGAGCACACCGCCGCGGGTGTCATCAGGTGCTTCCGTACCACTCACGGACTCTCCGCGTGTTGTTCAGCAGGATCACCAGGATGCTGACCGTCACGGTGATCAGCCCGGTGCCCTGGAAGATGTAGAACAGGCCGTAGATAAGGTTGATGATCGCCAGCAGGTTCACGACCGTCCAGGCGTACTCCAGCCCGGCGAAGACGCCCTTGGCCAGCCAGATGTAGGCGAAGAAGAGGAACCCGGACAGTGCGGCGCTGATCACCCAGTAGATATCGCTCACGCCATCGCCGAACAGTTCCTGCACCTGCCCGGGCCGAAACAGCAGCACGATGCTCGCGATGGCGTTCATCAGATTCACAAAGGCGCTGAGGTAGGCGAGGACTCCCAGCAGGGTGGCAGCCCCGGGTCGTTTGCGCAGCGGTTCCATAGCCGAAGTATGTCAGCGGGTACCTTGGCGGTATGGCGGGTCGTGGTCTGGGCTTCGGCGTGGTGGTCGCGCTGCTCATGGCGCTGGCCATCACCAGCCCGGCCAGCGCCAAGGACATCACCCCTCGGCAGGGGCCCACCGACGCCGACCACCTCCTGCGGGAAGCTTCTGGGAACCTGGCGGCACCGCGCTGCATCGGCAACGGAGTCTCCGGGCCCCGCGTGCAGCCGGTCTTCGTCTACCGGGCGGGGCAGAACAACCGATTCGAGAAGTTCCGGACGGTGCTGCGGCGCTCCACCTATCTGACCAGCGGCATCTTCGAGCGCTCGTCCGAGGGGCAGCGCGCGGTGCGCTGGGTGCACGATGCCGCGTGTCAGCCCGTCTTCCTGCAGGTCGCGGTCCCGCAGAAGTACACCTACAACCTGGTCAACCTGCGCTCCTACCTGAGCCGCACGGATGCCCGTTTCCGTCGGTCAGACCGGGTGTACAGCCTGTGGGTGGACGCCTACACAAGCCCAACCTGGTCGGGTCTTGGGGACAATCGGTGGTCGGCGACGTGGACCTCGTCCTACGGGTTCGTGTGGGTAGACGCCCACGAACTGGTGCATGCCCTCGGGGCCGTGAACGCCGGCGCGCCTCACGCGACAGGCAAAGGGCACTGCTGGGATGCCTACGACGTCATGTGCTATCGCGACGGTGGGGCGAGCTGGCGCGACGCGCAGATGTGCGTGAGTCCGCAGGCCCCGTACCGTCTTGACTGTGGTGGCGACGACTACTTCGCCGTGGCGCCCCGTCCGGGGTCGTGGCTGGCGCGCAATCCCCGCCACAACGTGGCCAACTCCCGTTTCGTGCAGCAGACGTTGCCCATCGCGCTGCCCAGTCCGCCCGCACCTGCGCAGGCCGTCACCCGCACCGCAACGAGCGTGGACTGGGTCGCCATACCGGGGGTGCGGTACGACGTGGGATACACGACCTTTTCCGGAACGACTGCGTGGGTCGGGCAGGATCTCACCGGCGGGCACGCAGATCTGACCGCATTTCCCAACGGCAAGAGGGTCTTCGTGCGCGCGGTCAACGATGCTGGGTACTCCGCGCGAACCTATGCCACGTATCGGTAGCGTCGCTGACCGGCCCCTGGCGGTACGTGCATTAGCGTGGCAGGCGTGAAGAGAGTGATTCTGGGGATTCTGGGTGCTGTGCTCGGACTGATCGGGCTGGCCGTCTTGGGAGCGGGCGGAACCCTGCTGGCGCTGTTCGGGACCGACGGTCAGTCGTCGATACCGATCGGGCGGGTCACCTCGGACACCGGCCGCGCGGTAGTCGTCACTGACTTCCAGATCAGCAGTTCCGCTCCCATCCCCCTGGATGAGTCGTGGTTCGACCTGGCCCTGCAGGTGTCCGGTAAGCAGTCCCACTTCGTGGGCGTGGCCAGCAAGGCCCAGACCCTGGAGTACCTGCAGGGTGTCTCCTACAACCTTGTCACCAACTTCGACAGTGAATCGGGGGACATCACCAGCACCCCCATCCCCGGTGACCGGCGTCCCGAGCCGGCGACCACCTCGACGATCTGGACCGATCAGCAGACCGGGCAGCAGGTGAGCGTCGCTTGGCCCGTCAGCGACGAGGACACGTCGCTGGTGATCATGAACGAGGACGGCTCGCCGGGCGTGCGCGCCACTGTCGACGTGCTGCTCACCATCGCGTGGGCAGGTGCGGCGGCCATCGGGCTGCTGATCAGCGGTCTGATTCTCATTGTGGTGGCGATCGTGATCCTCGTGCTTGCCCTGCGCAGCGGCCCCGAACAGCCGCGCACCGTAACCTGATCCTGTGGAGGTTCAGCAGACCGAGGTCCAGACCGATCGGGTACTCACGGTGCCGAACGTGCTCTCGGCGCTGCGGCTGCTCGGCGTACCCCTGTTCCTGTGGTTGATCCTGGTGCCGCAGGCCGACGGCTGGGCGATCCTGCTACTGGCCGTGTCCGGCTTCACCGACTGGCTCGACGGCTATCTGGCTCGCAAATGGAACCAGATCTCGCGGGTCGGACAGTTGCTCGATCCCGTGGCCGACCGGCTCTACATCCTGGCAACCCTCGTTGGCCTGCTGCTGCGGGGGATCGTGCCGTGGTGGTTCGTGGTCATTCTGCTGTCCCGCGACGTGCTGATGGCCGGGGTGTTGTGGCTGCTCAAGCGCCGCGATGTGGTGGGCCTGCCTGTCCACTTCCTCGGCAAGGCGGCGACTTTCAACCTCCTTTACGCGTTCCCCCTGCTGCTCATCGGTGATGGCAGCACGTGGTGGGCCGAGGCGGCGAAGATCTTCGGCTGGGCATTCGCCGTGTGGGGTACCGCGCTGTACTGGTGGGCCGCTGTTCTGTACATCGGGCAGGCGCGGCGGATCCTGGCCAGCCGCTCGTGACCAGCAAGAACACCGACAACCTGCTGGACCGCCTGATCGCTGATGCCCAGGCCGATGACTACGCCCTGGCAGGTCGCCCGGGCGGGCGCCATGTGGGGGTGCTGGGATGGGTCGTTTTCGTGGTCATCGGGGTCCTGCTGGTGGCCGCCTTCCTGCAACGCCAGGACGTGCAACCGGCTGCCGCGCAGCGCCGGGCCGAATTGACCCAACGTATCGAGGCCTCGTCGGCGCGCGTGGCGCAGGCGCAGACAACGGCTGCCCAGCTGCGCGGCTCGGTGTCGCAACTGCAGCAGTTGGCCACCCGGGGTCTCGGCGACGATTTCGCTGAACAGGTCCAGGCAGTCGAGGCGGCCTCCGGTTTCGTCGGGCTGGTCGGGCCGGGTGCAGTGGTGACGCTGCGGGATGGGGCGCAGCCGTTGCCCAAGGGCGTCACCGAGGATGAGGCGCGCGTGCTGGACATCGACATGCAGATGGTCGTCAACGGACTGTGGCAGGCCGGTGCCTCCGCCATCGCGATCAACGGCATCCGGTTGACCTCGGTGACCGCGATCAGGACTGCCGGGGAAGCGATCGTGGTCGACTTCCGGCCGCTGGTGCCGCCGTACACGATCGACGCCATCGGGCCGGAGGATCTGGCTGCTGAGTTCGAGCGCACGCCCGCCAGCGAGGAGTTGGCGCAACTCGGCATTGACTACGGCATACAGTCGAAGGTGAGTCAGGCCAACGAGATCACAGTGCCCGCATCCACGGCGAACCTGCCGACCCGGGCCGAGGTTGTGAAGGGTGGACAGCGATGATCGCCATCATCGGGCTGATTGTGGGCATCGTGCTCGGCATCCTCTTCTCGCCGGAGGTGCCTGCCTGGATGGATGCCTACCTGCCGGTGGCGGTCATCGCCGGTCTGGATGCCGTGTCGGGGGCGATCCGCAGCATGATCGACGGCAACTTCTCCGACAAGGTCTTCGTGGTGTCCTTCCTGGGCAATGTCGTGGTGGCCAGCGCGCTGGTTTGGCTCGGCGACCAACTCGGGGTGGGGGCGCAAATGACCACCGGCGTTGTCGTGGTGCTGGCGATGCGCATCTTCGCCAATGCAGCGGCCATCCGTCGCAAGGTCTTCAAGGCATGAGGCGCCGGCAGTGGGGTGTGGCCGTGGTGGCGTTGCTCATCGGATTGGGGATCGTGGGGATCGTGCGGGGGCAGGACACCGAGGAGTTCCTGGCCAGTGCCCGTGAACCGGACCTCGTGCGCCTGCTGGACGACCTGCAGGCCCGACAGACGCGCCTGGACGGGGAAATCCTGCGGCTGCAGGCCGCTGAACAGCGGCTGCGCACGGGAACCAGCGCGGAAGCCCTGCAGGAGGCCCAGCAACGCGCCGATGACCTGCGCGTACTGGCCGGGACGACGCCGGTGCAGGGCCCGGGAGTCCGACTTCGCGTGGACGGCCAGGACGCCTTCTTCGCCTCCGATCTGCTTAATACCGTGCAGGAGTTGCGCGACGCCGGCGCCGAGGCCATCGAGGTCAACAATCAGCGTGTGGTGGTGAACACCTGGTTCGCCGACGAGACGGCTGGCATCTCAGTCAGTGGTGTCGTCGTCGGGTCGCCGTACACGATCGTCGCGATCGGTGGACCCACGACAATGGCCACCGCGATGAGCATTCCTGGCGGCGTGGTCGACACGGTGGAGTCGCAGGACGGATCCGTGGTGATCACCGAACTCGAAACCGTCACGATCGCGAGCACGGTGAACCTCCCCGCTTTGGATCCGCAGGTCAGTGTGACCGACTAGGGTTCGCTGTATGACTCCTGATGATCGGCGCTTCACGCGCGAACATGAATGGATCCTGCCGCTGGAGAACGGGAACCTGCGCATCGGCATCACCGACTTCGCGCAGGACGCCCTCGGGGACGTGGTCTTCGTGGCCCTGCCCGAGGTGGGGGCGACCGTGCGCGAGGGTGACTCCTGTGGCGAGGTGGAATCGACCAAGAGCGTCAGCGAGATCTACGCTCCTGTGGCAGGCACCGTCGTGGCCCGCAACGACGCGGTGGAGACCGCTCCGGAAACGATCAATAGTGATCCGTACGAGGCGGGCTGGCTGTTCGTGCTCACCCCGGACAACGCCGAAGCCGTCGAGGATCTGCTGACATCTGACGACTACGCAGCCCTCATCTCTGATGTCTAACTGTCACCTTTACATATAGTGTTGTCCACGTTGAGGATACGTCGAGGAGCACAGTGACCACCGAATGTCTGCGGTGTGGCCGCCCATTGGAACCCGAAGACCGGTTCTGCTCGGCATGCGGATCCCCCCGTCCCCCACGCGACGATGACAACGACTTGACCGGCGTCGTCGCGCTCGAACCGCAGAACACCGGTCCGGTTCCGGTCACCGAAGGCTTGGCCGGGTTGACCCGTGGGATGAGCGTGATCGTGGTGCAACGCGGCCC
>JAKOZM010000048.1 GCA_029779995.1 Actinomycetes bacterium
GCGTTGATCATCCGATTGCCGATCTTCGGATCCTTCGCCCAGCTCGGCACCAGTCCCCACTTGGCGGTGCGCAGTTGCCGTTGTACCCCGTCGTCGGTCTCCCGGTCCACGACCATGTAGACCTGCTTGCTGGGGGCCACGTTGAAGTCCTCGGGCAGGGTCTCGTCGGGGGGCCGCGCGACGTGGAACTCCTCCACGAGAGTGGCCACGTCCTTGCTCGCCGCGTATCTGCCGCACATGGCTCCATCACACCACGCGGGTCACCTCATGCCAGCAAAGCCGCCAGCTCATCGGCCAGCAGGTCCGCCACCACCTCCAGCTCGGGAATAGTCCGCGGGCAGGCCACGATCGAGATGACCAGCGTGCCCGCGTACGACAGCACGTCGAACGACACCCCGACGTTGCCCGGGTTCACGGCGATCGGCACGATGCGCCGCAACGGCTGGCCGCCCATCAACAACGGCTGGTCGGGGCCGCGCAGGTTGGTTTCGAACGAGTGCACCAGCCGCTGGTGATCGATGAAGTACTGCCCGACGCCCACGGCTGCCAGTCCGCGGAACACCACACTGAGAACCTGCGCGGAGCTGCCTCGCTGCTGCCCCTTCGCGCGGGCGGTGCTCGCGACGATGTGCTGCAGGCGCTCCTGACGGCTGAGACCGGTGGGGACGGCCACCGGCACGGCACCCACCTGGTTGCCCAGCTCCCCGTTTCGGGTACGCCCGGACACCGGCACCGAGATGACCAGCTCAGCGGGATGTTCGGTCCTGCGGTCGAGCAACCCTTCCAGAGTCCCCGCCACTGCCGCCAGGACCAGATCGTTGACGGTGGCCGCCTGCCGATGCCCGGCGTCGATGACCTCGGCCAGCGGGGCTTCCAGGGTGAGCACCCGCCGACGGGTGGAGGTGGGACGCAGGATCGAGGAGCGCGCGACGAGAGCGGGCCGGCTGCTGCCCAGCCCCATCTCACGCATGCCTGCGACCAGTCGGCGCATGCCGGCGCCGGCATTCCTGCGTGCGGCACGTCGGTGCGCCGCAGCGTCGCGTCGCACCTCCTGCCGGGTCGGGACCGGACAGGGTGCACGCGGCGCTGTGACCGGCACCCCGTCGACCAGCGCGGCCAGTGCCGCCAGCCCGCCCATCCCGTCGGCCAGGACATGGTGCAGCACGATCACGACCCGCACGTCACCGCCACTGTCGCTGTAGTACATCCGCCACAACGGGTGCTTCGCGCACAGTCGGCGGCACACCAGGTCACCGGCGGGCAACGACGATTCCTCGACGTGGCGGGCCAGGTCGAACGCCTCGTCGTCGACCCAGAACGGGCGGCCGCCACCCCATCCCGGACGCTGCAACCGCTGCCGCAGGCGGGGCACACGGCTCAGCCGCTCCCCCAGGGTGGCCACCAGCGCCGCAACGTCGCTGACCGGGCCGAACTCGAGCACCGCGGCCATATTCATCGGCACCTGACCCGCGTCGGTGGCCAGCACCGTCAGATCTTCGGGCGACAGCCGCTGTATCCCAGTGTCCATGCCAACCATTGTCCGCCGGGGCATGTTCGCCACCAACTACCCTGGGACTGTGGAGATCTGGGCGGCACCGCACTGCGAGCGGCCCTTCACCGCATCCGTGCAGATCCCGGGGTCGAAGTCGATGACCAACCGGGCGCTGGTGCTGGCCGCGCTGGCGTCCGGCGACAGTCGGATCTCCGGCTGGCTCGACGCCCGCGACACCCGGCTGATGATCGCCGGGTTGCGGGCGCTCGGCACTGAGATCGCCACCGACACCGATCTGCGGATCACCGGACACCCGCTGCGCGGCCCCGCGACCATCGACTGCGGTCTGGCTGGGACCGTGATGCGCTTCCTGCCGCCTGTTGCCGCACTGGCCAGCGGCGCCGTCACGTTCACCGGCGACGAGCAGGCCCGGACCCGCCCCCTGGCACCGATGCTGGCGGCCCTGCGCGACCTGGGCGTCGACGTCACCGGCGATGCGCTCCCGTTCGACGTCCACGGCGGATCGCTGCGCGGCGGATCGGTGGCTCTCGACGCCTCGGCGTCCAGCCAGTTCGTGAGCGGGCTGTTGCTCAGTGGAGCGCGGATGCGACGCGGCCTGCACCTACGCCATGTCGGTCCACCGCTGCCCAGCGTCCCCCACATCGAGATGACGGTGGCGATGCTCGCTGAGGCCGGGGTGACGGTGCTTGGTAAGGGCGATGAGTGGCAGGTCGAACCGGGCCAGATCGCCGCCCACCACTGGCACATTGAGCCCGACCTGTCCAACGCCGGGCCCTTCCTGGCCGCTGCAGTTGTCACCGGCTCGACGGTGAGCGTCGCCGACTGGCCCACCCACACCACGCAGGCCGGCGATTACTGGCGCGGCTTCCTGACCCACCTGGGAGCGCAGGTGTCACCTGGCCTGACAGTGACGGGTCCCGACGAGTACCCCGGCTTCGACGTGAACCTGCGTGCGGTCGGTGAGCTCACGCCGACCATCGCGGCGATCGCGGCTTTCGCGACCTCGCCCAGCAGGCTGTCCGGTATCGCTCACCTGCGCGGCCACGAGACCGATCGGCTGGTCGCGATCGCAGCTGAACTTGAACGGGTCGGCGTGACCGTGCAGGTCGAGCCCGACGCGCTTGTGATCGACCCTTCCGGTCGTCGAGCCAACAGCGACGCGACCATCCGGACCTACGCCGACCATCGCATGGCCACGATGGGTGCCATCCTGGCGCTGCGCATCCCGGGTCTGTGTGTCGCCGACCCGGAGACCACGGCCAAAACGATGCCCGGCTTCGTGGCGCGGTGGGAAGGCATGGTGGCGTGATCCGCGAACTCGACGAGGACGATGTCCGCATCCGGCCGGGCCGCTCCACCCGCCCGCGCAGCAAGCAGCGCCCGAAGTTCGCCAAGGCCATACCCGGCACCGTCATCGCGGTGGATCGCGGCCGGTTCACGGTGCTGGCCGGTGAGCGGGAGGTCATGGCGGTGCGGGCGCGCCACCTGGGCCGCAAGGGACTGGTCGTCGGTGACCGGGTGGGCATTGACGGACCCCTGCCGGACAGTGACGACGCGCTGGTCAGGATCGTTGCGCGCGAAACCAGGCGCACGATACTGCGGCGCACCGCGGACGACACCGACGCCACCGAGCGGGTGATCGTCGCCAACGCCGACCGGCTGGCCATCGTGTCCTCGCTGGCTGACCCGGTGCCCAGTCTGGGATTCATCGATCGCTGCCTGGTGGCCGCGTTCGACGCCGAGATCGCGCCCCTGCTGATCCTGACCAAGGCCGACCTGGCCGCACCCGACGAACTGCTGAGCCTGTACCCCGGGGTGCAGTTCGACGTGTTCACCGTCCGGCGCCGCCCTGACCGCACGCTGGTCATCGATGCGGACCTCATCAGCGCCCTGCAGTCCCACACGACGGTTCTGGTCGGCCAGTCCGGAGTGGGGAAGTCGACACTGGTGAATTCGCTGGTACCCGCAGCCGACCGGGCGACCGGATCGGTGAATGCGGTCACGGGTCGCGGTCGGCATACGTCGACGTCGGCCTACGGATTCCCGTTCGGGGGCGGCCTGCTGATCGACACCCCCGGTGTGCGCTCCTTCGGCCTGGCCCACGTCGATGCCGACCGGGTCATTCACGCCTTCAGCGACCTGGCGCCTGGGACGGCCGACTGTCCGCGGTCCTGCACCCACGACGAACAGGAATGCGCCCTCGACGAGTACGCGGCAGCGCACGGCATCGACCCGGCCCGGGTGGCCTCACTGCGTCGCCTGCTCGTGTCCATGCGCGAGGAGTGAATCGGCCATAAGGCGGCGGTCCCGGGTGCAGACACTCCCCCGCCATACCCGACTCCGGACCGCCGCCTTACCCCCCCTTTGTTAAGGTACCTAACTTGGATACCAGAGGTAAAGGCAGAGGCCGTTCTCTCGCACTCCTTAGGCTGGTGGCATGAACGATCTCGCGTTGGCCCACCGGCTGGCGGATGCCGCCGACGCCCTCAGCATGGCTCGCTTCCGGCAAGCAGACCTGGTCGTGACCACGAAGCCGGATATGACTCCGGTGTCGGATGCGGATCAGGCCGTCGAACGCGCCCTGCGGGAAGCGCTCGCGGTGCAGCGCCCGGACGACACCCTCGTCGGTGAGGAGTACGGCGGGAGCATGGGCACTGGTCGGTCCTGGGTGATCGACCCTATTGACGGGACGAAGAACTATGTCCGCGGCGTGCCGGTCTGGGCGACGCTGATCGCTCTTGCCGTTGACGGGGATCCCGTGGTCGGCGTCGTGTCCGCCCCAGCGCTGGGACGACGCTGGTGGGCGCAGGTCGGGGAGGGCTCCTGGCGCTCCGAACTCGGCGGCACACCGATCCGCAACCGGGTCAGTGCCGTCGCGGAACTTGCCGACGCGAGCCTGTCCTATTCCGACACCGAGGGCTGGCAGCAGCAGTCCTGGCTCGGGTTACGCGAAGCGGTGTGGCGGAGTCGCGCATACGGCGATTTCTGGTCCCACATGCTCGTCGCCGAGGGCTGCGTGGACATCACCGCCGAGCCGCAGTTGAACCTGTGGGACATGGCAGCCCTGCTGCCAGTGGTGACCGAAGCAGGTGGCGCGATGACAGCATGGGACGGTGGAGCTGCGCTGATTGGGATGAACGCGGTGACCACCAACGGGCTGCTCCACGAGGCCGTGCTGGCGCAGGTCAGACACGAGTGAGCTGGGCATGTGAGGTCGACCTGCGCGACATCACAGCGGCAACGATCGGGCCTGCGAAGGCGACGGCGGACAGGTCGAACCAGCCGTAGCCGCCAGCAGCCACCGACGGCGGGTTGCCCATCGGCACCCAGCCCAGGATGGTGTCGTAGGGCTGCCAGGTCCATACCCCCCACCGGGTGCCCAGCACCTCCAGCCAGCTCACCACCCAGAACGCACCGACGAACAGTAGCGGGGCTCGACCCCAGCGCACGAAGCCCAGCAGGCACAGCGCCCAGAACGCCCCCAGGACGTCCTGGCGATCCCCGAGCAGCGCGTACAGCGCGACGACCACGACGACGGCCACCGTCGCCCGCACGATCATGCGGCTGTGCCTGCGCGCCCAGCTCCAGTCGCCGACATCCAGTGCTGCGAGGTAGACCAGTCCATGCCCGGCGGGCACGTACAGCGGAACCATCCCCAGGCGGTATTCGTACACGCCGAGCCACCCGCTGAAGATCAGTTCGATGGCTGTGGCGAAGGCGACGACAATGCCGACCTGGTAGCGCACCAGTAGCGGCTGGGGCGCGGTGAGCCAGAACAGCAGCGCGCAGGTCAACAGTCCTAGCACCCAGGTGCTGACGGAGCCGTCGACGGCGAGGACCAGCGGGATCCACGCCACGACGATCAGCAGGGTGCGTGGCGACCTCACGGCAGGGCAGCGCCGGTGCCGGTGGGGTCGGCCGGTGGCGGCGGACTGAACTGGGCTCGCGAACCGGTGTTCACCCAGAACCGTATGCTCGAGTAGGCCACGGCGACCAGCGGTACGGCGACGACCGCCCCAACGATCCCCGCGAGCACGGTGCCGGAGGCTACGGCGATACCGACCACCAGCGGGTGCAGATGCACGGCCTTACTCATCACCAGCGGTTGCAGCACATGACCTTCGAACTGCCCGACGATGACGATCAGCGCGATGACGGCCAGGGCGATCCAGGGGCCACGGGCGGCCAGCGCGACAACTGCGGCGATGGCCGTCGCGATCGGCGCCCCGAGCAGGGGGATGAAAGAGAAGAGGAAGACCAGCAGCGCCAGCGGGAATGCCAGCGGCACCCGCAGGACCAGCAGCCCGATCAGGACGAGTACCGCGTTGACGAAGGCGACCACCACGATCCCGCGGGTGTAGCCGGCGAAGGACCCCCAGGCCACCTGCCCGACGCCGTCGATCCGGCCGCGCTGGCGTTGCGGGAACAGCCCAACCATCCATGACCAGATGTCGCGGCCACCCAGCAGGAAGAATACTGAGGCGAAGATCGCCAGTGCGAAGCCGGTGAAGAACTCCACGATCGTGCCCGAAGCGCCGATTGCGGTGGAGGCCAGGTCACTTTGGTGCTCGGTGATCCAGGTGCGCCCGGCGTCCACGTATTGGCTGATGGCATCGGTTGTCAGGTGCAGGGGTCCTTCTTCCAGCCAGACCAAGATCTCATCGAGACCTTGCCGGAACTGGATGGTCAGCCCCTCCCATTGGCTGGCCACCTGCGTGCCGATGAACACGAAGATGCCCAGGATCGCTGCCACTACGATGACCAGCCCGAAGGCGACGGCGGCACCCCGCGGGATGCCATTGTGCAGAATGTTGACCAGTGGCCCGACCAGAGCGGCGATGATCAGAGCCACGAACAAGGCCACGGCCACGAACTCCACGGCGATGATGACCCGCACCGCGATGTAGCCAACCGCGACCAGGACGAGCAGGCGCCAACCGAAGGCCGCCGCGACCCGCATTCCGTGGGGGATCTCATCGTCAGGTCGCACCCGATCATCCTTTCATGGGCAGTAGCGCCGAGGTGAGGTTCGGCCAGGGCGGTGTTTTCCGGCTTTGGTGTGGCCTTGCCCGCCAAACGGACGCTCACACGCCGCGCAGGAGTGGATGCGCGATGGCACTGCCTCGTGAGGCGTGTGTGTGTTCGTCCCTGATCCTCGGCGGCCAGCAGCGCCCCTTTCGTCCAGAATCGCCGGTCCCGAACGGGCGAAGGTGAACGAAACCGGCGAACCTGCGCGGCGCCTGGCCCTCGGCGGCCAGCAGCGCCCCCATCGTCCAGAACCGCCGGTCCCGAACGGGCGAACCTGAACGAAACCGGCGAACCTACGCAGCGCTCGGCCCCCGGCACCCAGAAACGCCCCCATCGTCCAGAATCGCCGGTCCCGAACGGGCGCAGGTGAACGAAACCGGCGAACCTACGCGATGACTGATCCTCGGCGGCCAGAAACGCCCCCATCGTCCAGAATCGCCGGTCCCGAACGGGCGCACCTGAACGAAACCGGCGAACCTACCGGGTGCCTGGCCCTCGGCACCCAGAAACGCCCCCATCGTCCAGAATCGCCCACCCCGAACGGGCGTGACCGGATCAACTGCCGACGACCTCGACCCCCACCGCAGCGCGCACACCCGCGCGCTCCCCGGCCTGCGCCAGGAAAGCCCGCACGAATTCCGGATCCGCCATGGGATGGTCTCCGAGTCCCTCCAGGTAGGCCCGGTGGCAGCGCAGCGACTCGACCGCCAGGTCCTCGAATCCCGTCACATCGATCGCGTGATCCGCCTGCGGCGACCCCGCCACCAGCATCCATCGCACCGCATGCGGCTGCTCCCCCGGGAAGATCCAGCGGTTCCCAGCGTCGGCCGCAGCATCCAAGGCCGCCTCCCCCACCGCACGATGGTCGGCGCTGTTGCGGCTGCCTGGGAAACCCCACGATTCCCGGTGGTTGAACAACAGCAAGGTCTGCGGTCGCACGTGGCGGATCACCGCAGCGATGTCGCGGCGCAACGCCAGCCCGTACTCCACAACGCCGTCGGCGTGGTCCAGGAACCGCACATCATCGACGCCCACGACGGCCGCCGACTCGACCTCCTCGGCCACCCGCAAGGGGGCGGCCTGCTCGGGGGCCATGCCATCAATGCCGGCCTCCCCGCGCGTGACGAGCAGATACGTCACCCGATGTCCGGTGGCCGTCCACTTCGCCACCGCGGCAGCCGCCCCGTACTCCAGATCGTCGGGGTGCGCCACGATTGCCAGGACCTCACCCGGATCGTTCTCCCAAAGGTTCATGGGCCATGACGCTACAGCGGAGTCGGCCGCCCGTATAGCCAGCCCTGGCCACGGTCCCAGCCTTGCTCGGCAAGAATGCGGCCTTGTTCAGCGGTCTCGATCCCTTCGGCGATCGTGCCCAACCCCAGTCCATGCGCCAACCCGATCAGTCCTGCTGCGAGCCGCTGGCACGTCGCATCCTGCGGCAGGCCAGCGGTGAAGCTGCGGTCCAATTTGAGCCCGTGGATCGGCAGGTCCCGCAGATGGGCGATCGAGGAGTAGCCGGTGCCAAAGTCATCCACCCACCAGCGCACCCCCAGCGCCGCCACGTTGCGCATGTTGGCGATGACGGTCGCGGTGGGGCGTAGAAGTGCGGTTTCGGTGACTTCCAGATGCAGGCGCGACGCATCGACGCCATGAGCGACGAGCTCTGCGTGCACGGTGTCGGCCAGGTCCGCGGTGGACAGAGTCGGGGCTGATACGTTCACGCCCACCTCCGCGCCCAGCGGGATGAGGGCCAGCGCCCGGCACAGGATGTGGCGGTCCAGCGTGACGATCAAATCGGTGGACTCGGCAACGGGGATGAATTCGGCCGGCGACACGATCTGTCCGTCGCGCTCCCAGCGCGCCAGCGCCTCGTAGCCGCTGACCGAACCGTCGCGCAGGTTGACCACCGGCTGGAACCAGGGCTGGAACTCCTCGGCCAGCAGTGCCTGCTTGATCCCGGTCCGCATGATCAGCCGTTCCCGGGCGGCCTGAGTCAGGTCGGGGTTGTGGTACTCCCAGCGGTTCCCGCCCCGCTCACGCGCGTGGTGCAGGGCCGAGGTCGCATCGCGCAGGACCTCTGAGGCTGCGGGCATCTCCGCGAGGGCGATACCTATGGAGATGGTCACGTCGATGCTGTGGCCGTCGATGGTGATGGCACTGCTCATCTCGGTCTGCATCTCGGTGGCCAGGTCGGCCAGTTCCGCGGCGTCCTCCACGTGGAGCACGAGCAGGGTGAACTCGTTGTCCCCCACCCGCGCCACATGGTCGGGCTGCGCGGCGTAGCGCAGCAGGCGGGTGCAGATCTGGGTGAGGACCTGATCGCCAGCGGCGTACGTGAAAGCCTCATTGACGCTGCGCAGATCGTCGACGCCCACGGCCAACAAGGCCACCGAGCCGGCCGGCTCGTCACTGAGCGCATCCTCGATCTGGGCCAGCGCACCGGAGCGGTTGGGCAGGCCGGTCAGCGGGTCGTGCCCGAGTTCGTGAGCCAGCTGCTCGCGGGCGACCATCTCGCTCTGGATGTCCCGCGCGGTGTGGATGGTGACATCGGGCAGGATGCGTGACGACATTCGCATCCATCGCCAGCCGTCCACCGGACTGCCCAGTCGCACCTCGGCACTACCTTGCGCGTAGAGACCGGGCAGGTCATCGTGGTGCACAAGTTTCGCGAACGGCGTCCCCAAGAGCGAGCTCACACTGCGACCCAGCGCTTTGCGTGCGGTGGGCGAGACCCAGTCGATAGTGCCATCACTGCGCACGGTGATCACGACATCCGTGGTGTTCTCGGCCAGCAGCCGGAAGCGGCTCTCCGACTCTGCCATGGCCCGGGCCGCGCGGTGCCTGCCGGTCACATCGCGAAACGCGCAGCTCAGGCTGTCGCCGAGGCGCACCATCCGGATGTCGTAGAAGCGTTCCGCGGTCATCACCGCACTGGGGAACCGGTAGTCATCCCACGCCAGCGGCTGCCCCGTCTGCAGCACTGCGACGGCCTGTTGCCAGAGCTTGTCCGTGGCCATCGCCGGATGCCAGGCGAGAATCCGGCGGCCCACCAGTTGGTCGTGGCGCAGACCCAGGACCCGGCAGGCGGTGGCGTTGGCCCGCGCGAACTCCAGGTCGCACACATCACCGTTCGCGTCGCGCACGGACTCCAGCATCATGTGCGGGTCGAGCATGCTGTCCAGGATCTGCTCCAGGCGACTCTCGCTGCTCAGAGCGCGTTCACGCTCGTGCACCAGGTCGTCCACGAGCCGTAGGCCCGCTGCCAACCCGGCTGGCTTGCCCTCGGAGTCGAAGAGCGGAACCCCGCGCCCCGAGAACCAGCGATAGTCGCCGGAGGCGGTTCGTAGTCGCATCGCCACACCTTCGGCGTAGTGGTTCATGGGCTTTCCGCCGTACAACCGCTCCCGATTGGCCCGCACGCGGTTGCGATCCTCTGGATGCAGCAAGTCGATGAAGGCGGTGCCGACGAGCTGGTCGGGGGTCCAGCCCAGGCTCAGCTCGACCGTGGGAGCCACCCAGATGAGTGTGCGATTCGGATCGGCGATGTAGGCGACGTCGGCCACATGTTCAGCGAGTTCGCGGAAGTGCTCTGACCCCGCGGGCGCGACGAGTTCACCTCCGGTTGCCATGCTCTTCAGCCTGCCACAACCAGTGGGACGAACAGCGCTCATGCTTCAGAACTTGATCACTCCTTGAGAGCGACATTGAGTGGCATTCCGCCCGTGGGCCGAATGGTGACCTCCGGCTTCATCGCCACCGACCGCACGGTTGTGAAGGTGTAGCGCTGGCGCAGATGGTCGAGGATCAGCGGGCCCTCGATCAACGACATGCCGCGGCCGATACAAAGCCGCGGCCCAGCGCCGAAGGGGATGTACGCGCTGCGTGGTAGGGGGCGGCCGGGTTCGAAGGAGCCGGGATTGTCGTAGGCCCGCGGATGGCGATGTAGCCAGTACGGACTCATGATGATCAGCGCGCCGGAGGGGATGGTCACGCCGGCGAGCTCGTCGGCGGCCAGCGCCTGCCGGGTGATCAGCCACGCCGGCGGGTAGATGCGCAGCGCCTCGTCGAAGACCTGCGCGCTGGGGGCCTCGGTGGGGTACTGGGCGAGCAGATACAGACTCCAGGTCAGCGCGCTGGCAACCGTCTCATGACCTGCGACGAGGAACGTGACGACCTGATCGCGCAGGGTCCGCGGGTCGGCGTGGGTCTGCAGCATCCGCAACAGCGTGCCGTTCGGGGCAGGCCTCGCAGTGAGCTCCCGTACCGCGCTGTCGAGTTGCTGCTTCGCCCTGGCGAGCTGACGGTTGTTCGGGGTCGGCAGCCACAGCGGCGCCGAGAGCGGGGAGGACTTCTTGACTACGACCTCGAGGCCTTGCAGGGTGGCTTCGGCGAGTTGCCTCGCGCTGCCGGTGAGGTCGGCGCCGAACAGCACCTCCCCGACCACCTCCAGAGTGGTGCGCAGGATGTCGGCGTCGACGTCGTGGACGCCCGCGGTCCAGTTCAAACGACGGCAGGCCGCCAGCGTGGCCCCCGTGACCCGCGAGGGCAGGTCGGAACCGAACGCGGGCTGCACAACCGGCCGCTGCCGGCGCCACAGCTCGGTGTCGGCGGTGAGCAGCCCGTAGCCGGTGAGCAGGCTCAGCCGTCGGTACTGCAGCGTGTCCTTGCCGTAGTTCTTGTGGTTACCCTGCAGGATCCGGGTGACAGCGTCGGGGTGGTTGACGAAGTAGGTGGGCGGGTCCGGGATGGGGAACTGAACGACGTCGCCGTGGCGCAGCCACTGCTGGCCGAGGAACCCGAGGGGGTCGCGGATCATCTGCGCGGCCCCCCGCAACATGTCCGGTCCGGAGGGCCCCGGCGCAGTCAGTTCCACGTCGTTGAGCCTAGTGGCCGCCCAGAATGGCGCGGTGGGCGTGGCCGCGCCGCTCATGGCCCCCGCACGCGCTGACCCGCCCGCAGCCCATGGTCCCAGCGGGCGGGCGCGGCTCGGAGCTGCTGCCTACTTCTTCACCTTGTCGATGAGGCCCTCGGCGCCAGACTTGGCCTTGTCGACCCAGCTGGAGGCTTGGGTGGTGCCGCTGTCCAGCATGTCCTTGGCCTTGTCGGTGGCGGTGTCCAGGTACTTCTTGGCCTGTCCGACGTAGCGGTCGATCTGACCCTCGTTCTCCAGGTCCTTGTTGCCCGTCACCGCACCAGCGGCAACCTTGGCGCGCCCCTTGATCTCGTCGGTGTTGATCTTCACTGATTCCTTGTTGATTGCCATACTTCCAGCGTACGTCCGCCTGATCGAATCCCGGACGATCGCTCGCGTGAGATCGCTCATATCGGGCCTGGGCTGCTCTGGGGCTAGACGGGCAAGGCCGCTCAGGGCGGGAGGCCGCGCTGTCGGTGGCGGCCTCGTTTGCGGTTCAAAGTTCCGCATGAGGGCGCTGAGCTTGCGGAACTTTGACCCTAATCACGCCCGATATGTGCGCTATGCACGCTTTGCTGGGATCACATCTCCGCAGATTCGCGTGCGGCAGCCACGCTCGTGCGCAACTTTAAACCGCTCGGCCAGCCAACCCTCGAACGGCGGTCGCTGGCGGGGCGCCAGAATGCGTGCTCACCCTCTTGTCAGAGGTACTCGGCATGCTGGACACATGGATGAACTGCCGAGGGCCATGATCGAGGCCAGGCTACGTCTCGACGAACAACTGGACGAGCTGCTCAGGGACGGCGACTACGAGACAGTACTCCGGATGGTCGAGGTGGTGCGCGGGGATCTGGCGTTGTTCGCTCGCCACGCCCGGCGGGCGGCGGCCACGGGAGACCCGAACCTTGAGAACGTCACGTTCCTCAGCGACCATGCTCAACGTCGACGCCATGCGTCGGGGTGGGCTTGATTCGTCGCCATGGACATGTCGTATAGTTGAATTACCGACGCGGGGTGGAGCAGTTCGGTAGCTCGCTGGGCTCATAACCCAGAGGTCGCAGGTTCAAATCCTGCCCCCGCCACTATTTGACACTCCCGGTCCTGGGGATCTCCCCGGACCGGGAGTGTTTTTTTCTGCCCGTTTCGGGCGTCGCCGACGGTTCGTCCGCCGCGCCAGCAGCTCGGATTCGGGCGATTTCCCCCATGTTTCCCGGCGATTCGGCACCCGGCGGCATGCCCGGGCCGCGGGGTGACGCTCGCGGCAACCAGGCGCTGGTCGGGTGCCCCAGATTGCGGCTGGTGCCGGATACCGCAGTAATTGAACCCGCCGCCTCAAAGGGGTGGGGGCTCAGGTCGATTCCGGCGGTGCCTGGGTGCCCGCGGGCCCGATCGGTCGGCGTATTGCCGGAGATTCCACCCGCCCCCATGGGATCGGCGCTGTCGATTGCCGTCCATCCGAGATCCTGCTGTGGCGTCGGTGGTGTCACGCACCGAGATCACGCGACAGGCTGCGCAGGGTCAACCTCTCGATATCGGCACCCCTGGCCGGTGACCGCCGCTGAGGCGTTGGACGGCTTGGCTGCCGAATCGCTGCGGCCGTCGTTGGCGACCGGAGGCCTGACCTCCAGCAATCGGCGCACCCGGCCGCTCGCGTCTGGCCGCCAGAGTCGACATGACCGAACCCTTGCCTATCGGCGTGCTCGCCCGTTCGCTGTCATTACCGGGCGCGGCGTCCTGACCGTGTCCCAACCCCTGCCAATCGGTCTGAAAAGCCTGTCGCCCTCACACCAGAGTGGCCCCCTCACATCTGCCAAGTCCGTCCCGGCGACAGGCAAATACCTCTCTATCGGCGTCCCCGCCTTGTCGCCGTCGGACCGACGACGCCCAATGGTGACCACCTTGCACCCGAACCGGTGGCTATCGGCCTGCTCACCCGCTGGCCGTCACGGGCGATCGTCCGCCTGCGGTCAAGCCTCTGGCTATCGGCAATGCCGACCGTTCACTGATCTGCTCCTGCAACCGGCGATGGGCAAACCCATCTCTATCGGCGTCTCCGCCCGGTCAGCACCAGGACCCGCGTCAAACAGTCACCGATCGGCGTGCTCCCCATCTCGCCACCATCGCCTCCTCGCAACCTGTCGCGCTCGCATCCCGCGCTGCCGCGGACCGGCGATCACCTCGGGCCACCGCCGCCAGACACCGCGAGAAACCCCCCCGTCAGTGAGCGGCGCCGGCCGCCGATAGCCGAACAGCTCACCCCCGAGACCAGCAGAGGACGGACTCATGACCCACCGCAACGAGACGCATCCGACAGCCCAACCGCGAGCCCACGGCCACGCCGATAGCGAGCCCCACGGACACACGGACCCGAACTCCACCACCGAAATGCGAGCGGTGACCGCCGCCGATAGCCGAGGTCCACACCGCGTTCAGCCCGAAAGGAACACGCCGATGGTCCCTCCCCGCAAACCCCACGTTCGGCGAACGGTCACCGCCGCCGATAGCCCAGCTCGACCTATCCGTCTGATGAAAGGAACCGCGATGACCGCCTCCTTGACCTCCCTGCCCCCGATGCTCACCGCTGACGGGCTGTTCGTCCCCGACGTGCTGCTGACGTTGCGGCAGGCCTCGAACCTGTGTGGCTGCACCATGCAGACGCTGCGCCGTCGGCTGTGGACCGGCCGCCTGCCCAACGCCCGCAAGGATGCCCGCTCGGGCACGGAGCAATGGGTGTTCCCGTTGGCCGACCTGGTGCACGCCGGCCTGTTACCCGCCGACCAGGTCGCAGCCCCCGGCGCCACCGCGGACCTGACCGCCCACCAGCAGGGGCACCTGCAGCACCTCATCGACGAGAACCGGCGGTTGGCCGCGACGGTGCGGGAACTGCGTCGGGACATCGCGTTCCTGCGCACACTGCTGGCCGGGCATGGGGACGTGGCATGACCACCACTGCGAACACCGACGACCTGACGCTGTTCGAGCGCACGGCGTTGGAGTGGCACCACGAGTGGTACGTCCATCTGACTCGCGCCCAACCATCCCGCGCCGACCAGGTGCTTGCCTGGCTGCACAACCACGTGTTCCCGTTCATGCGGGCGATGGGCTGCCCGTCCGGTGGGGACCTGACCCGCGAGCAGTTCCTCGGGTTCCAGACCTGGGTGGCGGACATGGCGCGCCTCGACCTGGGACCGGCTCCCGACGACCCGGAGGCCACCGTCACGTTCCGGGAGGCGATCGACATGACCGGTGCGGCGCGGTCCACCATCCAGCGCGCTCGGCAGCGGGGCGCGTTCCCCGGCGCCACACAGGACGAGAACCGCACCTGGCACATTCCCCTCGGCGACTTGCACGCCGCGGGGCTGCTCGCCGGGCCGTTGCGCCGCGGGCCCAGGGGCCTGCCGACCAATCATCAGCAGCAGGCGGAGATGCGCAAGGCATTGGCGCATGTCCTCGTCCATGGCCAGGAGTTGGGCCGTTGGACGCTGACGTTCGACCCGGACAAAGCACCATTGAAAGTCAGCCAGACTCCGGCACCGCAGCGACGCCAACTCACCCTGAGCGAGGCGGCGCAGGTCGCGGCGCGTCTGCATTCAGTGCACCAGTTCGCCCTGTGGCTCATGCGTATCCTCGGTCTGCGCAAGGCGGAGGCATTCGGGCTGCAGGTCCGTGACATCACGTTTGTCGATGGCCGAATGTTCCTGTTCGTCCGCCGCCAGGGCGGCCACAGACTCAAGCAATTCGATGAGTCCGGCAACGTTGTAACCGAGGATTTCAAGGACCGTCTCAAGACGCAGAGCAGCCTGCGCATGCTGCTCGTTCCGCGCCCCATGCAGCGGCTCATCGATGTCGTGGTCGAGGTCTTTCACACCGACGACGACGGCGTGGTGGATGCCAATGCCCGGCTGGTCCCAGGGCTCAAGACAGCGAACGCGGCAGGTGGCGGCGCCTTTGGCACGGCGCTGCGCAACGCCGCGCGTGCTGCGGGCATCAATGTGGCCCTCGACCCTGACCTGTACCTCGGCATGCAAGCCAAGGACTTGCGCGCCGACCTCGTCACAGACCTGGCCAGCGAGGATGTGCCGGCGGCTGTCCGCAAGCGTTACGCCGGACACATTGCCGGTGACGACGTGCATGACCGTCGCTACGTGAGGCCCACAGCGGCTCAGGTGCGCAAACAAGTCGCGGCCAGCGATGCCATGGAGGCACTTATCGCCGCCGACCTGCCCAGCGGCGACCTGATGGTGCCCACCCCTGTGTCGTGCACGACCGACAACCAGCCGGACCTCGCAGCCCGCAAGGCGACCCTGGATGGCCGGCTGTCTGCGTGCGGTTGGCTGCGGCCGCATGTTGACGCGCACGGCACGCCGATGCTGACTGCCGATCAGGTGAGCGCTCTGTTCAAGGTCAGTGAGCGCAAGGTGCGCGAGTGGGCCCGTGAGTCTCAGGTTGATGCCGTTTTCGACGGGCAGCGCTACCTGTACGACACCGGGGCCGTGCTGGCAGTGGCACGCGACCTCGCCGGGTTCGTCTGCGTGAAAGAACTGGCCGAGGAGTTCGGCATGGACCGCAGCCAGTTGCGGCTGATGATGGGCCGGCAGGGCATCATGGCACAGAAACCGCTGCCCGGGATGCTGCAGATGGTGAACGCGTTCGACGCGGCCCGGCTGCGCTCGATGCTGCGCCACAAGCAGGAGGTCGCACGGCGCTCGCTGACGTACGCACAGGCAGCACGCGAACTCGACATCTCCCCAGGACTCGTCGGCCCGCTGGTGGATGCCGGACTGCTGCAGGTGGACCCGGAGGGCCCTGTGCAGATGGTCACCCAGGAGTCGGTCCAGGCGCTCGTGAAACAGGCTGTGGTGGGCCGTCGTGGCCGGGCGTCGTGAGGACGGTCAGGGGATGTTGGGTACGGCCGTGAGTGTCCAGCCGCATTCGGCGCAGGCCTTGACCTCGAACGGAGGACCGGCATGGATGACGCAGCCACCTAGCGCCACCTCACCGCGCTCCGCCGCTGCCAACAGGTCAGGGCCTGGCATCCCCCACACGATGGGCACCAGGCGGCCTCTGCAGACTCGGCAGAGTCGAATGCGGGTGCTCGTCACGGTGGGGTCGCAAGGCCGGTACGGCGCCCATGGGAGCCGGGTCAGGCCGCTGACGAGCTCGTCATCGTCGACGTCCGGGTCGTGCGAGGTCACCTCGCCGGTTTCCGCGTCGACCGTGAACGCCCAGGTGCGGCCGGGCGGGCCCCCGAACGGATCCGGTGGTGAGGTGAACACCACAAACCTGTCTTGGCCGCCCCAGATCTCGGAGACGACGGCCAGTCCCATGTCGGTGAATGTGGATAGCGCCAGTCGCATCGCGTCGCGTTCGCTGAGCATGAGTCCCCCTCATCCGCCGGGAGGTGTCCTCCTCCCGGCCAACGCCAGAGTAATCCGTACCTGCGACATCCTCAGGGGGCGTTTGAACGTAGCGACGACGGTTCAGTCCGGCAGCGCGAGCAGCGCCTGTTCAAATCCGTCACGAACGTCGCGTGGCAGGAACATCAGCGCCTCCACGTCGAGGTTCGCGAGGTCAAGGACCGTCACCTCGATCAGCAGGATGTTGCCCAGCAACGACGTGGATCGCGTCTCGATGCAGCGCGTCAGCCCGTCCAGTTCACCCCACTCCAAGGCCTCCAGCACATCGGGCAGGTACTCATCCCACCCAGCCTCGCGCAGCGGCTGCGCGTCGTCGACCGCGACGACCAACGTGGGCGGGGTGAACGGCCAGGTATCAGGTAGTGCGAGCACCCGCGCCGGCACCGAGGTGTCGTCGGTTAACTGGTCTCCGACGGGCAACTCGAGTCGGCCCATCGGTAGCCGCAGGTGGTCAACCCACTGGATGCGGGTGTGGCACACGATGGATTCTCCCTCGCGGGCAAATGCGATCACCCGTGCAAGAGAGGGCTCCTCAAACGTGCCGATGAGCGGGACATCACCCAGACTCCAGCCATCGCCGATCGTCAAGGTGACGGGTAGGGTTGGGTGGCCCAAGTACACGAGGGGATGCGGCGTGTGTGCCTGCAGGACCCGCCCGGTCATCGTGCGGCCTGCCACGTCGAGGCGAGCGAACCGCCCATCCGCGCTGAACTCGACGGGCACCGGGTGTAGCGACGAATAGGTGGCTCGTTGCTCTGGGTCGTGCAATTCCCCGAACACGACGGTCAGGCGGCTGATGAACTTGCGACTTTCCACGGCTGCTCTCTCCTCTGCGAAATCAACTACGACACCGTCTTACCGCAGGCTTTCCCGCCCTGAGACGTCCCAGGACGGCCCACCCGACGGCGGCGGGCCACCGTGTACAAGCGAGAAATGATCAACGCGGGCGGACCGTGTACAAGGTGTCCCCGCGACGTGGCAGGGCCGGCACCAATCCCACGCGAGCGGCTCCTGCCCGACCTCGCGCGACGCCAATCCACCAACCCGCGGACCCTGCTGCCCCCGGCGCCCCTGGTGTCCCGGGTATCCCCGGGCCCACCGCTGGTACACGGCGTCCCGTGGCACCCCGTCCGGCACACCCGGAATCCCTTGGCGACCGGCCCCCCCGCCGCTTCACTCGTTCAGGCACGTCGCGGCGCCCCGGGCGCCCCCGGTGCGCCGGCTCCGGTTCCGGTCGGACTCGCAGCGCCACCGTCACACGCCCGGATCAACCGCGTGACGTCAGATGCGGATGCTGTTCATTCCCGACGTACCGGGAATGAACAGCCGATGGCATTCGCGTGCCCGCGGACCCCGGGGACGCACCGTCTGCATCCCCGGCGTGCCGGGGATTCCCTCCCGGTGGCCCGGGAGCCGGGCCGTGTCGGGCCCGGACACCACGGCGGCGAACGCCCTTTCGACCCGGGGGCTCCGAACCCCTCACATCGAACGACCAACGGCCGTGAACCGTTTCTCCCTCACTCATCCCTACCTCCAATAACGAGGGCTATCCCTCACAGTGCTGTGAGGGGTTCGTGAGGGGTTTCGTGGGGCAGGGCACCCGTCGCCACGGTTAGGGACTCAGCGCCAAAAGCCTCACAGTTGAGTGAGGACTGAATGGTAGGGTGGTTTGCGCCTGACTTCGCGATAGAGATCGGCGTGTCGATCAGACAACATCCGGCGGGTCCTCCAACCACAACAGGAGGATCAGAAGATGTCCGAGAACGAGCCCATCAGCGGGTCGAGGAAGCGCCGTGCGAAGCGGTTCTTGAGCCCGTCGTTGAAGTACGAGATCTGGCTGCAGTTGGTGCGGCAGGAGGCCACGG
>JAKOZM010000081.1 GCA_029779995.1 Actinomycetes bacterium
GGAGCAGTCGGCGGAAGCAGCGGCTCCAACAGCGCCCACTGTGCGTCGCTGAGATCGTGACGGGCTGCGGCGGATACGGTGAGCATGAGGCCTCCGGCAGTAGCGGGTGATTCGACACCACTTCCTCTACTGCGGAGGCCTCACCTCACGCTCGGCGACACACCGAACACCACATCCGTCACTTTCGCAACAGGCCCTAGCGGCTAAGACGCGGGCGAGTTGCGCAGCTGTAAGGCTCCGAGCGTCCGCCGAAGCCCCCACCGACTCGAGATGCACACGAGGGCTAGCCTGCTTGGGTGACAGTCGACGCGTACCTGCGGGAGACCGGAGTCGGTGTCTACGCGGACTTTCTCGTTCCCGATCTGACTAGTGGACACGGATCACATGTCGACCTCGTGCTCCTCCTTGAGTCTCCTCACGTCGCCGAGCTGCACGCTCAGCACCCTCTCGCCGGTCCCGCCGGCAAGGACGCCCTCGCATTCTTGACGGGGAGTGCTGACGCGAACAGATCTCTTGGCGAGGAAGTTGCCCGCCGACATAAGCGGGGTGACTTCCGTGTGGCAATCGTCAACGTCAGCCAGGTTCCACTGCAGCGCCGAGCCATCACGACGATATCTCCTCTGGATGACAAGCAATGGACTGCAGTCGAGGACCTACGCCGATCGCGGGCAAGGAAGGTCCAAGCCCTGAGGGCAGCCAGAAGGCAATACGCTGAGTGTCTCCTTCCTGATCTCGGCCGTCGCGTCGCTTTAATGGGCATCGGCTCTACAACGTCGGTGGCGGCGGCGGGGAAGTTCGCCCAGATGTTCTGGCGTTCCCTCTCGTCCGCGCCGACGTGCGCACTGCTGGAAGTGCCGCATCCGGCCCGTCGCCAGTGGACACGAGCTACTGGCGGTGATGCTGGCCAACTTGGGTTACTCAGAGAACGCTTCGACGTCGCGTCCACAGCACTCTCCAAGTGACCACCAACTCGACCTGGGGCGGAAGGTGCGGCGAGGGACTCCCGAGTGCGCCACTGGTTATGACTCCAGGCATCAGCTCCCGACTGGTCGGTAGCGGCTACGCCTCTGCGCACCGCCGGACATCCTCAGATTCGAGTGCATCCGCGCCGGTGGCACCAAATGTCTGCACTTGGCCGTCGTTAACCAGCGCACTGGGGTCGAGGAGGCGTGCCACCTCCTCGGCCACCGTCGACTTCGCGATGCTCGAATATGAGACTAAAGATTCCACTCTGTGACGAGTGCGTCCCAGCCGTCGAAGGGCTCGCCCATTAGCGAAAATTCGAAGGCACCCCCAGCCACACCTTCGATGTTCGTTGCCGTAGCGGTCCAGCGCGCATGGATGGTCTCCATGCCCTCGGGCGCAAGCACGATGACCGCGTCCAGCTCTTCTACAGCACGAGGTCGAAGATGCAACGTTGGGAAGGTAAGGGTCGCAGAACCTCCGTTCTCGATGCGCAGCGTGCTCCCGGGAGCTTGGCGAGGCATGTAGCTCCCCGCCAGCCCGAAGTTGCGGATGCCGATGGGCGACCTCTCATAAGGCCCCCACTTTCTCGGCGGGGTTGGCAACAGATAGCCGAAGGACGCGTCCATATCAACTGGTTCAGTTGCTCGAACGTCACCTTCGAGGTGAACCTCCACCCGGAGGCCCTCGTAGTTGCTGTCGGTCAGGTTCGCCAGCCGCAGACACAGCGGCACGAGGTATTGAGCCGCGATGTGGTCCAGAACATCTTGCATCCCCCGGGCGAGGTCCGATGCGTAGGCCGCCACTTCGGCGCGGTACTCGTCCTCTGTACGCGTCTCTTCTTGGATGTTGACCAAGCTGCTCAGCGAGCTGACACTCACCTTGTCCATGCCGAGGAGCGCAGACAGGTCGGGTTTGAAGTCACCCAATCGCGTCGACTTCATCTCTGGCTTGGGCAGGAAGTCCAGAAGGTCTTTCGCGCTGGCGGCGACGTATTCCGCGACCTCCCCTGACGCATCCTGAACTGGGCATAGGGAGGCTTCGTCCCCCGACGGCGCTAAAGAGAGTCTCAGGGTGTGCCCCGCCGATTGGAGCCGCTCACTGAGCACCCGTATGTCCGCAGCGGTCGCAGGTTGGCTGCGTGCCCGGTGACGGACGTAGACGGCACCTTCGCTCAGTCCCTCGCTGCTCCTCTGCGCTACGAAGATCGGATCTCCGGGACGAGGGGGTGACACCTCGACGACGAGTATCGACACGTTGGCGTACTCAACCCACAGTGGGCGCCAGCGCGGGCCGTCCTGACCCAGGAGCCTCTGCAGATCACGATCGAGATCCGCGTTGTCGCGCACGGCAACGCCCTCTGCTCTGCCCGGTTCGACCCCAATGACCATGTACCCGTAGCCCTCGACCGCGTCGCTGGCGATCGCCGGGTCCCGGTTGCTCAACGCCAGAATGCAACGGGCGATAGATGCCAAGTGGGTCTTACTGCCCAGATCGAGCCCGGACTTCCACTCGAGCCAGTCCTGCTCGTCAGAGGAGTGGGCACCTTCGATCGCTCGCACCAGCGAAGTCAGTTCGTGCGGGCGCACGGGTTGACGGGTCGCATCAAAATCGAGCAACGGTCTCCTTCGGTCGACGAGGGGTGATCAAAGCTGCGGTGGCCAACCCGGTGCTGGCATGTTGTCGGGCCCGTTGTGGCTGGCGATCAGGAATCGCCCGCCCTCGTAGTGCCGCACCACGAAGGGAAAGGCCGCAATCTCAGTGGGAGAGTCGACCACCTTTGCGACGTGGTCTCCGTGAGCTTGCTCGTCATTTGGCACCGTTCGATAGTCCACCACGAGCACGAGCTCGTGGTCGGGGTCCAATGGACGTGGACGTGATCCAACGGCCAGATGGTTGCCAACGTCGCCCCACACTTCTCGGAAACCCTGGACCTCAGCAGCAGCGTAGTCAGACCACAGCGCGTGACTCTCGTCAACTGCGGCGAGCGACGCAGCGAGAGCGTCGCGATCAAAGCCATCCGCTTGACCGGTCCTCTGAGCGTTCATGACCCAGGCTTGTGCCCTCGCGAGGCGGAGTTCCGGCGTCGAGGTTGCCATCGCGAGCGCCCAGGCACCACTGTCGAGAATGGCACTCACCCAGAGCATGACGAACTGACCCACGCTCCCATCCCCGGCTTGCGCCTCGGCCTCCTCGGGCGTCTGTTGATCATCGCTCACGCAGGCATGCAACCAGACGGCACCGACAGGTGCGACTGCTACCGACGAACCGGTGCCTTGGCGGCGGTCGCAAGGATGGGCACAGTGGGCG
>JAKOZM010000091.1 GCA_029779995.1 Actinomycetes bacterium
CCGAACTCACTCCCGGAGTATCCCAGGCAGGCAGCCTGTGGATGACGCCGCGCGCTCGGAGCGGGTTGCTGGCAGACTCGGCGAGTCGGTTTAGGGGCGACGCGCAAGGAGCAGAGGGTGAACGGACAACGGCTGCGGTATGCCGTGCCGGCGGCAGTCACGGGGTTGGCGTGGGTGCTGGTGCTGGCTGGATGCACGACCAGTTCGCCGGCACCTCCGACGGGTTCGACGACTGGTGTGGTTGCGACGACGAACGCATCACCGTCAACGAGTTCGGGGTCGCCGTCTGCGTCTTCGAGCGGATCGACGACGAGACCGCCCTACCCAACGGACGTGCCAGCCGACGCCCTGGCCAATACCCCACAGGGAGCAGAGGCCTTCGTCCGCTACTTCCTGCAGACGCTGAACCGCGGCTACACCGTGCCGGAGCCGGGCGCAGTAGCTCGACTATCGACCGCAACGTGTAAGTCATGCGCTGGATATGAAGATCGCTTCGACGAGCTTGTCGCCAACCAACGACGATTGGACAGACAGCCCTTCGTGCTCACCGAGGTGATGCTCGTCGGAGACACAGCTACGGGAGCGGTCTACTCAGTCGACGCAGTTGTCAACCAACAGGCGGTCCGCATCATCGATTCGACGGGTGCCACTCACCAAACGTGGACCGCAAAGGCGGGCATCCTCGTTGTGGATCTCGTTCGCGCAGACGGTTATTGGCTAGTCAACGGGGTGAGGGTCCGGCAATGAGGCGCATCATCGGCACTACCGTGGCAGCGCTCCTGCTCACTATCGCTCTGTCTCCCTCAGCCGCTGCAGACGAGGTGGACGGTCTTGGGGTTGCGGTCAATGGCGAAGGGACGGTCGCCCGAGTCACCGAGGAGGAGACGGCACAGTTGGCGCAGGGGAAGGACCTGCACGGGCAGGTTGTGACCACGCCGATGGAGTACCGGGTCGAGCTGGCCTGTCCGGTGCTCAATGCCCCGCAAACAGATGCCGCGTGCCAGCGGGCGGTGGCCGGCTGTCAGGTCAACGGTCAACAGATCGGTTCGGGGTTCCTCTACGACATCTTCGCCCGGCCGCGGGGCAGCGCCCAGGCGTGGGCCAATGTCGGGTCGACCTGTTTCGCCGCGCAGGTGCCCGGAGCCGCCCCCACCGTGACGCTGGCGATGCTGCGCGATGCAATGCACAACACGCCGTGGGCCACCGCGTCGATCTCCACCCAACCGGTCGGCGACGTGACCCTCGTCGGGCTCAAGACGTTCTATCGGGTGAAGTGGTCCAGCCAGGGCTACGAACCTGGCGAGGTCGAAGCGATCGACCCGGCCCGGATGCTCGGCAGGCGGGTCGAGATCCGCCCGAAGGTCGATCACTTCACCTATGTCTTCGGGGACGGCACGACCTTCGGTCCCACCCTCAGTCCCGGTGGCGTCTACCCGAACGGTGACATCACCCACGCCTACCCGAAGACCGGCTCGTACGCCGTGCGGGTCGACACCACCTTCACCGCGGACTTCCGCGTCGACGGAGGCCCCTGGTCGGCGATCCCGGAAACGGCAACCGTCACCGGCCCAGTCACTACCGTCACCGTGAAAGCCGCCCGCGCCGTCCTGGTGAACTAGGGAGGATCGGCTCCGCCGGACGGTGACCCGAAGTGCCAAGCTGTGCCCATGTGGACCTCGGAGCGTGAGGAGCGTGTTCGTACCGAGGCCATGGCCTGGCTTGAGGTACGCACCCAGGATGGATCTGTGGCGCTGACCTCCGAAGAGATCCGGGCCTTCACGTTCGAGGGCGAACGGTTCGCGCTCATGGACCCGCAGCGCGGCATACGGAAGCCTGCCGGCTTTGGGTCGGCGCTTTCGATTCGCACTGTGTGGCGTCCAAGTGGCGCCGAGCGCCCGTACGAGGACGCGATCGGCGACGACGGGCTGGTGCGATACAAGTGGCGAGGGGACGATCCGGACCACCCCGAGAACCGGGCCCTTCGCGCGGCCATGCAGCAGGAGCAGCCGCTCATCTGGTTCTGGGGGGTTGCCACCGCGGTCTACCAGGCGATCTTCCCGGTCTACCTGGTGGGCGAGGAACGCGCGAGTCAGCAGTTCGTCGTGGCGACCGACGGATTGCAGCATCTACGCCCCACCGACTCGCCCGTGGAGGAGGTGCTGCGGCGATACCTGCGGTCCGAGACGGTGCGTCGGCTACACCAGCCGGTCTTCCGCAGCATGATCATGCGTGCCTACGAAATGCGCTGCGCGGTGTGCGCGCTGCGGCACAGTGAGTTGCTCGATGCCGCGCACATCGTCGAGGACCGTCACGAACTCGGAGTGGCTGCCGTTCGAAATGGACTGGCGCTGTGCAAGATTCACCACGCGGCATACGACTCGCGGATCTTGGGAGTATCGCCCGACCTGGTGGTGGCGATCCGCGCGGACATCCTCGCAGAGACCGATGGGCCGCTGCTGGAACACGGCCTCAAGCGGCTGCACGGCCAACCGCTGCGCAAGGTGCCTCGCCGGGCGACCGAGCGCCCAGACCGGGAGTGGCTGGCGCTGCGGTTCGAGCGTTTCCTCGCCAGTTGACCCGACTCGCCGTCAAATCCGATGGCTCAGGCCACGGCACGCCGGGAAACCTTCCGACTCGCCGTCGAAGCCGACGCCTCAGGGCACGGCACGCCGGGAAACTCTCCGACTCGCCGTGTTGGACCGGGGTGGGCGGGTCGAATCCGCCGGGAAACCTTCCGACTCGCCGGGTTGGACGCGGGGCGCGGGCGCGGGCGCGGGCGCGAGCGCGGGCGCGGGCGTCGGCGCCACCTGCGTCGTCGCCACCGTTTGCAGGACCAATCCGGTCGCCACCAGGGCCAGGCCGATCATGCCGTTCACCGGTAGCGCTTCACCGAGCACGAGCACGCCGAGCACCGTCGCGGTGAGCGGGTCGCCGAGCAGCAAGGTGGACGCCGGACCGGCCGACATCGAGTGCATCCCCACGACCGGCAGCACGTTGGCCAGGGCCATCGTCACAACGCCGAGGTAGAGCGCGACCAGCGCGCCGCGCGGCGAGAGCACCCAACCCAGCGGCTGGGTCAGCAC
>JAKOZM010000095.1 GCA_029779995.1 Actinomycetes bacterium
AACGGCTGTACATCGACCAGATCGACGACGCGCTCATGCTCGCCGAACGCGCCGAGGACTACCGCATCGAGTACAACACCGTGCGCCCGCACGAAGCGATCGCCTGGAACCGGCCCGAGGAGGTGCACCTGGGCCTGGCCGACCCCACCATCCCCACATTTCAAACCACCGAAAACCTGCCAACTACTTGACGCGGGACACCGAAGGTGCGCCGGAACTGCTCCAGGGTGAGATCCTCGGGCTTATCGACCGGGTTCTGAAACGCCGCGTTGTTCACCAGCACATCGATCCAGCCGAACTCCTCCACGGTCCGCGAGACAATCTCACTCCACTGAGCCTGCTCGCAAATGTTCCCCGGGAGCAGCAGCGCCCGCCGGCCAGCCCCCTGGACGAGGGCCGCCGTCTTGCGCGCATCGTCGTCCTCGTTCAGATAGGAGATCGCCACGTCGGCGCCCTCCTTCGCAAAGGCAACGCAGACTGCGCGCCCGATCCCAGAATCGCCACCGGTCACCAGGGCGACCTTGCCCTCGAGTAGTCCACCCCCGGCGTAGTCGCGCATCTCGTCGCGCGGCTGCTGCGCCATCTGCGACTCGGTGCCCGGGTAGGCGATCTCCTGCGCCGGGTGTTCACTCATGGCGGCATCTACCCGCCGGGCTGTCGATCCATACCGACCGGAATGACCGAGATCCCTCCTGAGTTCTCCAGTACCGCCCAGTCCACCTGATCGAAGGAGCGCAATCCGTGCTGTTCGCGAGCCGCCGTGAGGACGTCGTCGAGGGACAGGCGGGCAGCCACCCGATGCGCTCCACCCGCCACTCGCGGCGGCGGAACGTGCCGTTCTCATCACGCTGTAGCCCAGCCATGGCGGTGATCTACCCCGTTAGGAGGGACTCACTCAACCGATACTGGGTACATGCCGGGGTGACCCTCTCCATTCCGGCCCGACCCAGCACCTTCTGGGGGCCCGTCCTCGGCACTCCCGCCTCCACCGGCATTCGCGAAGACCATGACGTCCTCGTGATCGGCGCCGGCATCACCGGACTGACGACCGCGCTGCTGCTGGCGCGCCAAGGGGTGGACGTCGCCGTCGTGGACGCTCGCCGGCCAGGATCCGGCACCACCGCCAAGTCCACCGCAAAGGCGTCACTGCTGCAGTCGGTCCTCGGTTCACAGACCCTGCGCAAGCATGGTCCTGAGGCGCTACGGCACTATGCCGCCGCCAATCTGGCGGGCCAGCAGATCATCCGCAGCGTCGTCGAGGAGACGAAACTCGTGGACATGCAGGTCCGTGACGCGTGGACCTACGCGACAACAACCAAGGGCGCCAAGCAGGTGCGCGCCGAGTACGACGCCCTCAACGAGGCCGGCCTACCCGTCGAACTGACGATCCCCTCGGAACTGCCCTACTCCGTGACGGAGGCCGTGCGGCTGCCCGACCAGTTGCAGATCAACCCGTCGCAGTATCTCGCCGCCCTGCACGCTCAGCTCACGGCGTTGGACGTCCCGGTGGTGTGGCCCCAGCGGATCGCCCGGGTCGACTCCAAGGATGGCGTGCTGCGCGTGACGTCCACCCGCGGCTTGACCACGAAGGCGAAGTGGGTGGTACTGGCGACGCTGTTGCCGTTCCCGCTGCGCACCATGGCGTTCGCGACGACCACCCCCATGCGCTCCTACGCCATGGCGGCCCGCGTCAGCTCACCGATCCCGCAGGGTATGTACATCAGCGTCGACTCTCCGAACCACTCACTGCGCACCGGCAGGTCTGCGGCCGGCGAGGAGTACCTGCTGGTGGGGGGCTACGGCCACCAAGTCGGTCACAAGAACCCGACGAGTACCCACGTGGCGGAACTCGCACAGTGGACGCAGGACACCTTTGACGTCCGCGAGTTCACTCATCGCTGGTCCGCGCAGGACTACACCAGCTCCCATCTCCTCCCGCAGGTCGGACCCTCTCCCCTCGGCCCTTCTGGAGTGCTGATCGCCACCGGCTTCGGCAAGTGGGGCATCACCAACGGCAGCGCCGCCGCCCAGATGCTCACTGGACACATCACCGGCGACGAGCCCTCCTGGGCCGCCCTGTTCGCCCCTCGCGTGGCTGGTCTGCCGAAGATCGCCAAGCAGAATGCCGAGGTCGCCTTCACCCTGGCCAAGGGGTGGCTGGTGGAGCCCCACTCCAGCAAGGACGTGAAGGTCGGCCTGCCCGCCCCGCGGGCCGTCAGCAACGTCGGGGGGAAACGCCGCGAATGCAGCGCGGTCTGCACCCACCTCGGCGGCATCGTGCGGTTCAACGACGCCGAGGACAGTTGGGACTGCCCCCTCCACGGATCGCGGTTCGACGCCGATGGGTCGGTGCTGGAAGGACCCGCCGTTGAAGCGCTGGATGGGCACCACGACGAGACGCTATCGTCGCAATCAGGTCTCGCCTGAGCGACACCAGCACTGCCGGGAGGAGGGCGCACGTACGTGACCGACAGGGATAACCGCCACGCCGCCGTCGCGTTCCCCGTGGCGATCGGCGTCCTGCTCGTTCTGGGCGTCGGTGTGCTTCTCTTCGGGGGGTCGCTGATTCCGACACTGGGAATCACTGTGGTCGGGGCCGCGCTCTTCTTGCCACCCATACGCACCGCCGTGGTGGCTGTCATCGCGTTAGGTCTGGCGACATTGCTCATGCTCACGCAGGACCTGGAGCATCCCGGCTACCGCATCGGCAACGTCGCCCTCGCCTGCGGCCTGGCAATGCTGGCCAGCTGGACGATCAGCCAGCGGATGGACAACATCCGCGCGCTCAACCGCACGCAGGTGAGTGTCTTCGCCAGCGTTCCTGACGGCCTCGCGGTGCTCAGTTCCGACGGTGTCGTCCTGCAGTGCAACGAAGCGCTCACCAGGTTGGTGCCGCAGGTACGCGTAGGAGAACGCCTGCATCCCCTGCTCGGGCATGTGCTCAGCGACGGCACCCCTTGCGCCGGCGGCTGTCAGCTCGACAGCCACAGCGCCACCTCGCCCTCGCTCGTCGAAGGGGAGAGCATCACGGGCGTGGACGCCCAGATCGCGGTCGAGTACACCAGCGCCCCCATCGACCATGACAGTCACGTGGTCAGTCTGCGCGACGTGACAGCGGTCAAGGACGCTGAGCTGAACCGTCGCCTGATGCTGGAGGCAGCCGTGCGGCAGGGGGAGCAGGAGCAGCTGCTCAAG
>JAKOZM010000105.1 GCA_029779995.1 Actinomycetes bacterium
GGTCACGCCCACTCAGGACTCGCTCGGCAAGGGGGTCATCGTTCGCTACGAGGTGTCTAACGGTTCGGGGACCGTTGTCCCAGGCGATGTCACCGTCGTTCAGCTCCCCGCCGTGTCGCCGGACCCGCCGCGGACCAAGGACGACTACGCGACCGTGCGCGACGGCGATACAGCCCTCATCACCGTCCTCGACAACGACTCCACGGAGAGTGGCGCGTTCCTGCACCTGGCTTCCAACATCACCGACGCCCCCAACCCCGGGCAACTGCAAGTCTTCGACCCGGCGTCGGCGGGTGGCTCCACCGTCGACCTGGGCAAGGCCTACGTCTCGCGTGACGCCATTCGGTATGTGGCGCCGGCCAAGGTCGACATCCCGCGGACGGTTCGGGTCGAATACACGGCGGAGAACGACGAGGGGGTGCTCGTTCGAGGCAACCTCTATGTCACCGTGACCCCCCAGCCGTCGGAGACGTCTCCTGACCAGGCCCCCCAGCCGGAGGTCGTGGAGGGTCGGGCCACGTCGGGGGACACGATCGAAATCCCGGTCCCGACCAGCGGCATCGACCCGGACGGAGACTCGACAACCGTCGTAGCCGTCGGCGCGGGCGCCAAACTCGGTCGGATCCTGGGCACCTCGCCGACCTCGATCACCTACCAGGCATATCCCGTTGGTCAAGGGACCGACCAGTTCACCTACGTCGTCACCGACCGTTACGGAAAGACGGGATCGGCGATCGCCCGGGTGTCTGTGGTAGCGCCCGGGGCACCACTGGCACCAGTCGCTGTGCCCGACACCGTGATTGCCAAGCCGGGGGCGACGGTCGTGGTCAACGTGCTGGCCAACGACCTGGTTGCCCCAAGCGACCCGGCGACAGTGCTCGATCTTCCTTTAACGAATCCCTCGCTCCCCCAAGGAGCATCCCTCAAGTCCCCGACCGGTCCAATCGAGACGACCGTGCAGGACGCCAAGGCGGACGCTCAGGTCATCGCCTACTCGTTGACCAACAGCGGAGGCGACAGCGCGCCTGTTCCGGTGACCATCAGGTCCCAGGAGGGTTACAACAACCCGCCGGTGGCCATCGACGACATCGCCAAGGTCGAGGCGGGCGCCACGTCAACGACCGTCAACGTCGTGGAAAAGGACTATGACGTCGACGGTCCAGAGTCGGCGCTCAAGGTGACCAAGGTGGCCTTGGCCGCCGCGACGATCAGCGGTGGTTCAGTCACCCTTCCCGTGACGCCCACGCCTCAGGTCATTCCGTACGAGATCACCGATGCCGATGGGGTGACCGGAACCGCCGTGATCTTCGTGCCCGGCGCCGGCTCCGGGTTGCCGTTCGTCAAGGCGGGCAAGACCATCGCGGTCCCGCAGAACGGCAAAGTGACGGTGGACCTCGGTGACTACGTCGGGTCCCCGGCTGGCCGGCAAGTCCAGGCGACAACGTCCGACAAACTCGCGGCATCTCCCGAGACTTTCGTCGGCGTCACCGCGGACAGTTCGACGAAGCTCACGGTCTCGGGGCTGAGCGACTACATCGGCCCGGGCGCGATCACTCTCGAGGTGATGGACGGAACCTCGCTCACCGACCCCAACGGCAAGATCACGACGGTGACGATCCCCGTGCAGGTGGGGGACCCCACCCCGGTCCTGCGGTGCCCCACCACCCCGATCGGCGTCTACGAGGGTGGCAGCCCGGTGGTCCTCAACATCACCGCGATGTGCCACGTGTGGACTCCCACCCTCGAGGAGCGGAGCGGGCTTCGGTATGCCGCCGACTGGCAGAAGCCGATCGCGGGAGTCAAGGCCGATGGCAGCGGCGAAGCCAAGATCACGGTGAATGCGGCTGGCTCAGCAGTCCCGGGGGCGACAGGCGAGCTGAAGGTCACGGTGGCTGGTTCCAAGTCCGTGCCGGCAGTGATTCCGATCGAGGTCCTGGCCCTGCCTAAGGCGAGCTTCGCGGCGGTCAACCTCGACGGGATCCAGCAGGGCACGGCCGCGACCGTGCAGTTGGCCAAGTACGTACGCTCGCGCTTCGTCGATCCCGTCTACGGGGTGGTTTCCGTGACGCCGGTCTCGGGTATGCCGTCCACGGAGACCCACTCCGGCGGGACTCTGACGATCACGCCGGGGAAGGACTCCTTCGGAACGATGGTCTTCAAAGTGGTCGCCACCGACGTTGCAGACCTCACCCGGACCGACCGGCACGTGACCGGGACGGTCACCATCACAGTCTTCGGAGTCCCGGACAAGCCTGGGACTCCGCAGATCGGGACGGTCGTGCAGTCCCGCGCGGTCAACCTGTCATGGACGGTGCCGGACAACCACGGTGCACCCATCGACCAATACCAGGTGACCGTGGTCGAGACGGGCAAGACCCAGACCTGCCAAGCCAGCCCGTGCAACGTCACCGCCGGCCTGGTGAACGGGAACTTCTACCACTTCAAGGTCAAGGCCCATAACAAGGCCGGGTGGGGTCCAGACAGTGATGCGTCCGCGCAGGCTCAACCTGACCAGGCGCCTACGGCGGTGACGAATTTCAAGGCAAGCAACCCAGCCGACCACACGCTGACCTTGACGTGGAATGCCGTCGCTGGCGAGTTCAGCGATGTCAAGTCGTACAGAATCACCTGGTCCGGCGGCGGGGCTATGCCTGTCCAGGCGCCGGCGACAACGGCGACCGTGACCGGCTTGGCAAACAACAACAAGTACGACTTCACGATCGTCGCGATCAACACCTACTCCGCGGGTCCTCCCGCCACGACGCAGGGGCAGTCCTCCGGGGCACCGGGCAAGCCGGCGGCACCCACGGTCAGTTCAGTCGCCATGGCAGGGGGGGCATCCGCCGCCGTCCGGCTCACCTGGCCCGCGGTCGACCCTAACGGCCCAGGGCCGGTCACCTACACGGTGAACCGTACTGGAGGCTCCGGCCCCAAGACGGTGTGCAGCAATGTCACCGCGACGAGTTGTAACGACGACGGGGTGACCTACGACGGGACGACCTACCAGTATGCGGTGACCGCCACAAACGCGACCGGCGGTGCCGCGCACACGACTGCCGGCTCGGCGGCGACCTTCAAAGCGATCGGCACCCCGATGTCGATCACGACGCTCTCGGCTCCAGAGCCGGGCTCGATCAACTCGATCACTGTCAATTACACGACAGTGTCGGCCCGCGGAGCAGGCTCGACGGTGAAGATCTATGAAGGTGGCACGGTCAAGTCGTCGAAGACCGAAAGTCCCGCTGGCGGGCAATCGTCGAGCCAGACCTTCGCAGCCGCCTACGACGGCAATTCGCATACCTACACCGCAGTCGTCTGCAACGAGACCGCATGCGGCACGAACAGCAACTCGGCCTCGCAGAAGCCGTACACCAACCCGAGCGTTTCGGCGTTCGATGCGTATACGAGTGGGAACACGGTCTTTGTCAACGTGTCCGCCAACGGTGGCGGGCGTCCTGTGCACTTGTCGCTCACCAACGACCGTGGTTGGTCACACGGCGCTGACTTCACCGACAACTACTCGACAACGCTCAACATTGGCGACGTCGGCTGGAGCTACAGCAGCGACTTCTACCTGGCGCTCACAGACAGCAGCGGTAGGGGCCGTCCCGCTGTCAACCGTGGCCCCGACCACGTCACGACGCCACCTCCACCCCTTCCGCCCAAGTCCGTGACGGCATGGAAGGGAGGCCTTAGCCCAAGTTCCGGATGTACCTACTACGCGACTGGTGGC
>JAKOZM010000114.1 GCA_029779995.1 Actinomycetes bacterium
GCGAACGTATCCACGATCGTGCCGCTCATCCAGGGCCCGGTGACCTCCTTCCAGCACTCCTCGGTGGTCACCGAGAACGGTCTGGCCCACATGTTCGGCAACGAGGAGCGCGAGCAGGTGCGGCAGTTGATCGAGCATGCCGCGCACCCGAATGTCCGCGAGGAACTGTGGGAAGCGGCTAAGGCGCAGGGGAGAGCTTAAGACTTCCCCTGCCCCAACTCAGGTGTCGCCACCCTCGGTGTTGCCCGCATCCGCGGCACCGGGGTCGTCGAGTTGGTACCTGCGCGCCGCCTGCGCTGCAGCGCCGGGATCCACCTTGCCCTGTTCGGCGAGCATTGCCAGGGCCCTTGTCGTGATGGACTCGGCATCGACCAGGAAGTGCCGGCGCAGCGCACCGCGGGTATCCGACATACCCCAACCATCCGTGCCCAGCGATGCGAAAGCCCCCGGGACGTAGGGCTGAATCTGGTCCTGGACAGCCCGCATGTAGTCCGACACGGCCACGATGGGGCCTTCGACATCGCGCAGCTTTTGCGTGACGTACGGGACGCGGGCGGATTCGGGATGCAGCAGGGCTTCGCGTTCGGCGGCGAGGGCGTCCCGACGCAGTTCGTTCCAGGACGTCACCGACCACACATCCGCCACCACACCCCAGTCGTCGCGCAGGAGCTCCTGAGCGCGCAGCGCCCAGGGCACGGCCACACCGGAGGCCAGTAACTGGACACGAGGGCCCTCACCATCCCCGCGAGACCACAGATGTAAGCCGTGCAGAATCCCGTCGACGTCCACGTCGGCCGGTTCCGCTGGTTGCTGGATCGGCTCGTTGTAGACGGTCAAGTAGTAAAAGACATCCTCGGAATTCTCCCCATACATCCGGCGCAGCCCGTCCTTGACGATGTGCGCCACCTCGAAGGCGTAGGCGGGGTCGTAGGCCACGACCGCGGGGTTGGCAGAAGCGAGCAGCAACGAATGACCGTCCTCATGCTGCAAGCCCTCGCCATTGAGCGTGGTGCGCCCGGCGGTGGCCCCGAGCAGGAAGCCGCGGGTCTTGGAGTCCATGCACGCCCAGAACTGGTCACCGGTGCGCTGGAAGCCGAACATCGAGTAGAAGATGTACACCGGGATCATCGGCTCGTCGTGAGCGGAGTAGGACGTCCCTGCGGCCTGGAACGAGGCCGCTGAGCCGGCCTCGTTGATGCCCTCATGCAGAATCTGGCCCTGCGTCGACTCCTTGTAGGACAAGAACAGTTCCCGGTCCACCGACTGGTAGGTCTGGCCCTGGGGGTTGTAGATCTTCTGGATCGGGAACATCGCGTCCATGCCAAATGTGCGGGCCTCGTCCGGGATGATCGGAACGAAGCGTTTGCCGATCTCAGGATCCTTGAGCAGTTCCTTGAACAACCGCACGAAGGCCATCGTGGTGGCGACGCTCTGGGCGCCGGATCCGCGCTTGAGGACCTCGTAGGGTTTGTCCGACGGCAAGGTCAACGGCCGTGACACCTGTCGTCGGGCCGGCAACGAGCCACCCAGGGCCCGGCGGCGTTCCAGCATGTACTGGATGTGGTCGTCGTCAGGGCCGGGGTGGTAGTAGGGCGGGAGTTTGTCGTCGAGGGCGCTGTCCGGGATGGGGATGTCGAGCCGATCACGGAAGGTGCGCAGATCCTCGACCGTCAGCTTCTTCATCTGGTGGGTGGAGTTGCGCGCCTCGAAGTGCGAGCCGAGGGTCCACCCTTTGACCGTCTTGGCCAGAATGACGGTCGGGTTTCCCTTGTGTTCGAGCGCAGCCTTGTACGCGGCGTACATCTTGCGATAGTCATGACCACCGCGCCGTAACTTCCAGATCTGCTCGTCGTCCCAATCGGCGACCAGCGCCGCGGTACGAGGGTCGCGGCCGAAGAAATGCTCGCGCACGTACGCGCCCGACTCACCCTTGTAGGTCTGGTAGTCGCCGTCGACGGTGGCGTTCATCAGGGACACCAGGGCCCCCTCGTCGTCCTTGGCGAGCAGATCGTCCCACTGCCGGCCCCACACGACCTTGATGACGTTCCAGCCCGCCCCGCGGAACACCGATTCCAGTTCCTGGATGATCTTGCCATTGCCACGCACCGGACCATCGAGGCGCTGCAGGTTGCAGTTGATGACGAACGTCAGATTGTCCAGGCCTTCGCGCGCAGCCATGGTCAAGTGGCCCAGCGACTCCGGCTCATCGGTCTCACCGTCGCCGAGGAACGCCCACACGTGCTGCGCGGAGGTGTCCTTGATGCCTCGGTCATGGAGGTATCGGTTGAAACGCGCCTGGTAGATCGCAGCCTCGGGACCCAGGCCCATGGAGACGGTGGGGAACTGCCAGAAGTCGGGCATGAGTCGGGGGTGCGGGTAGGAGGGCAGCCCGTGCCCCAGACCGCCGTGGCTGAGTTCCTGCCGGAAACCGTCCATCCGGTCCTCGGTCAAGCGGCCCTCGAGAAAGGCCCGGGCGTAGATGCCAGGAGAGGCATGACCTTGGAAGTAGATCTGGTCGCCGCCGCCCACCTCGGGACCGTTGAAGAAGTGGTTGAACCCCACCTCGTACAGCGAGGCTGATGACGCGTATGAACTGATGTGGCCACCGACACCGATCCCCGGACGCTGCGCCCGATGCACCATGATCGCGGCGTTCCAGCGGGCGAAGGCCCGGATGCGGTGCTCGATGACCTCGTCGCCCGGGAAGTCAGGTTCGTCGTGCGGGGAGATGGTGTTGATGTAGTCGGTTTGGCGCAGGTCGGCGATGCCGATGTTGCGCTCAGCCGCTCGGCGCAGCAACTCCCGGACCAGGAACCGGGCGCGGACCGGGCCGGCCGCCTCGATGGTCGCGTCCAGGGACTCTATCCATTCGCGGCTCTCCTCCGGATCGGAGTCGACGTACTGCGTCGGAATGCCACCGGGCTTGCTCACTTAGTACCGCCTTTCCTCACCTTTGACCCTATTGCGGATCGTTGCTGGAGGACAGTGCTAACGACGGCTGCCCTTCGGGGCGACCAGCCGGGTTCCCTGCCAGTCTGAACCCGCACTGATCGTGCGGGTGGGTTGCAGCCCGGCGGTGGGTGCCGCCTCGGAGATGTCGGAGGGGCTCAGGTGGCCGTCGCGACCCGGTTTGGGGGTCAACAGCCAGATGACGCCGTTGTCGGCCAATGGGCCGAGGGCGTCCATCAGGCCGTCGAACAGGTCACCATCCTCCTCTCGCCACCATAGGAGGACCGCCTCAACGATCTCGTCCGAGTCCTCGTCGAGCAGGTCCTGGCCGGTCGCGAGGACGAATGCGTCACGTACGTCTTTGTCGCAGTCGGAGTCGTAGCCGATCTCCATAACTGCCTGGCCTTGGGTGAGTCCCAGCGGTAACTGGCCGGGGGCTTGGGTACTCATGGCCGTGATATCACTCCGATCACAAGGAGTAGTCCACACAAACCGCGCCCGATGTGCAAGTCGATACGCCGAATCT
>JAKOZM010000124.1 GCA_029779995.1 Actinomycetes bacterium
CAGGAGGCGCGCGAGCAGTGCCTGGCCACGGGCGGGCTGCCTGATGCAGTGGCCGCCTGCATCGGCGGCGGTTCCAACGCGATCGGAATCTTCTACGACTTCCTCGACGACGAGGATGTGGCCCTGTACGGATTTGAGGCAGCCGGCGACGGCATCGCGTCCGGCCGCCATGCCGCCACGCTGTCGGCAGGCTCGGTCGGCGTGCTGCACGGTACCCGCTCGTACCTTCTGCAGGACGACAACGGTCAGACCATGGCCAGCCACTCCATCTCCGCCGGGCTGGACTACCCCGGGGTGGGCCCCGAGCACGCCTGGCTGCGCGACCGCGGCCGAGTGAGTTATGAGGGCATCACCGACGCCGAGGCCATGGCTGCCTTTGAACTGCTCTGCCGAACCGAGGGCATCATCCCCGCGATCGAGAGCGCGCACGCGATCGCCGGCGTCGCCAAGATCGCGCAGCGACTCGGACCGCAGGCCCGCATCCTGGTGAACCTGTCGGGTCGCGGTGACAAGGATGTCGCTACGGCGGCGGCCTACTTCGGGCTGGCGGGCGCGTGAGCAGGCTTTCGGAGGCCTTCGCCGCCGCGCGCGCCGAGGACCGAGCGCTACTGATCGGCTACCTGCCCGCCGGCTTCCCGACCTGGGTGGACTCGGTGAGCATCCTCACCGCGATGGTCGAAGCGGGCGTGGATGTGGTGGAGATCGGCCTGCCGTACAGCGACCCGCTCATGGACGGCCCCGTCATCCAGGCTGCCGCCGACCAGGCGCTGGCGCAGGGAACCACCACGGCCGACGTGCTGCGCGCTGTGCAAGCCGTCGCCGCCACCGGCGCGCCCACCTTGGTGATGACGTACTGGAATCCGATTGAGCGCTACGGGGTGAAGCGATTCGCCGACGAACTGGCTGCCGCGCACGGTGCCGGCGTCATCACCCCGGACATCATCCCGGAAGAGGCGCAGGCGTGGGTGACCGCGACGGACGAGGCAATGATCGACCGGGTGTTCCTCGTGGCGCCGTCGTCGCCGCCGCCGCGGATCGAGGCTGTTGCGCAGATCAGTAACGGATTTGTCTATGCGGCCTCCACCATGGGGGTCACGGGGACCCGAACCCAGGTGTCCACGGACGCCCGGGAGCTGGTGGAACGCACGCGCTCGGTGACCGGCCAGCCGGTCTGTGTCGGGCTGGGGGTCAGTACGCCGGAGCAGGCGGGTGAGGTCGCCCAGTATGCCGACGGTGTGATCGTCGGCTCGGCGTTCGTACGTCGAGTCCTGCAGGCATCGTCCCCGCAGGCGGCCGCGGAGTCCGTCGCTCTTTTGGCCTCGCAGATGGCCGCTGCAGTCCGCACTGCGCGCCGGTGAACCGGCACGCGAACAAGAACGTCTAGTCTTTCAAGGAAGAAGAGAGGTAGGGGCTCACCTATGTCGGACAACAAGGAATCAGCGAAGTCCACCCGGCAGAAGGCTGCCGAGGCGCGCGCCACCGCACAGGCCGCTGAGCGCCGCCGGGAACGGATGATCCGCATCGTAGGCGGCTTGGCCGTGCTGGTCGTCGTGGTCGGCATCATCGCGATCGGCATCACCCAGCGCGGGGGCAAGAGCGCGTCGACGGACACTCCGAGTGCCGACTCACCGCTGCCCACCGGGATCTCCGCGGACAACGGCTATGGCTTCCAGGTGAGCACCGCCGCGAACAAGCCGGACGTGGTCATCTTCGAGGACTTCCAGTGCCCCGCGTGTGCGAACTTTGAGCAGACCTATGGGCCCGCGATCCAGGAACTCGCCGCGGCGGGGGACATCGCGTTGACCTACCGCATCATGACGTTCCTGGACAACAACCTGCAGACCGATCATTCTTCGCGCGCGGCGAGCGCCTTCGGATGCTCGATCGACGCCGGTGCGGGTGAGGCCTACCACAACACGATCTACGCCAACCAGCCGCAGACCGAAGGTGCGGGTTGGACTGATGATCAGCTCAAGACCTTCGGCACGGATGCTGGCATCACCGGCGAGGCCAAGACCACCTTCGACACCTGCGTCGACGAGGGCACGTACCAGGGCTGGGCGGGGCTGTCCAACCAGGCCGCCTTCGACAGTGGCGTTACCGGCACACCCACCATTGAGGTCAACGGCGAGAAGATTCCAGACGGGGCGCTGGCCAACGAGCAGGCGCTGCGTGAGGCCCTGACCAACCCGGCCCAGTGACGTTCGGGTTCATCCCGTCGCCGGGCTGGTCGGTCTGGCAGCTGGGACCGTTGGCGATCCACGCCTACGCCTTGTGCATCCTGGCGGGCATCTTCGTCGCCATCTGGATCACCGAGCGACGGTGGGTCGCGCGGGGCGGAGTCAAGGGACAGATCGCCGACGTGGCGCTCTGGGCAGTGCCAGCCGGCATTGTCGGAGCCCGGCTCTACCACGTGATGACGGACTGGACCACGTACTTCGGTTCCGACGGGTTGGGCTTCCTGGCTGCGCTCAAGATCTGGCAGGGGGGCCTGGGCATCTGGGGTGGCGTCGCCGGAGGAGCGTTGGGTGCCTGGTACGCCTGCCGGCGCTACGGGTTGCTGCTGCCGCCACTGGGCGATGCGTTGGCCCCCGGCCTGGCCGTGGCCCAGGCGATCGGTCGGTGGGGCAACTGGTTCAACCAGGAGTTGTTCGGGGAACCGACGACCGTGCCGTGGGCGCTGCAGATCGATCCGCAGTACCGGCCCGACGGCTTTGAACAGTACGAGACGTTCCACCCGACGTTCCTGTATGAGTCGTTGTGGTGCCTGGGCGTCGCCGCCGTCGTGGTGTGGGCT
>JAKOZM010000135.1 GCA_029779995.1 Actinomycetes bacterium
TCGGCGACCGAGTAGGAGTCGTACAGCCTCTTACGTGGTTTGTGGGTCCGCTGGGCGAGGGCGCGCCTGGTCAAGGCACTGACCTCAGGGGCCTCCTTGAGCAAGACCCTCATGATGTTCACCTGACCAGGCCACCGGTTCCGGGACTCCCGGTCGCCCCGCCAGGTCCACCAGTGCTCGGGACCGAAGTCGCTCAACGTGGTGATGCTGATCCCCAGCCGCTCCAGGCTGCGTAAGAACGCCACCGACGTGCGGTGCGCGGTGCCCATCGTCGCGGCCGAACGCCACCTGCCGTCCGGCCCGCTGGCCGCGACGAATGCGCCGACCAGTTGCTGGCGCACCTGCCCGTGAGCCGGGGCCTGAGTGAAATCGAACGGGCCGGCCTCCTGCCCGTCCGTGCCGATGACCGACACCACCAGCCCAGTCGGATCCAGCCGGTCGGGGCGGCGGTAACCCGCTGCTGGCATCGACACCGGCGTCACCGTCCACCACCGCCGTCGTTGACCAGGCCGGTGGCGGCCAAGTGCCGCTGCACGAAGTCGGTGAACTCATGCTCGCTTCCCGTGGAGTCCTCGGCGTTGAGGAACAGGTCGACCTGCAGACCCGAGACCGGCTCCAGGTAGATGTCCCGGGTCGTCTGAGGGTTCGTGTGCCCCAGCAAGGTCTGGACCAGGGTCCACGGGTCGCCGAACAACATCCGGTAGTCCCTGCGCTCCTCCGGCGTCAGGCCCATCCGTCGGTCGAACGCGTGCAGCAACGTGACCAGCATCCGCAGCGCGAACGAGTGGCGCAGCATGTGCGGGTAGCAGGAGACCGGGACGCCCAGTCGGGCGCACCGCCGGTTGGCGGTCGAGAAGACCGCCTCCCAGGACTCGTACCGCATCGGCAGCCCTGAGTCGCCCAGGAACAGCGTGGCCGGTGCGAGGCCTGCCTCCTCCTGGACGAACAGACGGGCGCGGTCGCGCCAGCCGAGCTGGTCCAGGGTGGTCGTCCGCACCTGTCCGTCCCCGTCCCGGACCCGGAGGCCCGAACGGTCCTGGCCTACCACGACCTGACGGCCTGGTAGGTCCTCGTAGCGACCCTCACGTCGCGCCCGAGACACCGCTTCAGCCCGGGTGGAGAGCACATAGGCCTCCAGCTGCCGACGCGCGGAGGCCGCCATCCAGAAGTCCCGGCCCCGTCCCTTGGCGACGCCAGCACCCACCCGTGCCCGCAGGAACTGGCCCGGGCTGTCGACGGCGGGCAGCTCCTGCACCAACAACGTGCCGGCCTCCCTCAGCCGCAACCCGCTGGACCAGAGCAGGTTGGCGAAGGCCAGGTTGCGTCCATCATTGCGCCCACGCCAGGAGCGGTCGGCCGAGCCATCGGGCAGCCGGCCGGCAAGACCCACCTCCCGCCACTGCCGGTACGCCCCCGGTGTCAGCCACTTCACCCGGACAGGCCGAGCATCGCGGGGCCGCAACGAACGCGAGCCTGCCCCCCCGGCAGAAACGACTTCATCGACGGCCGGGTCACTGGCGATCACGCCACGCTTGTGCTGCCAGGCGAAGAACTTCTTGTACGCCGCAAGCTCACGACTGAACTTCGCCCCGGAGACCCGGTGCTCGTTGTCCGGATCGCGCCTACGCCAATACTCGAAGTCGAGCAGATCCGACGGTGTCGCCTCCCTCCACGGCCTTCCCTGCGACTCCAGAAAACTCAGGAAGAGACGCAGATCCTTGGCGTAGGACAACTGGGTCTGCTCGGAAAGCAACTTGTAGCTCGCCGACGCGAAGAAGGCCAGCACGTCGACGTCGGGCGCGCCGTCCGGTCGGAGCAGGAAGGGTTGCCCCGGACCCAAACCTGCTGATCGCTCCCTCACGACGAGCTCAGCCATCCCCGAAGTGCCCACCCCGTGTCCCTCAAGCAGCGAGCGACCCAGCCTCCACATCACCGGGGTCGGGCTCGACATGGCCACACACTACCCCGCAACACACCCACTTTCGGGGGAAGGGAGGGTTGCCGATGACGACGTCGAACCTCTTGGTCATGGTCGAGGTCCTTCCGTCAGCATGTCGTCGACCATCTTCTGCCGCTCCTCGGAGGTCATCCGTGCGATGTTGCCGACCCTGAAGTGGCCGGAGTTCTTGATCCAAGCCTTGCGTTCCGGGATGCCGCCGGAGACGGCCTCGATAGTGATGCGGTGCAGGAT
>JAKOZM010000165.1 GCA_029779995.1 Actinomycetes bacterium
CCGCGCCAGCTCCACCATGTGAACCCTGCATCCCGACCCAGATCGATCCAGCCAAGGTCGTCGTACCACTGCGTCAGGTAGGCGCGCTCCGACTCCAGGAAACCGGCCTTGCCAACGTTGCCGCGCCAATTCTTGATGTCGGCCTGCTGGTGGGCCACATTCAGATCCCCACACACCAGCGCCGGTGAGCGCTGCTCCATCCACTTGCCCATGGCGTCCAGGAAACGGTGCTTGTCGTCCTGCGCGGGAGTGTCCGCCTGGCCGGTGTGGACATAGACGCTGGCGATCTCCAGATCGCCGATCCGGGTGGCCACCCAGCGCCCCTCGTCATCGGCGCAACCCAGGTCCTGGGTGACCTGCAGTGGTTTGCGACTCAGGATCGTGACGCCAGCATGACCGAGCCGGACCGCAGAGGGCCGGTGCGCCAGATGCCACCCCTGAAAGGTGTCACCAAGCGCGCCGGCCAACTGCTGGTCTGTCGCCCGCACTTCCTGCAGGCAGATGACATCGGCCTCCTGGGCAGCCAGCCACTCAACGCCCCCGCGCCGGACTGCCGCCCGGATGCCGTTGACGTTTGCGCTGACCAGCCGCATCAGGCCATCGCGGCTTGCAGGTTGTCGTCAATCGCAGCGAGGAACTCCTGGGTGGTGAGGTGCGGCTGATCCGGACCGACGAGCAACGCCAGATCCTTGGTCATCTTGCCGCTCTCCACTGTCTCGATGCAGACCCGCTCCAGCGTATGGGCGAACTGCGTGACCTGCGGGGTACCGTCGATCTTCCCGCGGTGCGCCAGACCCTGGGTCCACGCGAAGATGCTCGCGATCGGGTTCGTCGAGGTCGGATTACCCTGCTGGTGCTGGCGGTAGTGCCGGGTGACCGTACCGTGCGCGGCCTCGGCCTCCACAGTCTTGCCGTCCGGGGTCATCAGCACTGAGGTCATCAGCCCCAACGAGCCGAAGCCCTGCGCGACGGTGTCCGACTGCACGTCACCGTCATAGTTCTTACACGCCCAGACGTAGCCGCCCTCCCACTTCATGGCGGCGGCGACCATGTCATCGATGAGCCGGTGCTCATAGGTGATGCCGGCGGCTGCGAACTCGGCTGCGAACTCGGCCTCGTAGACCTCGGCGAAAATGTCCTTGAACTGCCCATCGTAGGCCTTCAGGATGGTGTTCTTCGTCGACAGGTAGACGGGGTAGTTGCGGCTCAGGCCGTACCGCATCGATGCCCGCGCGAAGTCGCGGATCGAGTCGTCGAGGTTGTACATGCCCATGGCCACACCGCCGCCCGGGAAGTCGTAGACGTCGAACTCCATCGGCTGTGAACCATCGGCGGGCGTGTAGGTCATAGTCAGCGTGCCCGGGCCGGGGACCTTGAAGTCCGTGGCGCGGTACTGGTCACCGAACGCATGACGACCAACCACGATCGGCTTGGTCCATCCGGGCACCAACCGCGGGATGTTGCTGATGATGATCGGCTCGCGGAAGATGACCCCGCCAAGGATGTTGCGGATCGTCCCGTTCGGCGAGCGCCACATCTTCTTGAGGCCGAACTCCTCGACGCGCGCCTCGTCCGGGGTGATGGTGGCGCACTTGACCCCGACGCCGTACTTCTTGATGGCCTCGGCGGAGTCGATAGTGATCTGGTCGTCGGTCGCGTCCCGGCTCTCAATGCCCAGGTCGTAGTACTTCAGGTCCACGTCGAGGTAGGGCAGGATCAACTGCGCCTTGATGAAGTCCCAGATGATCCGGGTCATCTCGTCGCCGTCGAGTTCGACGACCGGATTGGCTACCTTGATCTTGGCCATCGCTCAGAGATCCTGAACGTCGGCTTGCTTGGCACGCACGGCCTCGGCGGCCTCGAGCAGCCCGGCGAGCTCAGTCTGCGTCAAGTCGGCCTCCACGACCTTGCGCACACCCTCGCGGCCGATCTCGCCCTCCACTCCCAGGTATACGCCGTCGATGCCGTACTCACCGTCGACCCAGGCGCACACCGGCATGACCTCGCCGGCGTCCTCGATCACGGCCTTGGCCATGCGGGCGGCCGCGGCCGATGGAGCGTAGTAGGCGCTGCCAGTCTTCAGCAGCGCGACCACCTCGGCGCCACCATTGCGGGTGCGCACGACGAGCTCCTCGATCTCCGCCTCGGACAGGAAGTCGGTTAGAGGAGCGCCGTCGACGGTACAGCGCGATGGCACCGGCACCATGGTGTCGCCGTGGCTGCCCAGCGTCAGCGTGCGCACGCTGGCGATCGGCTTGCCGAGTTTGTCGGCGACGAAGTGTGTGAAGCGAGCGGTGTCCAGCATGCCTGCCTGGCCCATGACCCGGCTGGGCGGGAATCCGGTGGCCAGTTGGGTCAGGGCGGTCATCTCGTCCAGAGGGTTACTGACCACGATCACGACGGCGCCGGGGGCGTGCCGCGCCACGTTCTCAGCGACCTGGCGAACGATCTTCGCATTCGTCTCGATGAGGTCCATCCGGCTCATCCCCGGCTTGCGCGGTAGACCCGCGGTGACGACCACGATGTCCGATCCGGCGATCGCCTCATACCCGGAGCCGTCGAGGCCAGTGGTCTGACCGACGACCTTCGTCTCGAAGCCCTCCACAGGGCGCGACTGATTCATGTCCAGAGCCAGGCCCTCGGCCTTGCCCTCCACGATGTCGGTCAGGACAACCTCGTCAAAGACGTTGTACTCGGCCAAACGCATTGCTGTGGTCGATCCATAGAAACCTGCTCCGACAACCGTGACTTTTCCCGCCATGACTCACCTTTCGAAGTACGCCGTTTGGCCCTTTGCCAAGGGTATCGAACGCCTGTGACATGATCGCGCCGCACGGGTGTGACAGGGGTCACCTCGGCTGCGGCGATCCGATCGCCGGTCAGGTTCGCCTGATTCGTTCCCACGCGCCCGTTCGGGTGGGACGAACCGTCACTTCAACAAGTAGAGGGTGGCAGCCAGGCCCACTGCCAATGCGGCGAAAGCCGCGGCATCGAGAACCCGACTGCGTGAGGTCAACCAGCCTGCGGTCCGTGTTGGCAGCACCAGGCGCAGACCGGCTGCCAGGCCTACAGCCATAAGCAGACCCAGGATTCCCTGTTGCAGCCTGCCAACACCGATCAGGGCCAATCCGGAGAAGCCCACCAGGGTGACCAGCAGGAAGGGCCACTGGGTCGCGCGTGGTTCGGGGACAACAACGAGCGCCGGGGACTCGGCAGCGACAAGGTATTCGTCGCCGGAGGCGGTGCTCATAGGGGTAACGGTAGTGGGTCAACGGGTGAATACCACAAGACACCGCCGTGAACTGCTTCTCCGAGGGGTAAATCCACAGATCAGCCCAGTGTCGACTCAGCCATTTCGACGACGTTCGCCAGCAGCATTGCGCGCGTCATCGGACCCACTCCGCCCGGCATCGGCGCCACGAATCCGGCGACCTCCCGCACGTCAGGGGCCACGTCCCCGACCAGTCCGGACTCGGTGCGGGTAATCCCCACATCGAGCACGGCCGCGCCCGGTTTCACCATGTCTGGCGTCAGGAGGCCCGGTACCCCCGCCGCGACCACGACAATGTCGGCGGTGCGCGTGAAGACCCCGAAATCGGGGGTCCCGGTGTGACACAAGGTCACCGTCGCGTTCTCCGACTTACGGGTCAACAGCAGGCCCAACGGCCGGCCGACGGTGACACCGCGTCCGATCACAACGACGTGACTGCCGTCGATGGCCACGTCGTAGCGGCGCAGCAACTCCACGATGCCGCGCGGAGTGCATGGCAGCGGGGCCGGCTCGTTGAGCACCAACCGGCCCAGGCTCATCGGATGAAGACCGTCGGCATCTTTGGCGGGGTCGATCGCAGCGAGCGCTGCTCCTTGATCCAGACCTCGAGGCAGGGGCAACTGCACGATGTAGCCGGTGCACGCAGGGTCCGCATTCAGGTTTGTCAGCGCCGCCTCCACCTCCTGCTGGGTGGCCGTTGCCGGCAGATCGACGCGGATCGAGTTGATGCCGATCTGCGCGCAGTCGCGGTGCTTGCCACCGACGTACGCATGGCTACCGGGGTCGTCACCCACCAGGACGGTCCCCAGGCCAGGGGTGATCCCCCGGGATTTGAGGGCGAGCACCCGAGATGCGAGTTCCGCCCGGATGGTCGCCGCTGTCTGTTTGCCGTCGAGGATCACTGCCGCCATTGGACAATTGTCCCTAAGGCGACCTGGGGGTGCGGTCCGTGGGGTGGTCGGTGGCCGCGCTCAGTGGAAGAAGTGACGTACGCCGGTGAAGTACATAGTCACGCCAGCAGCCCTAGCAGCGGCGATCACCTCGTCGTCACGCACCGATCCGCCGGGCTGCACCACAGCGGTCACCCCTGCGTTCAACAACACCTCGAGACCGTCGGGGAAGGGGAAGAACGCATCGGAGGCGCCCACCGCACCCGACGCGCGCTCCTCACCAGCGCGAGCGACGGCCAGGCGAGCGGAGTCGACCCGGTTCACCTGTCCCATGCCGATGCCCACCGCGGCCTGGTCCTTGGCCAACAGGATCGCGTTGCTCTTCACGGCACGGCAGGCACGCCACGCGAACGCCAGATCGCGTTGGGTGCGCTCGTCCGCGGGATCGCCGCTGACCAGCGTCCACTGCGCCGGGTGATCACCCTCGGCGTCGATGCGATCGGGTTGTTGCAGAAGCATCCCGCCGGAGATGAAGCGCACCTCGGCGGTGGTCGGGCGAACACCAGCCACCAGCAGGCGAACGTTCTTCTTCGCGCGCAGGACGGCGAGGGCCGCCGGCGTGAACTCCGGGGCGATGACCACTTCGAGGAAGATCTGGGCCATCTCCGAGGCGACGTCCTCGGTCACCGGACGGTTGACCGCCACGACGCCGCCGAAAGCGGAAACGGGATCCGTGTCGAAGGCCGCACGGTACGCCGAGAGCAGATCACTGCCCACGGCGATGCCGCACGGATTGGCATGCTTGATGATGGCCGCGGCAGGCTCGGCGAAGTCCCACGCCGTGCGGTAGGCGGCGTCACCATCGACGTAGTTGTTGTAGGACATCTGTTTGCCGTGCACCTGCTCGGCATGAGCGATCCCGGCGGCGTGCTCGTTGATGTATAGGGCTGCGTGCTGGTGTGGGTTCTCGCCGTACCGCAGAACCTCCGCGCGCTGCCAGGTGGCAGCCACCCACGGCGGCAGCGTGTCCGTGACCTCGATCGAGCCCAACCACGATGCCACGGCGACGTCATACTCGGCGGTGTGGCGGAACGCCTTGACCGCCAACTGCCGCTTCTGCTCCTCGGTGAAGCCGGCGCCGGAGTTCACGATCGCGATGACGTCGGGATAGTCCGAGGGGCTGACCACCACCGCGGTGTTGGCGTGGTTCTTCGCCGCGGCGCGGACCATTGCGGGGCCACCGATGTCGATCTGCTCTATGCAGTCATCGACGCCGGCACCACTGGCCACGGTCTGCGTGAACGGGTACAGGTTGGCGACGACCAGGTCGATGCCCGCGATGTCGTGCTCGTCGAGGGTGGCTTGGTGGGCCGCTTTGCGGCGGTCGGCCAGGATGCCCGCATGGATGCGCGGATGCAGCGTCTTGACACGTCCGTCGAGGATCTCCGGGAATCCGGTGACGTCGGCGACCGAGGTCACCGGGACACCGGCAGCAGCGATCGTCGCGGCGGTCGAGCCAGTGGAGACGATCTCGACGCCGGCCGCGTGCAGCGCTGCGGCGAGGTCGGTGACACCAGTCTTGTCGTAGACCGAGATCAGGGCGCGTTTCATAACTCCACCTTCCGTCCGTTGACGATGGGGGCACGGGTGACCAACTGCTCCACGACGCGGGGCAGCAGTTCCCATTCGATGGTCTTGATGCGGGTGTGCAGGCTGTCCTCGTCGTCGGTGGGCAGAACCGGCACGGACTCCTGGGCGATGATCGGCCCGGTGTCGACGCCCGCATCCACCAGGTGCACCGTGCAGCCGGTCACTTTCACGCCATAGGCCAGCGCATCACGCACGCCATGGGCGCCGGGGAAGGCGGGCAGCAAGGCCGGGTGGCTGTTGACCACCCGCTGCGGGAACCGGTCCAGGAAGGCTGAGGTGAGGATGCGCATGAACCCTGCCGAGACCACCCAATCCGGTGCGTACGCGGCCACAGTTTCACCCAAGGCCGAGCTCCACTGATCCCGGTCAGGAAACTCCCCCGGCGTCACCATGGCTGTGGGGATGGCCGCGGCCTGCGCACGGTGCAGGCCCTCGGCCGGGCGGTCAGCCACGACCACACAGATCTCGTAGGAGCGCTCGGCATCGATCAGCGACTGCAGCAGGGTGCCGGTCCCCGAGATCAGTACAGCGACGCGGGCGGGCACACGTCGATCCTAAGAGGTCAGGGTGGCGTCGACGCTGTCCGGTACCTCGTCGCCCGATGTGGCTGACGTGGTGCCGCTCGCCGTGCGGCGGGCACGCCACCATCGCCATCCCCATCGCAGGAGCACGTCACCAGCGATACCCAGGAGCATGGCCGCCATCAGGATCGGTACCACCAGCGGCGAGGGACCCAGCAATTCCAATCGGCCCTCGCCCAACCTGCCCACGCTGATGAACCACCACAGATCCACAGCGATGAGCACCACCGCGAGAGCAACTGCCCGGGTCAGCACCCACTCGCGGCGCGAACCCGCCTGGCCGGCCAGTTTCGTCAAGATCACTCCTGCCGCGATCGGGATGAGCAGCCCGACCAACGCCCAGGGTTGAGCTGTAATGGGCAGCAGGTTCAAGCCGAGCATCTCGATGGGTGCCGGCAGCGGTGACAGCGGGCTGACAGTATTTCCGGCCACGGCAATGCCCGCTCCGATGACGTACGACAGCGCCCAGAACAACGTCGCCGGCAGGTAACCCAGCCAGCCGATCAGCAGGGCGATCCCGCCGACCAGCCCGGGTTGCACAGTGGCCAGCGTCGCGCTCACAGCGGAGAAGGCCCCTACCAACGCGGCCACGAACACCACACAAGCACCGATGGTCAGCACAGCCAACGCGCCCACGGCCGGTCGTGCCATCTGCCAGGCCCGCAGCATGAGATCCCGACCCAGGCGGGCCCGCCACAGGATGGCGGCGCCCGAGACCAGGAACGCGATCAGGAAGGTCTGGACCACGGCTCTCATGGGCAGTGCGCCTGCACCGGACAAGGTGCCGAAGAGCGCCGCGAACAGCGCGATCAGGGAGTAGCCGGCGGCCAGGGTGCCGGCAGCGACGGCCGCTGATTTGAGGTACGCGATCGCTGCTCGGTGCGCTACCCAGCGGCCGGCGGCCCACAGGGTGACCCCGGGGAACACGATCCACGCCCACGGCATCAGGGTCCAGACACCGGTTCCGACCCGGAAGGGCGTGCCGTGCGCAGCCAGCCAGATGTCCGCTCCGACGCGCATAGCTGTGTCCGACGCGGACTCCCCCGCCGCGAAGATCCACACGACCAAGGTGAGCACCACCGTGAGGACCACACCCACAATGGCGGCCCAGAGTCCCCCCGCCAACCCCACCACGGGGATCGGTAAGGGTCCCGTGCGCCAGACTGTCCGGGGGGCGGTCGTCGGTTTTGCCCACCCCTCGCGGGATGCCTTGATGTGGTCGCCTTCGCGGCCCACGGTCCCACGGTTGCCCGGGCTGGTGCGGTTCCGGTTCGCCGGCCCCCGGGACGTGTGACTCACAGGATCTAGGTTCGCATCTTCGCCGCGCTGCCGTGGCACATACACGCCGATTCTGCGCCCTGGCCCGCCTCAGAACCACCCGACCCGTTGTCTGCGCCCGCCATTAGCGTGGAGACATGAGCACAGTGGCTGTCGTCCTCACCGGCGCTGCGGCGCGCGGCGCGTTCCAGGCCGGGGCCCTTTCCCGGCTCGTGCCCGCGCTGGAGGCCCAGGGTCACCGGCCCACGATCTACCTCGGAACATCGGCCGGCGCGATCAATGCCGCCCTGTTCGGATCCTTCGCCCATCTCCCGGTCGATCAGGCTGCCGAGCAGTTGCTTGATGTGTGGCGCGCCATGGACTCCGGCGATGTGATTCGCCCGCCCGCGTTGTCGTTGTTCGGGGACGGGCTGCGGTTCCTGCCCGGGGCGCTGTTCGGCCTTGGCCATGGGATCGACTCCCTCCTGGACACGACACCGCTACAGCGCACCGCTGAGAAGGTATTGAACTCCGATCAGATCGCCCTGAATGTGGCAGAGGGTGTCGTGGATGCCGTGGGCGTCGCGGCGACCCGGGTCCCCCCGACCGACACGACCTCCTCCGATCAGCACTGGCACATCGCTAACGCGCACTCGGTGTTGTTCCTCGATACGACGCTGGACGCCTCGGGGGTGACGGATCCGACGCGGGCGCTGTGGGTGGCGCCGGGCCCCATCACAGCCGAGCAGGTCCTTGCCAGTGCCGCCATCCCGGTCGCGTTCCCGCCCATCAAGGTCAGCACCCCGGATCCGTTTCAGGGCTGGTATCTCGACGGTGGGGTCCGTCTCAATGCTCCGCTGCGACCGGCGCCCGCGCTGGGAGCTGACCACTTAGTCGTCATCTCGGCCCATGCGACGACGTACCCGGAGGTCCTGCCCGTCGGGGTGGGTGAACAGCCGGATGTGCTGGATGCGGCCGCGCTGACGCTGCACTCGATCCTGGCCGACCGGGTGATCGAGGACCTCGCCGGGATCCGCACGCGCAACCGGTGGCTGGCTGATGGGGCCGATCTGTGCACCTCGAGTGGCCGCTCGCTGCACACAGTAAATCTGCTTGAGGTGTCGCCAGAACCGGGGGCGCTGGCCGAACTCGCCTCGGACGTCCTGGACAGCAAACGGTTCGACCCGCGGGCAGCCTTCTTGAGTCGCGCCCTGCGGGGGCTGGGGGATGGCCCCGGGGAGATGGAGCTGCTCAGTTACGCCTACTTCGACAACGACTACTTCCAGGCGCAGATTGAGGTGGGCATCGCGGCCGCCGACCAGGCGCTGGCGCGGGGTTGGACGGTCTGAAGTTGCCGAGGCACGAACGGGTGGTGGCCTCCATGGTCACCGCCCACACGGGTTCGTCCGAGGTACAGCGGTTCGTCTGTTTCGGCCGCGACACGCTGAACCGATGTACACCAGACGAACGGCTACGTCTACCGGCGAGCTTTCCCGGCGTTTGTTGGCCCGGCAGACCGCGCCCAGGGACAACTACGCCAGAAAAGTGGCCCGCAAACCGTCCGGTCATGCAGGCGTTCGTCCGCGGTACAGGGGTTCGTCTGTTTCGGCCACGACACGCCGAACCGATGTACACCAGACGAACGTCTGGGCCCAAGACGAACATCTGCGGCGGTCGGGGTTCTCTGAGCTCCTCGCTCCATGCCGTTCGTCAGGTTCGACAAACGGCATAGAGCGAGGGGGTGTCACTGCCACGCCGGCAGTGACACCCCCTCGACGACTTACAGTGAGGCGACGATCTCGCGGGCCAAGCGGGCGGTCTCGGAAGGGGTCTTGCCCACCCGGACGCCAGCTGCTTCGAGGGCTTCGGCCTTGGCGGCTGCCGTCCCCGACGAACCGGACACGATGGCTCCGGCATGCCCCATGGTCTTGCCTTCAGGGGCGGTGAAGCCCGCCACATACCCGACCACGGGTTTGGTGACGTTCTCCTTGATGAACGCTGCCGCACGCTCCTCGGCATCACCGCCGATCTCGCCGATCATGATGATGACCTCGGTGTCCGGGTCCTCCTCGAAGGCCGCGAGGCAGTCGATGTGGGTTGTGCCGATGACCGGGTCGCCGCCGATGCCCACACACGTGGTGAAGCCGATATCCCGGCACTCGAACATCATCTGGTAGGTCAGGGTGCCCGACTTCGACACCAGACCCAGTCGGCCGGGCTTGGTGATGTCGGCGGGGATGATGCCCGCATTTGACTTCCCTGGGCTGATCAACCCAGGGCAGTTCGGTCCGATCAGCCGGGTCGTTGCGGAGTTCTGGGCGTAGGTGAAGAACTGCGCCGTGTCGTGCACCGGGACACCTTCGGTGATCACCACACCGAGCGGCACCTGCGCGTCCACAACTTCGTACACGGCGTCTTTGGTGAACTTCGGGGGGACGAAGACCACAGACACATTGGCGCCTGTGGCATCGACAGCGTCCTGGACCGAGTTGAAAACGGGGATCGCCGTGCCGTCGGCATCGACGGTCTGACCGCCTTTGCCCGGGGTGACACCGGCGACGATGTTGGAGCCGCCAGCCACCATCCGGCGGGTGTGCTTGCCACCTTCAGAACCGGTGATGCCTTGCACCAGGATGCGGGAGTTCTCGTCGAGGTAAATAGCCATGTCGTTATTCCTCCCTTACCGTGACGCCAGCTCGGCGACGCGGGCCGCTGCTTCGTCCATGGTGTCGACCAGTTCGATGACGTCGTGCTCGGCCTCGTCGAGGATCCGGCGACCCTCGGCAGCGTTGTTGCCGTCGAGGCGGCACACGATCGGCTTGTCCACGGCGTCGCCGCGCTCGGCGAGCATGACCATGGCCTGCACGATGCCGTTGGCGACTGCGTCACATGCGGTGATGCCACCGAAGACGTTGACGAACACACTCTTCACCTCGGGGTCGCCGAGGATGATCTCCAGACCATCGGCCATGACCTGGGCGGAGGCACCGCCACCGATGTCGAGGAAGTTCGCGGGCTTCACCCCACCGAACTGCTCGCCGGCGTAGGCGACGACGTCGAGGGTGCTCATGACCAGTCCCGCACCGTTTCCGATGATGCCGACCTCACCG
>JAKOZM010000170.1 GCA_029779995.1 Actinomycetes bacterium
GCGGACCGTGTTCAGACCTGGGACGTCGAACTCGCGCATGAGCTCGGTGATGCTGGGCAGCTTCGTGCCGACCGGGTACGTGCCGTCAGCGATCCGGGCCCGCAGCGCGTCGGCGATCGCCCCGTACTTGGTGGTGGCCATGAGGTGAGTGTATCATGCCCTTTGCGCCCTCTCAGAGGAGTGATAGGCGACATAATCTATATTATCGGCGTTTCAAAGGACGGGAGTTGGCCTGGCCGCGCTAGCTAGCCTCCGGCCACCGGCAACGCTGGCCGGAGGCACGGTGAGACCCCGCGGCCCTTGGGTTGGTAGAGATCGGTCGATGAGGGGCCTCCAGCGCCCCTTTGTGCGCCGATTAACGATTGGATGATCAACATGAGCGCGAACGAACTGGTACTCGTGCGCCACGGCGCTACACAGTGGTCTCCCGCAGGACGTCATACCGGCACGACCGATTTGCCTCTGAGCGTCGCCGGGACGGCTCAAGCCCGATCAGTCGGGAACTGGCTGTCGAGGCAACTGTGTCAACCAGACGGAGACTTCGGCCGGCTCTCAGACCACATTTGCAGTCCAATGCTTCGGACGCGCGAAACTGCCTCTGTTCTGGAACTAGCTGGTGCGCCACGAGCTCGCATTGTGAGCGAACTGGCAGAGTTTGACTACGGAGAATACGAAGGCCTAACTCTTGCCGAGATCGTTAAGCGCAATCCAAAATGGTCAATTTGGCAAGAGGGATGCCCCGGCGGCGAGACCTTCGCCTCCTTCGTTAGCCGAATATCTGGGGTAGTCGAAGGCCAGTCGCTTCGCGAGGGACGGCACCTTGTCACGGCCCACAGCCACGTATTGCGCGTTCTCGCTTTGAACTATCTTGGGCTCGACCCTGCTCTTGGGCAGCACTTCGAGCTACGTCCAGGCTCGGTCAGCGTCCTAAGACGTGACTCACGTCATGCCCGCGTCGTTCTATGGAACCTCGCTCCACCACGCGGTTAGCTATTAGGCAGACGTCCGGCGCAGCCTGCCCCGATAGCGAACCCTGAGGCCCTCGTTCCATTTCCTCGCACCCGGCAAGTGCTTACTCTTGAACACTGGCGGCTCAACTCCTGCGGCCATCAGGGCATCGCACGTGCTGAGAACCAGCATCTGGAGGGCAACGGTGCCGAGGATCCCCGAGCCCGGCCCCACCGCAGTCGTCGCGCTCCCCGTGACTAGCGCATCGCCGAAGACACCTCCCGTATCGATAACGACGTCGGCCACTTCATGCAAGCGAAGCCCCGACGAGTGCCTGGCAGGCGACTTTTCGGACTGAGCGAGCGCGAGCACCCCGACGACTTTGAGGCCCCGTTCTTTCGCCAGTAGTCCTACTCCAACAGGCAGTGGGTTCGCTCCCGAGTGAGAGACGATCACCATCACTTCGCCAGCCCGGAGCTCATACTGCTCGTCGTAGGCCCTGACGACCAGGTCAGCGTAGCCGTCGAGCGGCTCAGCCATCCCAGATGTGTAGTCGATCATCTGGTTCAGGGGTGCCAGACCACCTGCGCGACTCACGACGTCGCGCACAACGAGGGAGGAATGGCCACTGCCGAACAGGTGCGTTATTCCCCCGTCGGCTAGGGACTCCGCGATGATCCGGCTGGCCGCCGTCACAGACGGAGGACAGGCCAAGAGCGCACGAAGGGGTTCGTCGACCGCCTTCGCGAAGGCGCCGGTCAGACTTTCGGCGGCACGCCAATCCCCGGTCTCCATCTAGTCGATCCCCATCAATTCAAGGACACTGTCGGTCGAACTGCGAAGGCGACGCTTCACTCGAACCTTCAACTCGCTCTTCATCTCCACCTCATCCTCGAATTCGTCCTCGCGCAGTACGTCCAAAGCATCCCTAACGACAAGCGGAGGCACGTTCTCGGTGTAGAGTTTGTAGGCCTCCGACCCCCACAGAAGCATCATGCGTTCACGGTAATAGCTGATGTTGCGAAAACTATTGACAATGTTAAGGCCCCCAGACATTACTGCGGCGGAAGGGTGATACGACGCACCTTCGACGATGTCATCGTTAAGCGCGGCTCTGAGTCGCCGCACACGGTCCTTGTCAGTCTCGATCGCGCCGACAAAAGGGCCGGTGTAAACAGCGTCGGCGCCGCTTAGGCGGGCGAGCTTGCAGAGCACCTCTTCTCGAACGTAGAAGTTTGGCCCACCACCGATCATGCCTCGCCCGACGACATTGGCTACCACCGGGACCATGAATCGAGATCGCACTTCCTGCACCGCGTCAATCCCCATAGTGACGATGTTCAACATCGCCCCGCTCTGCGGGACGTTCTGGAGTTCTTCGGCGATTTCTAGTGCCTCCGACATCCGGCGGGTGAGGTTTACGACGTACCTCGCGTCAGACTCTGCGCCCACGAGCACATCTGAGGCCCAACGAACCCTGTTGAGAACTTGACTGACGTCCCCCACGTTCGTGAGCTCGTCCTCGACCACTAAGTCGAAGCCAGCCTTACCACACCAGGCGAGATATCTTTTGATCTCGGGAGGTTGGCCCGGGGCAAAGCGAGGTTTGAGAATCGCCCCGATCGAGATCGGCCCTGCGCCAGCGGGCGTCAAGGTGTTGATCGGGCCAAGCAACTGCAGCGCGTCCATAGACGCCTCGCAGAGCTCGATCCGCTCAATCCCGTAGCCCTCGACGCCCGAGTAGGACGAATAATAGCCGGCGATCGCCATCAGCATCGATACTCCGACGTTGTTCCGCAAAACGTCATTCGGAATTGCTATCTCGATCTCTCCGGACATGGTCTTGCCCGACGGACTCTCTTCAGTGAGGCGAATCTGGGGTGCGGTCGCGCCCGAGTTCATAGCGGCTTCCATATGGTCCACAGCCGAGATAAAGTCGCTGAACTTGCCGTCCTGAAATCGCACCGAAAGCCGCACTAGGACACTGGTGGGGCGCAGCGACTCGCGCGAATGACTGCGGTCAGTTGGCACGCGTGGCATTAGGGCCACCTCGTAGCGAAGCGCAGTGCGCTGGCCAGGAGGTCGTCCCGATCGAGGGCCTTCGAGCCCAGCAAAGCCAAAGCGCTCGCGGTTGAGGAACGGAGGACCCACGAGGTCTCGATACCCGCCCATCGGGCTATCTCAAGGAAGGTCGGGCCTTCAGCGAGCCATCCACCGCATGAAACGGGCTCGCCATCAACCACCTCGGCCACCTCGGCCATCAGCATCGCCAGAGCTGCGGTCAGTCGACGTGTGGCTGGCTCCGACTCCAACTCAGGGTGGCATTGGATAGCACCGCGATCGAGGCGTGCGATGCCGTTGATGACCGGGGTCGAGTGCGAGACCATGAACGCGAGGTCGGCTGCGGCTGCTTCGAAAGGGGCGTCACGCAGGGTGCGGAGGACCCTTGCGTCAGCTCCGCCCGGACTGAGTACCGAGTCAACCAGCTGCCGACCGAACTGCGGCCACCCGCTGACCAGAGACGGCGCCCCACCGACCGGTGTCTTCAGCAGCACAGCTGACGTGCCCAACTCCAAGTAGTACCGTGTCGAGAACGTCTGTCCGGCTGCAGCGCCGGCTGCCAACGTGTCTCCGGATCCACAGATCAGCGGAGCTCCCGCGAATGCGCCAGGTAGGTGGTTACCGGCCACCCCCAGAAACGAGCCGACCCGATCCGGTCTCGGCATGCCCGAATCCACACGGATCGCATCTTCGCCTAGGGCTAGGGCCGTCCATTCATCAAAGCCGCCTTCCCCACCCAGGTGTCGGTATGCCGTAGTGCCAAAGGTCTCTATCCGGGCGATGGACTTGCCCAACGACGCTAGGTAGGCGCTGCGCTCGAAGAGCGTCGAGGCCAAGACGCCGCCATTAAAAGCGGGTTCACCGGCGGCGATGCTGCGAGGATCGTCGTAGGCAAAGGACAACTGATCACCGTCCTCGCAATGCACCACCAGGCTAGGCCAAGACGTCGCCATACTCACCCCAACTACGCGGTCGCCCGTACGCAGTTGGGGAGCAGCCTTATCGACCGCCCCGTCCAGGGAGTCGAGCATCGTCGTGAGGGCGTCCGCACGTCTAAGGCCGTTCTCAACAACAAGCTGAGTCACCGAGTCCGGGCGTACCAACAGCACCTTTGTCCGGGTGGACCCTAGGTCAATCGCTGCGAGGACGTCACCCAAATCGCTACCTCTTCCGCCGGAACTTCGCCCCGTGCGAGGGATCGGACAACAAAGGGACCCCCACGACTAGACCGACAGCAAGGACCACTAGCGCCGCTCCCGTGGCCACGGCTCCCACGAGCCAAGCCTCGGCGACCAAACCCAATATCGAGGCAGCGACGGCGACGCTGCCTCCGAGTAAGAGGAGCAGCAGGCCGAACCTCAGGTTCTCGATGCGCTCCATGGTCTCCTTGCCCTTGAGCGAGGCATCTCCACGTGTCGCAGCCTCGGTCCGAGCTGCCTGCAGGAAGGAGGCCCCGACCAGGGCGACGGCTACCGCCGCGAGTCCGACACTCACATCCATCGCCAGGACGTCCGTCGACGCCAGACGATCGGTGAACGAGCCCTCACCCAGAATGCCCGGCATTCCGCACCCTCTCGCTCTCTTCGACCACAGTCCAGGTTCCGGGTTCGAAGAAGTGCCCGCTAGTCGCGTAGTAGAGGACCGGGAGGCCGGTGCGGCGTTCGACGATGTCGTCTCTCCACAGGTCCTCGTCGACCACAAGCCTCACGATCTCAACCCCGCATGCCGTGTGATCGCCGCTGTCCTGGGTCCAGCGCAACAATCCCTCGCCGGCCCACCAGCATTGCTCAAGTCGCGGTGGCTTGACGTGGATCGACGGTGCTGTAGTGAAGCCCTCCAGGTACGGCAGCTCGCTTTCCCCGCGCGGTAGGCGCACGCCAGCGTCGTAGACCTGCTGAACGTACTCGGGATAGGGGAAGTTGATTACGCACTCGCCGGTGTCCAACAGGTTGTGCAGCGTGTCGCTCTTGGGCGAGATCGCCAGGATCATCACCGCCGGCACATTTGAGCAGAGCATGGTCTGCTCAAACGAGCCCACGTTGACTGTGCCGTTGGGTGAGATCGTCGTCACCATCGAGGGCGCATGAGGTGGGGAGAGGTACACGATGCGGCTCGGCCGCTCACCCAGAATGTCGGGGGTGAGTGCCAACTCTCGTCCCGCGACGGATCGCTTGATCGGGTCGTTCATGGGGTTCCCTCCAAGAGGATGGTTCGGATCTGGTCGAGGTGGGAGATCACGTGGTCGGCTCGATTATCCTGGTCTGCGGCCTGCACCGCTGTTCCAGGGGCAAAGAGGCAGCTGACAGCCCCGGCAGCACGGGCAGCCGCGATGTCGGAGGCAACCGAATCGCCGACCATTAGGACCCGCGACACGTCTACCCCCAAGTCGGCTGCGACAATCCGCAGACACTCGGGGTTCGGCTTCCCTAGGACGGTCGCCGGCTGGGCGAGAACCTCCTCGGCAGCCGCTACTATCCAGCCGGCGCCGGGCTTCGGTCCGGCGGCGGCACCGAACCAGCGATCTCTCTCGGGCGCGTAGAACTCTGTGACCTTAGGCGCTAACGTCAAGAGTGTGGCGACGTCGTCATAGCTGAATCTGCGCGAGTACCCGATCGCCACAACAAGTTGAGAGTCGTCGCCGACCCCGGCCACATCGCTGGTGAGGTCCTCCAGCGCGACCGCTCTCATTCCGGCGGTTTCGACCTGTTTCAGGAAGACGTTGCGCGCACCGTGCACGACGGCGACCACATCGGTTCCTCGGTAGCGATCGGCCAGGTATTGAGCAGCAATCCGCCCAGACGTGTAAACACGGTCCCGCTTGACCCAGATCCCGGCGGCCCTTAACTGCCGCGCAAGGTATTGCTCAGACCTAGAGGATGTGTTGGTAAGGAAGGCGACTCCTAATCCCAGCTCACGAGCGAAGGCGACGGCGTCAGCGGCGCCGACGATAGCCTCGTACTCATGCCAGATCACGCCGTCTAGGTCGAAGACGACGGCTTCGATGTCTGTCGGTCGTTCGCTCACCAGGGTGTCCTCTCCCATCGAGGGACGAGAAGAGACCCGTCCGACAGTTCGGCCTTGTACTTCTCGCTCCCTCGCAGGAAGTTGATCACCCGAGTGCCGTGGGAGCGCTCTGTCTCCATCACGGCCGCGAGCAGGAGGAGTCCAGGCGACTCCGATCGTCGGTGGACATCGAAGGCCGTGAGCCAGTCGTAGTACGTGGATGGGGTAGACATGCCTACGCGGTAGGCGTGGGCCTCGCCCTCGGCGTCCTCAAGTACGTACATAACTAGCGTCTCGCAGTTGACGACAACCTCAGCAAAGAGCCTCCGGAAGTGCTCGTCGTCGAAGATCGAAGGGTAACCCGCCCAGAGCCATCGCTGGCGGTGCATCTCCGCGAAGCCCTCCAGATGTTCGGCCGAGATCTCCCCCGAGGACCGACGGACACAGCGGTATCCCATACGCCGAGCCCGACGCTGCTTCTTCTTCCAAGTCTCGCTACCGATAAGTCGACCGACCTCTTGGTCTACACCGAGGGTGAGGGTCCGAACGTAGTGACGGGAGTACTCGATGTTAACCACACCGACGTAGTGGGCGAGATCAGGCAATAGCTTGGCGAGAAGGCCATGAGGATGCAACTCACGCGTACGGAAGCCGCCCACTTCACCGAGGATCGCGCGCAGGTGAACGGCCGCGTCGCGACTGCTTTCGCAGGTCGAGTAGGCATCGACGTAGTCGCTCCACCGGATCGGGGCAAGCGCGGCGCTCGAGCCGTCCTTTACCACGGGCAGACAAGTGACACCTGTTGAGTCGGCTACGGTCGCCACCAATACTTCCCCGTTGCGGACCGAATCGACAGCGCGTGCGTACGAATGGATCCAGGACGCACTCAGGAATGGGACTTCCACAAGCCCGGTCCTCGCTAGAGCCTGACTGACGACGTCGGCGAACTCGGGATGCCCGAGGAGAGGATCAACAAATACTCTTGTCATGGACGCGCCCCCAGGAACACTGCTCGCAAGAGAACCGCGACGTCGGACATCGTTTGGCTGGCGCAGACACGGTCAAACGGTAGGCCACGGCCAGCGACGTAGAACGGCACCCTCTCGCGAGTATTGGCAGTCGCGTTTATTCGGATGTCGCAGCCGTGATCACCGGTCAGGATCAGCGCGGCGTGATCGCCAAGCGCCGGGACTACTCGATCGACGGCATCTGTGACCTCGCTCAGACGTCGGGCCGCCGCCTCCAACTCCAAGTCGTGGAGGTTGTCGTCGACCTCGGGGAGATTGAGTACCAGGAGATGGCTACGTCTGCTTGAACACTCCGCGAGCAGGGCGGTTATGTCGTCCATCGCGAAGGGGCCAGGTGCGAATGTGGCCGCTCCGAGCCAGTGGAAGATGTCGACGGCTTTGCCGGCTACAGTCACGGCGATTCCAGCGTCAATCAGGTCCTCGAGTACCGTGCGCCCCAAGGGGCGGGCATGGAAGTCCCTACGATCGCGCCTAAGGCGGACGAATCCTTCGCCGTCGGAGCGGAATGGGCGAGTGATTACTCGGCCCAGCGGCGCCACCCGTGGGAGGGCGAGCGCAATCTCACTTGCCCACTCGTTCAACGTCGACGGTGCAATGCTCGCGGTGTGCGCGGCCAACTGGAGTACCGCGTCGTCGGAGGTGTAGGCGACGACGCGGCCGTCACGAAGACTGGCCTCGCCGACGATGTTGAGCAACTCGATACCGCTGCGGTGGTAGTTGCACCACAGGGGGTCATGGCCGACGACACTACGAATTGCCTGGGCAAGTGAGTCTGGGAAGGGCCCGTGGATGGGCTCCAGCTCGGTCGGTGATGCACCGAAGAGTTCCCAGTGTCCGGTGGTTGTCCCCTTACCGCTATGGGTCGGGATCAGGGACACGCCGGCACCCGGGGCCCATGGTGTGCGCGCGCCCATACTGGTCAATAGCTCTCCCGTGTCGGCACCCTCATCACCGTACAAGGCCGAGTCCGGGGCCGGACCCACTCCGAGCCCATCGACGACTAGCAGCACTACCGAAGCCATCGTCGGGAGGCTTGAAGGTAGTTGCACAGAGTCAACGCTAGATGACTCTGTGCTTGCCACCGTGCACCGCCCCTCACGGGGTGAGTGTGTGTTTCACCATGGCCCTTGCCGCTTGATCCCATTGCGGCCCAATCGCGTGACCGTTTTCGGCCTGCCTTTCCAACACCAGTACTCCCTCAGCAAGGGGGCTTTCGAGGCTGGTTCGGTAGTCGAGTGCCATCCGGAAGAGGCGGGAGGCGGCGGCCGGCGCGGTTGTCGGCGTCGGCGATCGCGGCCTGGACGGCGTCCTGGATCCACGCGGACCGGGTGAGGTATCGGTCGTCGTCTTGGTCGGCTCGGATGGCGGCGTCCATGGCCGAGACGAGGTCGGCGCGCAGGGGGTGGTGGCGGGTGAGTCCCACGACCTTGTTCGGGTGCTCGGGGTCAGCCTTGCCGGCGAGCTCGCGCCTCGGCGGTAGCTCGAGCACGCGGCGGCCGCGCACGCCGCGGCGGATGTGCAGCTCGATGACCCAGTGCAGCCACTGGATGAACCCAGCCGGCGTCTCCGGGTGGTGGCGCAGGTCGTACATGTAGGCCGCTCGAGCTCGCTGCCAGACCTCGGGGTCCCACCAGGCGCCGATCGACTCTCGAGACTCAGTCGCCACGAGCCACCCCGCTAACACCCTGCCGGTTGCATTGACGGGAGGCTCTGGCCCCAAAAGTGGCTTGGGACAAGGGAATGCGCCTCTTCTTGTCCACAGTGCTGACCAGGCGCCCGGGTCCTCCACAGACCCTTGGCGGCCCGAGCGGCGGAGTGCTCACGCGACGAGGATAGCAATCGTCAGTTCCATCTATTCGACAAGGAGTCGAAGCCATGAGCAAAACCACCGCCACGGCCTACGAGGTGGGCCACCTCTACGAGGTCGACCCCGGCACACTGAAGATCGGCGCGAACGTGCGGAGCGATCCCCGACCCGACGCCAAGGAGTTCGCCGCGTCGATCAAGACCCGGGGCGTGCTGGAGGTGATCAGCGCCTACGTCGACCCCGATGGAGGCCTCACCGTCCTGCGCGGCCAGCGGCGCAGCCTCGTCGCCGCCAAGGTCGGCACAC
>JAKOZM010000185.1 GCA_029779995.1 Actinomycetes bacterium
CACCGTCGCCGCGGTTCTCGAGCAGCCCAGTGGCAGTGCCGTGTGTGAAGCGTTCGTCGGGGCGATGAATCGATGGGGCGTGCCGTTCGAGGTGCTCACCGACAACGGCAACCAGTTCACCGGCAGACACACGCGGCCGTTGCCGGTTGAGGTGCTCTTCGAGCGGACGTGTCGCGAGTACGGCATCACCGCGCGGTTGACCAAACGCCGGTCACCGACCACGACCGGCAAAATCGAACGATTCCATCGCACATTGCGCCGGGAGCTTCTCGACGAGACTGGCGCCTTCGACACCATCGAGACCGCGCAAACGGCTATCTGTCAACGGCGGCCGAAAACTGACCCCTTATCGACGGTTGAAATTTGACCCCCTTTTGGTGTGGTTACTGGTCGGCGTTGACGAGTTGTCGTCGGGTCTTGGTGCGGTAGGAGTCGCCGTCGATGGTGATGACCTCGGCGTGGTGGACGAGGCGGTCGATGAGTGCGGCGGCAACGACATCGTCGGCGAAGACTTCGCCCCTGTGGTTCCCCCGGAATCGTGGAGGACTCCTCTATGCGGCTTCGGGCTCGGTGACTGCGGTGTTCTCGTAGTCGACCGGACTCATCATCCCGATCGCGCTGTGGCGACGCTGGTGATTGTAGAAGCCGTAGCACCACTCCAACACGACCGCCTGCGCCTCCATGATAGTATGGAACTCGTTGCGTGACAACACTTCCCACTCCAAAGAAGAGAAGAATGCCTCCGCTGCGGCGTTGTCGAAACACGATCCGACCCGGCCCATCGACTGCCGGATACCCATCTTCTGGCACAGCCTGGTGAACCGTTTCGCGGTGTACGTCGACCCACGATCGGTGTGGAAAATCAGCTTCTGCGCATCGTCATCACGCCATATCGCCTGCATACCGCCCCGCGTGGCGACCGCCATCTCGATCGCCGCACACGCCAACGCTGCATCCGGGTGACGACTGGTGGCCGCCCCCAGCAGGCGGCGACTGTAGAGGTCGATGACCGTGGCCAGATACAGCTTGCCCGCCGCGGTCGGGATCTCGGTGATGTCGCCGACCCACCGCTGATCGGGGCACTGTGCGGTGAAATCGCGACCCAACAAATCGGGGAACTTCGGGGCGGTCTTGTCCTGACGGGTCAGCCCGTTGCGCCGGCGGATCCGCCGCGCGACCAGGCCCTGACGACACATCGAATCAGCGACAGTCTTCTCGGTCACCGTCCACCCGTCAGCACGCAGATCCGCATGCAGGCGCGGTGACCCGTGCAGGCCGCGGGCCTTGTCGAGCGCCACCGCCACGGCCCGGTCGATGGTGTCCCGGCGATAGTCGCGGGTGGTGTGCAAACCCGTTGCCGCACCCGGCGATTGGGTCCGCTTATGCCATTTGTAGAACCACGCCTCGCTGACCCCGAGCAGCCGGCAGGACACCGCGTGTGGCACCCGATAGTTGGTCCTCTGGTCGGCGATAAAGCGTGCCACGCTCACTTCGTCGCCTCCTTCACCCACAGGACCACTGATCGCTTGAGGACATCACGCTCCATGCGCAGCTCGGCGACCTCGTCACGCAACCGTTTGAGCTCAGCAGCGTCATCAACGGTCAGCTCGCCGCGGCCCTCCCGCTCGGCGCGCGCCCGGTTGACCCAGTTACCCAAGGTGCCCTCGTTGACCCCCAGGTCTCGAGCGACCTGGGCGATCGGCTTACCTGTCTCCTCGACGATCCGGACCGCCCCATCACGAAACTCCCGGTCGTACTTCTTCCGCTTCTCTGGCATCGTGCTCCTCATTATCGATGCCTCTACGGTTCGGGGGGAACCTCA
>JAKOZM010000229.1 GCA_029779995.1 Actinomycetes bacterium
TGGGCCTGCGACTGTCGGCGGACGAGTACGTCGGCTCTGTCTAACGAGTGCTGACGCTGGGCGTCTGGCCGGCCCGGGCGGGCCGGCTCAGGTTCTTCGCCGCACGGCCACACATCGCGGGATCCCGCCGACCATCTCGATGGTGAACCGGCCGTTGTGCAGATCCTGGTGACACCGTGGGCACAGCAGACACATCGCATCGACATCGGTGCGGCCTCCCGCGGCCCACGCCACGATGTGGTGGGCATGACAGCCGCGGGCCGCCCGCCCGCAGCGCACACAGCCTCGATCCCGCGCGGTGAGCGCCGCCCACTGCGCGTGACTGGCCCGGCGCTGCGCACGCCCGAGAGCAAGCGGGACGAAGGTGCCCTCCCGGCGCACCCCGAGGATCACCGACACCACCGCAGCACATGCCAGGAGTTCGAACGTGTCCGGGCCCAGCAGGGTGCCGTCCTCCAGCCGCGCCCCGTGACCCTCCGGTAGTTGTTCGGCGTCGACCAGCACCGTCACCCCGCTGACCCCCAACGGTTTCGTGTTGGCCTGCGCCGCACTGACCAGATCATCCAACGCGTCGGCCAGCCGCTGGCTCGGCGTGCGGTCATCACCAACAGCAGGCGGGTCGGTGAACGAAGCCAGGGCGTCGCGCAGCCGGGCACCGGCCACCTGGTCCAGATGCCCATCCACGCGGTACAACCCGTTGCCCAGATCCGAGATGTGTAGGCCGCGTTTGGCCCGCGCCGCCCGATAATCCTCGTCCGGGGCGTCGGGCCGGTCCTGGGTGATGAGTACGTCGATCACCTGGGCCAGTACGGCCGGTTCGATCACCGCCGCCGCCGCGACCAGGTCCGCCTCCAACACGGCGAACCGGGGCAGGCGCCCGGCGGCGCGGCACAACAGGTGCACATGCCGGCCCGTGATCTCTCCTTTCCGGTAGGCGTCCGCGACGTGCGGCTTGTCCCGCAGGTCCCGGGCCCGACCGACGATCGCCGAGCCCACCGCCCGGTTCTGCCCGGTCAACGCCGCCACCATCGACCCCGTCGTCCCCGCGGCGAACACCCGGGAGTCCTGCTGCGCGGTGTCACACACCCCGGCCACCTGGGTCTGGTAGGCCTCCAGCATCGTCTGCAGACGGGCCGCGGCCTGCACCGCGCCCAGGCGCTGCTCGGCGGTCAACTCCCCCGGATCGGGCAGCGCCAGCACCTGCCCGGACAACTGCTCGAACACCGCCGGGGTCTCCACCGGCAACTCCTCAGCCAACCTCGCACGCCGCAACGCCGAGGCCGGCACCTCAAAGAAGCCCATCGGCCGTCACCTCCAACCGCGATCCGTGTCGAACCAGGAGATGCACCCCTGCGACGTCGCTCCACGAGCTGATGGCCACCAACCTGGCGACACCCCAAACCTACAAACAACCTCTGACATTTCCGCGCCCAAGCCCGCACACCCCTGGGGACAACCCCGTTTGCCGCCCTACAGGGCCCAGGCGCTCATCGCAGCAGACTGTCCGCTGAACACGATCTGCCCACCACCCACCTGCCAGGGGTCGTAATGCCAGCGATACCAGATGACCACAGGAATCCCCCGGCCTGCGGTGTCCACCGCGACCGACTGCACGCCACACACCGGGACAACAGCGAACGGCCTCACCGGCCACACGACATTCGCACGCCGGAGCGGGCCACACCGCGTGCGCCGCAGGCGACCTAACAACTGCGAAGAGCCGGTTTCAGCGACGCGCGTCGCCTGGTGAAGCGCCCATGCCGGCAGAGGCGTCCTGGTGGGACGCCCGGGTTCCTGCAAACGGCGGCCCCATCCTGCCCGGGACCTACCTCAGACGGGCGGCATCTCCGGCTGGATGACCCCGTACATGTTTCCCTCCGGGTCCTTGAAGTACGCCATGATCCCGATGCCAGACATGTGGGTCACGGGCAGTTGCTCAGTCGCCCCGGCGGCCATACTCCGGTCGTAGTACGTCTGGCAGTTGTCGACGCCGATGACCAGCGTTGCGCCGGAGATGGGGGAGTCGGCGGTCGCGGGGGCACCGTTGCGTGGCAACAGCCCACCGTTGATGCCGTCGGGTTCATCGCCGGTGTTGATCACCCAGTAGTCCAGCTCCCCCCACTTCTGGAAGGTCCACCCGAAGACCACCGAGTAGAAGTCCTGCAGCACCTGGGGGTCGGCTGCTTGGATCTCGAAGTGCACAGGTCGTGGCATGGCGCCACGGTAACCCCCCGCCAGCGAATCTGGGAAGGTCAGCGAACCGCTATTGGCAGCCCGTCCTCACCAATGGCCCGGTACTGCGGATCGTCGGTGAGGTCGCGCCAGATCGGTACCACCCCGACGAACGTCACGGCCGACAGGGCCATGGACATCGGCAGGGTGATCAGCGAAAGGACAAGGCTGGCTCCGAGTTGGGTCGTCGAAGACGTGCTGGCCGTGGTGCCCAGGAACAACAGGCTCACGGGAATGCTGATGACCGTCACGATCACATTGACGATCACGCCAGCCGCCAGGGACCACAGGATGTAGCGGCCCAGAACGGCCCAGAACTTGCCCTTCGTGTGGCGCCACGACCACGAGATGGCTTTGCGCCCTAGCACCACCTGGACGATGACGGGGATCAGGCGCCCTGTGAGCCATACGGATACCGCGATCAGCACCAGGAAGCCGAGGATGCCCGCGATCACCCCGATCGCCGGGTTGAGTGCCCACAGGCCCACGACCAGTGCAGCGGCAGCGGTCCACAACAGACCGATGACCAGGCTGAGCAGGATGTAGTAGCCGAGCAGTCGCCACCCAGCGGTGAATCCGGCGCGCCAGCCGGCCCCCCACGACACGGGCAGGCCAGCGGCAGCGTCGATGCCGACCCGGTTCACGGCAGCGGTCTGAATGGCAGAGGCGACGAGCAGCAGGACTGTGAGCGCGGTGAGCAGCAGGGCCCAGCCACTGGGCGACAGCGCGGCGAAAGCGTCACGGAAGGCCGCCGAGATCTCCGGGTCAGTGGCCGCCAGCCCCGTCTCCGGATTGTTCTCCGCCTGGGCTCCGATCAGGTCGACCCCGCGCTGCAGGGCAGTGAGGTCGACGGTGGCCATGACGGCGGCCACGTAGATGGCGCTGACCGCGGCCCAGATCGCCACCGAGATGCCCAGGATGGGCAACCAGCCCCGGCGCACGATCCGGCCGATGTCGCTGAACATCCCGCTCAACGGGCGCATGCGGCTCGGGGTGAGAGGTTGTTTCGCGACCGGCTGGTAGGGCGCGTAGGCGGGCTGATTCCAGGCCGGCTGTGGCTGCGCCCAAGGGTTGTCGGAAGGCTGCTGCTGCGCCCACTGGCCGGCCACAGGTTGCGCGGCGGGCTCGGGTACTTGCGTGGTCGGCTCGGGGCCGGCGAGTTGCTGGGTCTGCCACGCGTCGGGTGCCGCTGGCTCGGGTACTTGCGTGGTCGGCTCGGGGCCGGCGAGTTGCTGCGTCTCCCACGTCTCTGGGGCTGCCTGCTCGGGGGCAGGCGCGTCCGTTGGCACTTCGGGTGCCGCTGCAGCTGGCGCACCCCGGGTGTACTCCGTCCATCCCACGCCGCTCCACCAGCGCAGACCGCCAGTCGCGTCGGGGTTGGGATACCAGCCAGCGGGGGGAAGATCGGTGCTCATGACTCCAGGCTAGGTTGTGCCAGCGCGAGCCTGGTCAGGCATGGGCCGTGTTGCGCCAACTGTGGCAATCGGGGTCAGCCGCGAGCCTTGCGCCGGGAGGTCTCCCGGGCCCGCAGAGAGGCGTTGAGTTCGACCTTGCGCAACCGCACGGTGTGCGGGGTCACTTCGACGCACTCGTCCTCGCGGCAGAACTCCAGGGCCTGCTCCAGCGACAGCACTCGCGCCGGGATCAGCCGTTCCAACTCCTCGCCCGTCGAAGAGCGGATGTTTGTGAGCTTCTTCTCCTTGGTGGGGTTGACGTCCATATCGTCCGCGCGGGCGTTCTCGCCGACGATCATCCCCTCGTAGACTTCGGCACCAGGTTCGACGAACAGCGTGCCCCGCTCCTGCAGGTTGAAGCAGGCGTACGACGTCACCGCGCCCCGCCGGTCAGCGACCAAGGATCCGCTGGGACGGGTGCGCAGATCGCCGTGCCACGGCTCGTAGCCGCCGAAAACGTGATGCATGAGCCCGGTGCCGCGGGTCTCGGTGAGGAACTCGGTGCGGAAACCGATCAGCGCGCGGGCCGGCACCCGGTACTCCATGCGCACCCAGCCCGTGCCGTGGTTGGTCATATCCTCCATGCGACCCTTGCGCAGGCCCATCAGCTGGGAGATGACGCCGACGTAGTCCTCGGGGATGTCGATGGTCAGGCTCTCCATCGGCTCATTCAGCGTCCCGTCGATCTCCTTGGTCACCACCAGGGGTTTGCCGACGGTGAGCTCGAAACCCTCGCGGCGCATCATCTCCACGAGCACCGCCAGCTGCAGTTCGCCACGACCCTGCACCTCCCAGGCGTCCGGGCGGTCGGTCTCGGCCACCCGCAACGACACGTTGCCGATCAGTTCGGAGTCGAGCCGGTTCTTGATCAGGCGGGCAGTCATCTTCGAGCCGTGACCACCGGCCAGCGGGGAGGTGTTCGTCCCGATCGTCACCGAGATGCTGGGCTCGTCGACGGTGATGACCGGTAGCGGCCGGGGGTCGGCCGGGTCAGCCAGCGTCTCCCCGATGGTGATGTCCGGGATACCCGCCACAGCGATGATGTCGCCGGGACCGGCTTGATCCACAGGAGCCCGCTCCAGGGCGTCGGTCATCAGCAGGTCACTGACCTTGGCCAGGGTCTGGGTGCCATCAGCGCGACACCACATCACCTGCTGGCCCTTGCGGATCGTGCCGGCATGAATGCGGCAGACGGCCAGCCGGCCGAGGTAGGCCGAGGCGTCCAGGTTCGTGACGTGGGCCTGCAACGGTCCGGCCTCGTCGTACTCCGGCGCGGGGACCGTGCTCACGAGCGTCTGGAACAGCGGCTCCAGGTCGTCGGAGTCTGGCATCGTCGCATCCGCGGGCCGTTCCAGGGACGCCCGGCCGGCTTTCGCGCTGGCATAGACGACGGGGAAGTCGATCTGTTCCTCGGTGGCATCGAGGTCGAAGAAGAGTTCGTAGACCTCATCGACCACCTCCGCGATCCGGGCATCCGAGCGGTCCACCTTGTTGACGACCAGGACGACCGGTAAGTGTTTGGCCAGGGCCTTGCGCAGCACGAACCGGGTCTGTGGCAGCGGACCCTCGGAGGCATCCACCAACAGCAGGACGCCGTCGACCATCTCCAGGCCGCGCTCCACCTCACCACCGAAGTCGGCGTGACCGGGGGTGTCGATGATGTTGATCGTCACGTCGCCATGGGTGACCGCGGTCTGTTTGGCGAGGATCGTGATGCCCTTCTCGCGTTCCAGGTCCATCGAGTCCATGACCCGGTCGGCGACGTCAGCGTTCTCGCGGAACGCCCCGGACTGCCACAACATCGCGTCCACGAGCGTGGTCTTGCCGTGGTCGACGTGGGCGATGATCGCGACGTTTCGCAGGTCGCTGCGCAGTGCCATAAAATCCTCAAATCAGTGGGGGCGTTCTTCCATTGTCGGGCTTACGCTGGTACCGGCATGGAAGGGGTAGTCATGAAGCGTGTGGCAGCAGGCATCCTGGTCGGTCTGACGGCAGCCGCGGTGGTGACACCCGCGCACGCTGCGCCGAGCCGCAATCTGTACATGGTCAAGGATCTGCAGTACATCGACGGTGTGTACTACGGCGACTTTGCGACGTTGGCCAAGAAGGGTTCGAAGGTGGTGGGGGCCGTGGGCGCTTTCAGTAGCGAGTACACCTGCATCAGGGGCACCGTCAGTAACGGCAAGTTGCGCGCCAAGATCTACGAGAATGGCGTTCCGATCGGATCCTTCACCCGCAAGTGGGTCGGGTCCGGCTCCCAGCAGCGGATCAAGGGCATGACGTCGGTGACGTACACCGAGGCAAGCACGTACCTGGAGTCCGACCCCCGATCGTTCATCCAGGACTGCCGCAGCGCCACCTGATCGCTCAGTTCTGCAACTGCGGAACCGACACGCCCGCGTGCCACATGGCCAGGCAGGCATCGGCGCTGGTGGGCGCGCTGAACAGGAAACCCTGGCCGATGCGCACGCCCTCGTGCAGCAGGACGCGGGCCTGTGCGATGGTCTCCACCCCCTCAGCCAGGGTCTCCAGCTCGAGAGCGCGGGCCAGGGCCACGATGGTGCGCACGATCTCCAAAGTCTCGTTCGACTGCCCCAGGCCGACGACGAAGGCGCGATCGATCTTGAGTTGCTGAGCCGGCAGGTCCGCCAGCCGGGACAGGGAGGAGAACCCCGTCCCGAAGTCATCGATGCTGATGCTCATCCCCAGCGCCCGGATCCGGTCCAGTTCGCGCTGAGCGCGTACGCCCATGGCTGCGGCCTCCGTGACCTCGATCATCAACCACTCCGGTGAGGTGCCGGTGTCCTGCAGGATCCCGGTGATGACATCGGCGAAGCCCGTCTCGAGTTGCTGAGCGTCCACGTTGACCGCGACGACGGCTGGCACCTCCTGGCGCCAGCGCCGCACCACCAGACATGACTCGCGCAAGATCCAGCGGCCGAGGTCAGGCATCAGCTTGTAGGCCGTAGCCACCGGCAGGAATTCGGCGGGAGAAACGAGCTCACCATCGCGATTCCAGCGGATCAACGCCTCGGCCGCGACCAGCCGACCCGACACCATGTCCACCTGCGGCTGGAAGTCCACCGTGAAGTGCGCCGCGGGATCCCGCATCGCGGCCCGGAAGGCGCGCCCGATCTGTTGCTCGCGGGCCGCGTGCGCGGCCATGCCCTGGTCGAAGCGCACCACGGAGTTCCCAGGCATCTCCTTGGCAGCGCGAACGGCGACGTCCGCATTCGTGATCAGGGTGTCCAGGTTGTGGCCGTCCTGCGGGCGCAGAGCGACGCCGATGGATGAGCTCAAAGCGATGTCCCGGTCACCGATCGGGATGGGCTCTTCGATCAGAGCCTGGACCGATGCGGTGATGTCGTCCACGGATCCCAGATCGAGGGCTCGCATGACGACGAACTGATCGCCGGAGATGCGGGCCACCACGCAGTCGCGGTCGTCGATCAGCGAGGACAACCGGTGAGCGATCTGGCGCAGCACGAGATCACCGCTGAGGTGTCCCCAACGGGTGTTGACCTCCTTGAAACCGTCGAGGTCGATGGACAGTACCGCCAACGGTCGCCCGCCAGCCCGGCTGTCCCACTCCTCGAGCCAACTGCGCAGACCGTCACGGTGCGTCAACCCTGTGAGCGCGTCGCGTTCGGCCAGGAAACGCAGCCGGTTCGTGGCTTGCTGCAGGTCGTCGGCGGTGCCCTTGACCCGCCGGGAATGGACCCAGATGACGGCACACAGACCCGCGGTGACCAGCAGGCCTGCCAGCAGCCAGGCCCAGGGGCGCCAGGGCTGAGCTGCGGTCGTCATCGCCGGCCCGGGACCGCCGGTGACCGTCAGGGTCTGCAGGTCGGACATGGGCAGATCGACTCTGATCGTCTGATCGCTGACGGGCAGATTGCCGCTTGCCCACAAGACCTCGTAGGGGGTGACGCTCTCGTCGAGCAGGGACATCGCGTAGGTGTCGTCGGCCCCCTGAGTGGCGTCCAGCCACCCCCAGATATCGACGCCGGCGACCACGACACCGGTGAACGTGCCCGCCTGGAACAGGGGTGTGTAGGCGAACACTTGCGATGAGCCGCCGAGGGGACTGCTGCGCCGCGCGACCATGACCGTGTCGCGGCTGGATCTGGCCAGTTCAGTGGCCTTGGCGCTCACCGGATCGGAGGCCAGGTCGAACCCGCGTAGGTTCGCGGGGGCGCCGCTGGCCAGGTATTCCACCACCAGGGAGCTGGCCCTCGGTGCCGCGAAAAGGACTCCGGTGAGGTCTTCGCGCTGGTCGAAGGTGACGGCGCTGAACTGGGCGAACTCGGCTTCTGAAACGGGTTGCGTCACGGCGTAGAACGCGGGAAACGCGGCCATCGCGCCACGCAGTGACCCCAAGGACCGGGCAGCGGTTTGCGCCGTGGAGCTGACCACCGCTTGTACCGAGTCATGCGTTTGGCCGTGGATCGCTCGCTGCTGGCGCTGCATCAGCCCAATGCTGACCAGGGTTCCGAGCAGGGCGACCAGGACAACCGGCACGGCGTACCGCCAGCCGGATGCCGAATCCCTGTCCGGTTTCGAGCGCCCCACGTGGCTAATCATGCTCGCGACCTGCCAGGGAGTCGAATCGCGTCAGGCTCGCTACGGTGTGACTCATGCGAGGCAGCCGCCGATGGTCGAGCGTGGCGCTGGTCACGGGGACGGTCCTGTTTCTTCTGGCCAGTGTCGCGGGTTTCCTCAACGCGAACGTTGTCAATGGTCCCCGGTTCGCTAACCACATCAACGAGATGCGCCAGGATCCGGCGCTGGCGGCGGCCGTCGGCAAGGAAGTGGCCGCCTTGGTGGTGGACACGCAGCCAGATCTCGTCGCCGTGGCGCCAGCCATCGAATCCGCGGCGGCGACCGTGCTGTCGAGCACCGCGTTCAACGGCGTATTCACCGCCGCAGTGGTCTCTTTTCACAGCGCCCTGACCGAACAAGGCTCGAGTTCTGCGGTGCTGACCGTGGCTGACATCGGGTCGGCGGCAGTTTCTCTATTGGATGCGGTGGCGCCGGATCTGGCGCAACGCATCCCGTCCGATCTGGACGTGACGCTGGCTCAGATCGGCGGACAGGATGGTCCGGCCGCGATCATCATCCCGCTCTTCCAGACCGTCACAGCGCTGGCTTTGGTGCTGCCGCTGTTGGCGATCGGCCTGTGGGCGCTGGGGGTGTGGCTGGCCGGCGACCGGCGGATGGCCCTGCTGCGGGTGGGATGGGCGCTTGTCAGCGTGGCGGGCGTGCTGGCCGTCATCGGCGTGCTGGGCTGGATCGCGAGCCGACTCGTGGCGCTCCCGCCCCTGCAGACCGCGGTGGTGGAATCCGCGGCCGACGTCTTCGGCCAGGCGTTGGCAGTGCGCGTGCTGGTCACGGCTCTAGTGGGTGCCTTGATGGTCGTCGCGGCCAGCGCCTTGTTGCCACAGGTCCACGTCCATGAGCGCGTCGATGCCGCTGTGCGGTTATTGATGCGCCGTCCTGCCCAGGCCAGTTGGGCGCTGGTCCGAGCATTGCTGCTGGTGGGCGTGGGTGTGGCATTCATCTTTGTCCCGTCCGTGGCGCTGGCTGTGGTCTCGGTGGTCGCCGGCGCGGCCATCTTCCTGGTGGGCGTCAGTGAACTGGACCTGGTCGCCGAGCGGGCGCGCGAACGCCAAGTGGTCGAAGGCGGCAAGGGTTGGCGGTGGGCGTGGGCCCTCCCGGTGGGGGCAGTGGTGGTAGCCGTTGGCCTGCTTGCCGCCCTCCTGGTGCCTGCGGCCCTACCCCAGCAGGAGTCGGTGGCAGCTGTGGTCGATCCGCAGGCGTGCAACGGCCACCCGGAACTGTGTGATCGCGCGTTCAGCGAGGTGGCGTTCCCGGCCACCCACAACGCGATGTCGGCCGCCGACCAGCCCGGGTGGTTCCTCGCCGAGCAGCCGACCACGATGGTCCGCAGCCTCGATGACGGCATCCGGGTCTTCCTGATCGACACCTGGTACGGGCAGGCCACGGCATCGGGCGGCGCCGTCACTGCCCAGCGTTCCCTGGCGCGTGCGCAGTCCGAACTGACATCCGGGCGTGCGCAGGAGATCACGCCGGCCATGCAGCGCACCGTCGACCGGCTGCGTGGAGAGGACACCCTCGGTCCGGTAGAGGTGTACATGTGTCACACCTTGTGCGAGTTGGGGGCTACGCCCCTGCAGCAGCAACTCGACGGGCTGGCGGCCTGGATGGACGCCCACCCCCGCGACGTGGTGACCGTATTCATACAGGACGCCACCTCCCCAGCCGATACCGCCGCGGTGTTTGAACAGGCAGGTCTGGTCGACAAGACGTACGTGCATACGGCAGGGGCGGCGTGGCCCACGTTGCGCGAGATGATCGACAGTGGTCGCCGGCTGGTCGTGCTGATGGAGAACGAGGGTGGGGGCCAGCAGTACCCGTACCTGCAGCAGGGGTTCGACCTCGTGCAGGACACGGGCTACACCTACGCGTCGGTGGACGACTTCGACTGTGCCCGCAACCGCGGTCGCAAGGATGCACAGATCCTGCTGGTCAACCACTGGCTCAGCAGCTTCACGCGCTTGGTCTCGAACGCGCAGCAGGCGAACACCGAGGAGGTGCTCGGGGACAGGGTCCGCAGCTGTCAGGCCGAGCGGGGCATGATGACGAACTTCGTGGCGGTGAACTGGTACGACCAAGGCGACCTGCTGGCAGTGGTCGATGAGCTCAATGGGGTCGGCTGAGCGGATCCAGTTGGGTCACCGCCTTCGCCGCGCGGCGGACTCGGGTCTGCGCCTGCTTGGCCGAGGCGACGTATTGGGCCCACTCGCGGCGATGGGTGTAGGACAGGGCGTCATAGGCCGCTTGCGCCTGCGGTGCGGCGCCCAACGCCTGCCGAAGTTCCACCGGCACCTCGACCTCGCGGGGCGCTGTGTCGAGTTCCATCTCGATGTCGATCACATCACCGGCCGTCACCCGCGCAGCCGCTGCGTTGGCCTTGTTGAACCCGAGGAGCAGGCACCCCTTCATGGGCGCGACGGTTGTGCGGAAGGTGAACCCGTTGACGGTCACAGCGACCGGGACGCGGCGCTTCTCACTGATCTGCGCCAAAACCTCGGCCGGGACATCCACGTAGGGTGAGGTCCCGTGCTGCTGTGCCACCGGGGCGCGGAATCGTACCGACATGGTGATCAGGCTACGAGTACCGTGAGCGGGTGACGCCATGGTGGACCAGCGCTGTTGTGTACCAGATCTATCCGCGTTCCTTCGCAGATTCCAACGGTGACGGGATTGGGGACCTGCCGGGGATCACCTCCCGCTTGGACTATCTGAAAGACCTGGGGGTCGACGTCATCTGGTTGAGCCCGGTCTACCGCTCGCCGCAGGACGACAACGGGTACGACATCAGCGATTACCGCGACATTGATCCGATGTTCGGCACACTCGCCGACTTCGACGAGTTGCTCGCGCAGGTCCACGTCCGCGGCATGAAACTGGTGATGGACCTGGTGGTCAACCACACCAGCGACGAGCACCCCTGGTTCATCGAATCGCGGAGCAGCCTGGACAACCCTAAACGCGATTGGTACTGGTGGCGCGACGGCAAGGACGGCCAGCCGCCCACCAACTGGGGTTCGATCTTCTCGGGCAGCGCGTGGGAACTCGACGAGACCACCGGCCAGTACTACCTGCACCTGTTCACTCGCAAGCAGCCCGATCTGAACTGGGAGAACCCGCAGGTCCGGCATGCCGTCTACGATCTCATGAACTGGTGGCTCGACCGTGGGGTCGACGGCTTCCGGATGGATGTCATCAACCTGATCTCCAAGCACATCGCACTGCCGCAGGCAGTGGTGCCAATGGGGGAGTTGTACGGCGACGGCGGGCCGTATTACATGAACGGCCCGCGTCTGCACGAGTTCCTGCAAGAGATGTACGCCAACGTCTTCGCCGGTCGCGCCACCGACTGCCTCACCGTCGGGGAGTGCCCCGGGACTTCAGTGGAGCAGGCCCGGCTGCTGACCGACCAGCAGCGTCACGAGCTCGACATGGTCTTCCAGTTCGAGCACATGCAGATCGACCACGGCCGCAGCAAGTGGGATGTGCAGGGCCTCAAATTGGTGGACCTCAAGGCGAACCTGGCGAAGTGGCAGTACGGGCTGGCGGATGTCGGGTGGAACAGCCTCTACTGGAACAACCACGACCAGCCCCGGGTGGTGTCGCGTTTTGGTGAGCGGGCCTACTGGTACGAGTCCGCCACGCTGCTCGGTGCCGTGCTCCATCTGCATCGGGGCACGCCTTACGTGTACCAGGGTGAGGAGTTGGGGATGACCAACTACCCGTTCACCAGCGTCGATGAGTTCGTGGATGTGGAGTCGCTGAACTACTACCACCAGGCCGTGGACCAGCAGGGTCTGGATCCTCGCACTGTACTGATGGCCCTCGAGGCAGTCGGGCGCGACAACGCCCGGACGCCGATGCAGTGGGACGACTCCGACCAGGCCGGGTTCACAACGGGCACGCCATGGTTGAGCGTCAATCCCAACCATGACCGCATCAACGCGGCCGCCCAGGTCGGCGATCCGGAATCTGTCTTCTCCTGGTATCGGCGTCTGATCGAGCTGCGCCATCGCGACCCGGTGGTGCGCAACGGACGGTTCGAACTGCTGCTGCCGGCTGACCCGCAGGTGTATGCCTTCACCCGCACATTGGGTGACGATCGCCTGCTGGTGGTCGCCAACTTCGGCGGGGAACCCGTCCTTGTGCCGATGGAGATGGCCGGCGAGATCGTGCTGTGCAACTACCGGGAACCCGTTGGCAGCGCTTTGCGGCCGTGGGAGATCCGGGTCTTCCGGCAGCGGGTCGCGTGATGGAGGAGCCTGACTACCGCTACATCCTGGCCAACGAGCGGACCTATTTGGCCTGGGTGCGCACTGGCCTCGCGTTGATCGCCGGGGGTATCGCCCTGCGGGTGTTCACCGAGGATTCCGAGGTTCTAGGTGCCGCGGCAGTCGGCGCGAGTCTGCTCGGGGGCGGACTCGCCGTGCTGTCGTTCTTCCACTGGCAGCACGTACAGACCGCCATGAAACGCGGGGAGCCGCTTCCGACGCAGCGTGGCCCCCTCATTCTGACCGTCGGGGTGGTGGTTCTGGCCGCACTGGTCACCATCGGCGTGATGATCTGACGGGCACTGCCGATGAACTCGCAGTACGAACGCACACGGCTTGCCTGGCGGCGCACACTGCTGGCAATCACGGTGATCGGTGGGCTGGGCGCTGTCCACCTCGCGCTCGCCGATTATCAGATCGAAGCGGGCATCGCCATTGTCATGACGGTCATCGGGATCATCCCGATCGTGCATCGACTGCGCTCCTTACGCGGTGAGGCGCCGGCCGCCACCTGGGAGCCGGTGGTCGTCACGCTGGTGGCGGTCCTGTTGTCGTTGAGTGTGCTCGTCGGGGCCTGACGAGGAGGTAGGCCAGCACGACCAGGACCAGGTTCACCGCGGCGCTGGATGGTAGGCCGGCGGCACCCGCGCCCCACCATGTTCCGAAACCGGTCGCGGCTGTATTGAGTACGGCCAACCCGCCCAGGGCACACCCGAGGCCGGCTCGCGCCAGGCCCGGGAGGCGGGTGAGCCAGCGTTGCGGGGTAGTCGCCACCCCCGCCAGCAGCCAGGCGAGCGGGATGACGAGCGCCACCACCGTCAGGTGCACGGCCCACCAGGTGAGGCTCAAGGCGGGGGCGGCGAAGCCCAGGAGCATTGCGCAACCGGCCGCGGCGCCGACCAAGGGGATGTGCCAGAGGTACATGCCCATCCCCCGCGCCCCGACCAGGGCGATAGCGGTCCAGATTCGGTCGTTGCCCAGCCAGCGCTGCAGCACCGGCCACAACCCGGCCACCAGCAGGATCTGGCCGGCTCCGAACAGGGCGAGAACCACGCTCGGCGGGGCGAGGTTTGAGAAGCCGGGAATCCCGTTGACGGAGATCAGGCTCACCGAGAACGGGCCACTGATCGCCACGAGCACGGCAATACCGATCAGGGCCAGACCGGCCGGGATCGCCATACGGCGGCCTCGCAGGGTGGGCAAGTAGTAGCCCACCTGGTGCAGCCAGCCCCACACGAGCAGCATATTCAGCCACGCGAAGCCCGCCAGATCGGTGAATCGCAGCAGGTCGATGGAGATGATCACTAGGAGCCACCCGGCCAGAGTTGGCCCGGGCCGGGACGTCCATTTCGTGGTGACAACTGCAGCCGCTGCGACCAGCAGGTAGACCCCCGCGAACCACAGGAGTTGGGCCAAGAACCGGCCGGCCCCGACCGCATGCAGTGGGAACAGGATGACGGTCCAGAACATCGCATACACCACGACGGGTGCCAGTAGGCGCGATCCGCGTGACTGCAAGTACTGCCCGCGGCCGTGGCGGATCAGGCTCGCGGCGTTGCTCACCGCCCCGGCAGCGAAGAAGAGGGGCAGGACCTGGAAGATCCAGGTGAGGGGTACCAGGAAGTGCGCCTCCTCGAGGACGTTCACCGGGGTGCCGTCCGGGGGGATGTGCCAGGCCAGGCTGTGGCCGGCGATGACCACAAGAAGGGCGAGCGCCTTGATGGCGTCCAGGACGCGGTCGCGATTCCGGGAGGCGGCCACGACGCGTTCGGTCAGCCCCGGCATGTACGCACGGTACAGGGGGCGTGGTCAGACGTGGGGGAGTTGCGTGAGTTGTCCACAAGCGTGCTGCCACGTGTCTGACCGGGGTGGCAGGCTCGACCCATGCCTATTGGAATCCCCGCCGAAGCCTTTGACTTCTACGATCACCTGGCCGCCGACAACACCCGTGAGTTCTGGGTCGAGCACAAGCCGCAGTGGGAACGCGATGTCCGCGACCCGTTGCAGGCACTCGCCGACGCCGTCGGGGAGCCTTTTGGCCCGGCTCATCTGTACCGCCCTTACCGCGATATGCGGTTCAGCCGCGACAAGACGCCGATCAAGGATCACCAGGGCTGCCTCTTCAAGGGGCCTCACGGCCTCGGTTGGTACATGCAGGTTTCCGGCACCGGGTTCATGGTGGCCGGCGGTTGGTACCAGAGCACGGGGGATCAGGTGAAGCGGTACCGCGAGTACCTGAGCGAGTACGGCTCAGCCGATCTGCGCAAGGCCCTGGAGGTGGCCACCGCAGCAGGCTTTGTTGTCGACGGTGACCAGCTGAAGACCAGGCCGCGGGGGGTGGACCCCGACAGTCCGGATCTGGACCTGCTGCGCCATCGCACGCTGCACGCCACCCGTTCCTGGGAACCCGCTGCCTGGATGGAGACCCCAGAACTGGTCAGCACGGTGCAGGTGTCCTTCGAGGCCATCCGGCCCATGATCGAAACGCTGGCCGAGATGGTGGGTCCGCCGGAGTGAGCGGCGCCGGGAGCACTCTCAGCGCCACTGCCGGACAGGCTGACTATTACATCCCTACGCGTTGTTTGTTCCTGCCACTCCGAGGTGAGCAGTTCGTATTGGCAGCCATCGAGCCAGTCCAGTTCGGCGTGCCGCGAATCAGCAATGCCATGCAGCTCACGGCGCATCCCCAAAGCCTTCAAGGTGCGCACGGCGGCCAGGTTATCGGCGTTGCAGATGGCGGTGACGCGTCGCAGCTCCAAAGGGCCGAACGCGGCCGCCAGCAGCCCGTACCCCATTGCCGAGCCCACCCGCAATCCCCAGTAGCGGGGATCGACGATGTACCCGATCCTGCCTTCGGTCCGCAATGGCATCCCCGGTTGTTCGGCGACGCAGGAGAAGTCGGTGTCGCTGTCGGCCACAGCCAGCCAGTCCCGCCGGAACACGTCTGGATCAACTGATGTCCGAATCATGAAATGGTTTGCATCGGCGTCGTTACGCAAACTGAGCAGGCGCTCGATGTCGTCCGGTGTCGCGTAGCGCAGCAGCAGCGAACCAACGAGCATCGGCCCCGCCGTTGTGTGACGCCCTTCCCCTCTGAGTGCTCCTAGCCACCGCCTTTGGCTCGAGATGAAAATGTCAAGTAGTCCACACCGAATTACCTGGTCAAGGTAGTTTGTCGTAGGTCCTGCGTACGGTATGGGTATGAACGATTCGGTGATCGATGCGTGGGAGGCAATGCGCTCCCCGGGGGATCCGCTCGAGCGCGCGAAGGCGGCCGAGGCGGTGATCGGGTACTGCCACGCCCAACAACTCCGGGCCTTCCATCAGGTGTTCGTGGAGTCCGAGTTGGGTGCGGACCAGGATGGGGTGGTGGTGGATCCGACACCGCCGGAGATCGCGTGTGCGATGGTGTGGTCCCCGGGTGCGGCGTCGTCGATGGTGGATGTGGCCGTGGAGGTGGTGAACGACCTTCCGGTGCTGCTGACCGCGCTGGCCGAGGGCCGGATCGATCTGGCGAAGGTGCGCGAGATTGCGACATCCACCCTCGGACTCGAACCGGGTGCCCGGCGGGCGCTGGTCGAGCGGGCGATCGACTACGCGGCCACCCGGACCCGGCATCAGGTGCGGGGCTGGCTACCCCGCCAGGTCGACCGGATCGACGCCGACGCCGCCGAGCGGCGCCGGAAGAAGGCCCGCACGTGTCGCAAGGTCAGCCTGATCCCCGAGCCGGACGGCATGGCCACGCTGTCGGCCTATCTGACCGCGGAAGAGGCGACGGCCTGTATGGAGTCGATCCGGGTGAGGTCGAACAACATTCAGGGCAACCGGGAGGCGATCCGGGCCGACATGTTCATCCAACTGTTGACCGGGATCACCCCGGCCGAGCAGGTCCCGGTCGCGGTGATCATGACCGATGACGGGGCGGAGATCGAGGGGTACGGCCCGATCGCCGACGCCCACGCCGATGAGCTGCTGCGCCGCCTGGAGTTGCCCTCGGCGATCATCCGGCTCACGCTCCCGCAGCTACAGGCCGGATACATGCCCACCCTGAAGCTGCGACGCTACGTGCGGACCCGGGACCGGCACTGCCGGTTCCCCGGCTGCCGACGGCCCGCCCGCAACTGCGATTTGGACCACATCGTCCCCTACCCAACCGGTGCGACCGACGCGGCCAATCTGCAGGCTCTGTGTCGTTACCATCACCGGATCAAGACCCACAGCGGCTGGCGGGTGGAACGAGGACCCAACAACACCACCATCTGGATCAGCCCCCGCGGCAAGCGATACACCAGCCGACCCGACGACCCGTAAAGATCGCCAAACCCGCGCACGCGGCAGCGCCACCGAGGAGTAACAAGGGCACCCCGATGCCAGCACGCCCGGACCAGCCCTCTTGGACGCTGCCCGGTCACGCCACCTCGGACTTGAGAGACAATGGGCTCGTGCCACGTCCTGATCCTCTGTTGCCGCACCCCAGCAGGCTGAGTCCAGACGACCCGCGGTTCGCAGTGATCATGACCGAGCACGCGCGTGCCGTGGCCGCAGGAGAGCAGATGTACAACGACCCTGACACCGGCCTGTACGTATTGACCGCGCAGTACCATCTGGATCGCGGGCGCTGCTGTCAGTCAGGATGTCGGCATTGTCCATATGTTGGAGAGGCGTGATGGCAACAGCACAGGGATTACAGCGCACGTTCGGGACGTGGTCTGCGGTGAGTCTCATCTCCGGTGCGGCGCTGTGGGCAGGCGGCAGGAACGACCCGGCGCGCAGGTTTGGCCGACAGACATTCGCCTGGGGTGTCATCAATGCGGGGATTGCTGCGTGGACCAGTTCCCGGCCCACGCCTACGACAGCACGGCTTCGCCGGATCCTGCTCGTCAATGCGGTCGCCGATGTCGGTTACATGACGGTCGGGGCCGCTCTTTACCGAAAAGGCCTGCGGCCAGACGGGGCGGCGGTCATGGTGCAAGGCGCCTTCCTACTCGCGCTGGACACCCACTTCGCGTACCACTTGGACGACAATGCACCACCAGACCCGTGGGACGACGTGGAACCTGACGCCTTAGCAGGCTGACGCCTTGACACAGACCCGTCCGCGGTAGTGCCCTAGAGGTGTGGGGGCGCACGAGACGTTGTACTGGCACCTGCGCGACGACGGTCGCGTGCAATGCGATGTGTGTCCGCGCGCGTGCCGCCTCCATGATGGCCAGCGTGGCCTGTGCTTCGTGCGGGCTCGTGAACACGACATGATCGTCAGCAGCACTTACGGCCGGTCCAGTGGATACTGCATCGATCCCATCGAGAAGAAACCCCTCAACCACTTTCTGCCCGGTACCCCCGTACTCAGTTTCGGTACCGCGGGCTGCAACCTGACCTGCAAGTTCTGCCAGAACTGGGACATCTCCAAGTCCCGCGACATCGACAGCCTGTCCGATGAGGCCAGCCCCGAGCAGATCGCCGACGCCGCGGTGCGCTTCGGGTGCACGAGCGTGGCGTTCACCTACAACGACCCGGTTGTCTTCTTGGAGTACGCCGTGGACACCGCGCAGGTGTGCCGGGAGCGTGGCATCAAATCTGTCGCGGTGACCGCCGGATACGTCGAGGCCCGCCCCCGCGCGGAGCTGTTCGGCGCCATGGACGCCATCAACATCGATCTCAAGGGATTCACGCAGGAGTATTACCGCAGTGTGTGTGGGGGCAGCTTGGCAACAGTGTTGGAAAGCATCGAATGGGCCGTGCATGAGAGTCCCGCTTGGGTCGAACTGACGACGCTGATCGTGCCCGGTCACAACGACTCCGACGCTGAACTCGATCGGCTGACGCGGTGGGTCGCCGACCACTGCGGGCCTGATGTGCCGATGCACTTCAGCGCATTCCACCCCGATTGGAAGATGCTGGACACCCCACCGACTCCGCCCGAGACCTTGTCCCGCGCCCGGCAGATCGCACGGTCCAACGGCATCCGCTACGCCTACACCGGCAACGTGCACGATGCCGAGGGTGACACCACGTTCTGCCCGGGCTGCAACGCAGCTGTCATCGAGCGGGACTGGTACGAGGTGCTCTCCTTCGACCTCGTCGAGGGCCGGTGTCAAACCTGTGGGACGGATATCGCCGGGGTGTTCCAGACGGTGCCCGGTTCCTGGGGTCGGCGACGGCTGCCGGTGCGACTGCACGGATAGCCTGCTGACATGTACGTCCTGACCGCCGCGGAGTACCAACGCCTCGCCGAGCGGGCCGCCGCCGGGCTGTCGCAACGGGGACTACGCCCCGGCGACCGGGTGGCGATCGTGACCCCCGAGCACCGCTACCCGCAGGCGGAAGCCGCAGTGCTGCAGTCCCGGGTGATCGCCATCGTGGCGGCCGCGCTGCGGTCGGGGATGGTGCCGGTGCCGATCAACCCGCTGCTCACCGACGCAGAACGGGCCCACATCATCACGGACAGCGGGGCCAGCGTCACGATCTCAGAGGCCGCCGACATCCTGGCCTTGACCCAGGCAACCGGCCCGGCTCCCGAGTTGTCCGAGTGGCCGATCGGGCGTCCCATGCACTACACCTCCGGTACGACCGGCCGGCCGAAGGGCGTCTACACCCAGGGCATCGGTGAGCCCCTGACCGAGGCCCTGTGGCGTGACGAGATCGACCATTGGGAGTTCACGGCCGATGACGTGACCCTCGTCCACGGTCCGCTGTGCCATGCCGCGCCACTGCGCTACGCGATGGCGGTCCTGCACGTGGGTGGTGCGGCTGTTCTCCCGGGCGAGTTCGACGCGCCGAGCATCGTGCGGGCGATGGCCGACCATCGGCCCACGCACGCCTTCCTCGTCCCCAGCCACCTACAGCGCCTGTTCCAAGGGGATCTGCCAGCCAGTCCCTACCGGCTGATCACCCATGCCGGTGCGGCTTGTCCTCCGAGCATCAAGCGCCGCCTGCACGACTGGGCCGGGACCGAACATGTGTGGGAGTTCTACGGCTCCACCGAAGGTCAGTTCACCGTCTGCCCCGGGGCGTCCTGGGAGGATCACGTGGGGACCGTCGGCGTCGCGCGACCTGGCCGCCGCCTGGCGATCAGGGACGGCATCATCTGGTGTCACACCCCCGCCTTCGCGCGGTTTGAATACTGGAACGACCCCGTGAAGACCGCGGCCGCCTGGGCCGGTGACGCCTTCTCCGTGGGTGACCTGGGTCGGCTCGATGGCGAGTACCTCTTCCTGGAGGGCCGCCGAGAGGACCTGATCATCACCGGCGGCGTGAACGTGTATCCAGCGGAGGTCGAGGCGGTCCTGCTCGAGTGCCCGGGGGTCAGCGAGGTCGCGGTGTTCGGCCGTGACGACCCGCGTTGGGGACAGCGGGTATGCGCGGCGTTCACGGGTGAGGCTGCTCCGGCCGACGTCCACGAGTGGGCCCGGCGTTGTCTTGCCGCCTACAAGCGCCCCAAGGACCTTGAACACCACACCGACCTGCCCCACAACGCCAGCGGGAAGGTGGAGCGACTGCTGCTCGCAGGGGGTCCAGATGGCCGTGCGTGAACCTGCTGTGGCGGGCCGCTTCTACGCCGCAGATCCTGACGAGCTGCGCCGGGAGGTGTCGGAGCACTTTGCCGCTGTCACTGTTGCCCTGCCCGGCCAGCCGCCCGGTGTCATCGTCCCGCACGCGGGGCACATCTACTCGGGGCCGGTCGCGGCGACGGCCTACGCGCAATTGCACACTGCCCAGCGGGTGGTCATCGCAGGTCCCGCCCACTACGTACCCGTCGCGGGCCTGGTCGCACCCAGGGCGCAGGCGTGGCGCACACCCCTGGGCCTGGTCGAGATTGACGAAGGTGGCATCGGTGACGCCGGTCTTCCTCGAGACGACTACCCCCACGCCCCCGAGCACAGCCTCGAGGTGCAGTTGCCCTTCTTGCAGGAGCAGTTGGCCCCGGGCTGGCGTCTGCTGCCCATCCTGGTGGGTCGGGCTGAACCCAGTGAGGTCGCCGATGTGCTGCAGCCGTTCCTCGCCGATCCGGGGACCGTTGTGGTCCTGTCCACCGACCTGTCGCACTACCACCGGTACGAGACGGCGGTCGGCCAGGATCGCGCCACAGCCCAGCGCATCGTGAGCCGCGACTGGCAGGGCATAGCCGACGACGATGCGTGCGGCGCCTATCCGTTGCGGGGTCTGCTGCTGGCTGCGCAAAGGATGGGCCGGGGAATCGTGCAACTCGACCTGCGCAACTCCGGCGACACGGCGGGCCCGCACGATCGTGTGGTGGGATACGGCGCCTTCGCGGTGGGGCCTTGATGTTCACCCCCCAACAGCGCCGCGAGATGCTGGACCTGGCCATCACCAGCATCGAGGCGGCGCTGCGCACTGGCGCCCGGCCGACTCCCGGTCAGCTCCCGGATTACCTGCAGGAATGGGGCGCGTCGTTCGTCACCCTGCGCCGGCGCGGTGAACTGCTCGGCTGTATCGGGGCGCTCGAGGCCTATCAGCCACTGGGCCGCGACATCGCCACACACGCCGTGGCGGCGGCGTTCGATGACCCGCGGTTCCCGCCGCTCGACACCTTGGAGGGCGTGCATGTCGAGATCAGCGTTCTGGGCGAACTGATCCCGTTTGCCGCCGACTCCTACCTCGACGTCGTGCGGCGCCTGCCGCGCGCCGGCGCCGTGGTCGAGGCGCGTGGTCGGCGCGGCACCTTCCTGCCTGCCGTGTGGGAGCAACTACCCACGGCCGATGATTTCGTCGCGGGTCTGTGGCGCAAGGCGAGCCTGCCTCCCCAGACCTGGCCGGTGGCGTTATGGACCTACGAGGTGGAGGAGTTCGGCACTGACGTCGGGTAGTGCACGCCGGTGAGTTCCTCGGACAACGTCCACAGTTTTACCGCGACCGCCTGATCCTTGGCCGCGCTGGTGCGGCCAACCCGCTTGGGCGCACCGCGGGTCTCGAAGAAATCCTTGGGCCCGAAGTAGTCCCCGCCGGCGACGTCGGCCATGGTGGCCGCGTACAGCTGCGGCCGCGCGCCGGACTCGGCCGACTGTGCCATGACCAGGTTCATGAGCCGCGTTCCGAGTTTGCCGACAGGGTTGTGAGCCACTTGCGGTCCGGCGTACTGCAGGTTCGTCGCTGAGAAGCCGGGATGTGCGGCCACACTGCGTAGCTGCCAACCTGCCTGCCGCACCCGACGGTCCAACTCAGCGGCGAAGAGCAGATTCGCAAGTTTGCTCTGGCCGTAGGCGGGCCACGCGCTGTACTTGCGCCGTTCGTAGTTCAGGTCGTCGAGATCGATCGCGCCCATCTTGTGGGCCATGCTGGATACGGTCACCACCCGGGAATCGGAACTGGTGAGGGGCATCTTCGGCAACAGCAGGCCGGTGAGCGCGAAGTGCCCCAGATGGTTGGTGCCGATCTGGGTCTCGAAGTCGTCCCGCGTGCGTCCTAGGGGCGGGGCCATGATCCCGGCGTTGTTCATCAGGACATCCAGATGGTCCACGCTTGCGGCAGCGTCGCGGACACTGGCAAGGTCCGCCAGATCGACGGTCACGGTGCGGGTGGGCTGCGGGATCCGTGCCTGCGCTGCCGCAAGTCGCTGCTCGGAACGGCCCGCCAGGATGACGTCCCCGCCCGCGGCGGCGATGGCTATCGCTGACTCCAGGCCCAAGCCGGAGGTGGCCCCAGTGATGAGGAACGTGAGCCCGCTCTGGTCCGGTATGTCTGTGATGTTCCAACCCATAGTCCCACCGTAAGTTGATCGGTGACGGGCCGCGAACGCGGCCACCGCTGATCAGGAAACGGTGACTCCACGCCAGAAGGCCACATGATCCTTGATGTGGGAGGCCTCGGGTCTTGGATGTGGGTAGGCCCAGACCGCGTCGGGATTGCTCTGACCGTCGACCACCACGGTCCAGTAGGACGCCGTACCCTTCCACGGGCAGACCGTGTGGGTGTCGGTTGCGGTCAGCAGATCCCAGTTGACACTGTCGTGGGGAAAGTAGTGATTACCTTCGACGACGACTGTTTGGTCACTGTCGGCGATCACGGCGCCGTTCCACGTTGCCTTCATGCTTCCAGCGTGCGGGTTATGCCGAGGGCCCGCCACAGGAGCAGTTTCAGTCAGCCGTGTCCAGCCCCCGGCGCACTCGGGTGGCCGCTCTGCGCCCGCTGACCAGCGCCCCTTGAATCGACGGTGTGTCCCGATGGTCGCCTGCCACGACAATGCCGTCGAACATCTGCCGTGATCGCGTGCGGAAGGGTGGCAGTGCGGCAGGCAATGCTTCTGCGATGGGGT